>CAMPBM010000008.1 GCA_946637865.1 uncultured Lachnospiraceae bacterium | reverse complement strand
ATAATTTTAATTTTTGACGGCTACCTGCAAAAGTAACCCACCTGAACTGTAACTATTACCGTAGAGTAGTAAAAAATAGTAATATACTCTATTTACTTTTTATAAATATTACTATATACTATATAAAAAACTAATAAAATACACAAAAGCCATATAAACGGAGGAACATATGAAAACATTATTTGAAAACAAAACCTTACCAAACCAATTGAGAATACAAAAAATCTCATCATATATTTTATGCTTTTTTATTTTCTCATTTTTAGGTTGGATTCTCGAAACCATATTTTGTTATTTTACATTAGGTAAACTAACTAAAAGAGGTTTTTTATATTCCCCTATCTGTCCTATATATCGGAACAGGTGCCTCAATCCTTACTTTTTACTTAGATAACGCTAATAAAAAAAGAAATTATATTAATTTATTTATACTATTTATGGGAATTTTTTCTTTTTTTGAATATTTTGTAGGCTTTATATTAGATTCTCTATTTTCAGCAAGATGGTGGGATTATTCAGACAGTCAATATAATTTAAATGGCAGAATAACAGCTTTGAACTCTTTCCTATGGGGAGTTATTACTATTATATTTGCGCGATGTATCTATCCATTAATACAGAAATTCAGGAAAGCACTAACTCGTCACGTTCCAGACCAATTTCAGGTTAGTATAGCATTATTCCTTGTTGCATGTATATCAGTAGATTTTACATTTTCATGTATTCACTATTTAAAATAAATGTTACTGTAACAAATGAATAACAGAGTTGATTTTACTTTATTTTTATTATATACTTATTGTTAGTTTAACTGTAGTGCACAATTATTTTATGATACTATTATAATAAAGAAAGGACTTTTAATTTATGGGAAATACAGATGTAAGGAAGCCAGTACAAAAGCGCTCTATTGAAACAAAAGAAAAGATTTTAAAAGCAGGATTTGAACTGATTTGCGAAAAAGGATATTATAATACTAATACAGCTGAAATAGCTAAAGTTGCTAATGTCTCGACAGGAATTGTTTATCAATATTTTAAAGATAAGCACGATATCTTAGTAGAAAGTTTACAAAAGTATGGAGACTCTATATTCTATCCTATGCTAAAAGTTTCTGCAAAAGATTTATACGACGCAAATTTAGATAAAATCTTAAGAAATATGATAAAAAAATTTATAAAAAACCATAAACTTTCACAGTATGCACATAAAGAAATAATGGCAATGGTACATTCTGATGAAGATGTTGCTGAAATATATCATCATTCTGAAATACAGATGACTGATAATCTATCAAAAATTTTTACTGATATAGGAATTCCTGAACAGGATTTGAGAGAAAAGGCTCATATTACAATTCACTTGATTGATGATATTTGCCATGAAGTAGTGTATCATAGACATAGTTCAATGAATTATGATGTGATGATTGATTTAACCATAAAGACAATAATTAATTTGTTGAATTAGCTTAATATGTTTAGAAAATATAATTATGAGGAATAATTTTTGAAATTGGGACCGGAGAAAATTTTTAAGAAAATCTCTGGTCCTAAGTTTATTTATGGAGCACTTTAGTGCTCCCTTACGGTTGGGTATTGATTTTATTTTGGTATAGATGTGGAAATTTGAAGCAAAATAATTTCTGATTTTGCATCCTTTTATTTCTTATAACTTATTGCCAAACCATCTCCTACTTCCATAATCTCTGTATCCAAATTTGCATCTTCATTTACCCTAGCTATGTATTCTCGTAAATTTCTAACGGCTGTACGTTGCTTGTGTTTATTATAATCACTCATAACATATCCTTTATATAATACATTATCAGCTATTATCACCCCTTTTGTTTTTAGCAGGCGTAGTGCTTGCTCTAAGAAAAATGGATATTTCCCTTTTGCAGCATCTATGAAAACTACATCATATTTTTCTGTTAGCGTAGGTAATATTTCAACAGCATCCCCTTCATATAAATATATTTTTTCTTCCACTTCGACTCTTTTAAAATTATCTTTTGCCTCTTTAATTCTGTCTTCATCTCTTTCTATTGTATCTATTCTGCCATCATCTTGTAGGTATTCTGAAAAGCACATTGCAGAGTATCCAACGGCAGCTCCTATCTCAAGTATTCTCTTAGGCTTTACTTTCTTCAAGATTTCTGAAATCACTTCTAATGTATCATCCATGATTATTGGAATATGTGCCTCTAATGCTTTTTCCTTAACTTTCATTAATTCTTCTTTATTCATTATATATCCCTCTTTATTATATGATTTTTTATTTTTGACATATTAAAACCTCAGATTGTCATTATATGCCACTTTTTTTACACCAATTCACTCTTTATATATCAAACTACCTTCAAAAATATACTATTGATTCCATACATATATATGATACTTACAGGTATATTCACCTACCCTATCAACTCATTGCCTTATAATTCCAATATATCTTTATACGCTACAAATAAAGATAATGTAATTAGCATTAAAAAACCTGCTGATTGAACTATCACTTTAAATCTAGTAGTAAGTGGTTTTCTTCGTATACCTTCTATAATTAATAACACTATTTTTCCCCCATCTAGTGGTGGTACTGGTAATAAATTTGTAACCCCTAACGACAATGAAATTACAGACAAAATATACACAAAATCTTCAATACCTGAAGTTTTTGAAATTACGTTAGACAATCCAATTGGTCCCATCATTTGTTCAACACTAGCCTTTCCTGTAAAAAGCTGTACTACACTATCTATCATGCTTTGTATAAAAATTTTTAGATATGGAAGCGAATTGTTAATTCCTACAACAAATATTGACAATAACCAAAATACTATTATTGCAAAAATAATATTTACAAGACCTCCTGCAGCTACAATTGCTACTTTTTTAAAAGTACTAGCTTCACTAAATGAGCCCTCTTTTGTTGATTCCTCTTCTTCTCCTTCTAATTTGACAAATCCACCTAGTGGAATTGCTCTTAATGCATATAAGGTAGTTTTTCCTTGTCTTCTCCAAATTGTTGGGCCGAAGCCGATTGCAAATTCATTAACTCTAATTTTACATAACTTAGCCATTAAAAAGTGACCACCTTCATGGATAAAAACTAAACATCCCAATAGAAATATAATTTTTAGCACATTTATAAAAAACAATATTATCCCTCCTATATATTGAAAATCTAAAAATCTAGTATTTCTCTAGAGCACTTTTGTAGCCCACTATAAAACGATTACTTTCCTATTACATAAATGAAGCTACCTTTAAGTTTTAAAAATTTCTTCTTTACCTAAGGTAGCCCTTATTGACTATTAACATTATATCAACATTAGTAAAAAATATGCAAACGGTGCTATAAATATTACGCTATCTATTCTATCCAACATACCACCGTGTCCAGGAAATAAATTACTAAAATCCTTAATTTCAACATATCTCTTTATTGTCGAAGCAGAAAAGTCACCTACTTGACCTATAAGACTTAATATAATGCCAATTGCAGAAATTAGTATATAATCTATGTTCATACCATAGTGGGTGTTTAAAAATATTGTATATGGTATTATGAACACTAGAGCACCTAAAATTCCTCCTATACATCCCTCAACTGATTTTTTAGGACTAACAGGACTAAACTTATGCTTTCCAAACCTTTTTCCAATTATATAAGCAAATACGTCTGTTCCCCATGCTGAGAATATTATGTACCAAATTAATAACTTTCCATTTTCACGCCCCATTAATATTGGAATAAACATTAAAAAAATTACTATGTAACAAATTCCAAACAAAGTTAGTGCTATATCAACAATATTTATCTTCATATTTGTAATAATTACACTTAAAAACAAAATAAGAATAGTAACTGGAATTATTGTTCCAATTATATTAATTAAATATGTGGTTGGAATAACATGGATAAATGCTATTATGGCACACGCAACATACCCTATCCACTGTACCGGTTTTGCTTTCATTTTCAATGCATGGTTATATTCATATAATGCAAATGCTGCAGCTACTGCAAACAGTGCATCTATAACATATTTATTTCCCAAAACTAATATACATGCAACAAGTGGAAACCCAATTAATGCTGTTACAAGACGTTTTACATTCATACTATTTTCCTCCAAACTTTCTATTTCTTTTGTTAAATGTTTCTATAGCCTCTAGTAACTCATCTTCACCAAAATCTGGCCAGTACTTATCTGAAAAGTAAAACTCCGTATATACTAGTTGCCATGGTAAAAAATTACTAGTACGTAGCTCTCCACCTGGTCTTATTAGTAAATCTGGGTCTGGTTCTCCATCTGTATACATATTTTCATTAACTAAGTTTTCATCTATGTCTTCTAACTTTATTTCATTGCTAGCTAACTTTAGAGCAATCTTCTTTACTGCATTAGTGATTTCAGCTCTTCCACCATAGTTAAATGCTATATTTAGAGTAAGACCAGTATTATCTTTAGTTTTTGTAATAGCATCTTCTACACTCTTCCTTAAGCCTGATTCCAGTACACTTATATCCCCCAAAATTTTTATTCTGATGTTTTCTTTATTTGCATTTTTAGAAAATTTATTTAAGTAATTCCTTAGTAATATCATTAAAGCTGAAACTTCTTCTTTGCTTCTTTTCCAATTTTCAGTTGAAAAAGCGTAAACAGTTAAGTATTTCACACCAATTTTATTACAGTATTTAGCTATATTTTCTAAATTTTCGGCACCTGCTTTATGTCCCTCTTTTGTTTCGATTCCTCTTTCCTTTGCCCAGCGACGGTTACCATCCATAATAATTGCTATATGTTGTGGTATATTTGTAATATTATCCATATAAAATTTCATTCCTTTCTCGCTTTGCTCGAAGGCACACACAATTATGAAAGTATGTTTCTTTCAAACTAAAACTTTTTATTTATTTCTATATGCGATGTATAATGCTAAATCCTTTAAAAACTCACTATTATCAAATAAACTAATTGCATCTATTGCTTCACTTGTTATATCATTTAGCATTTGCTTTGCTTTTTCCAAACCATATTTAGTTGTGTATGTACATTTTCCTCTTTCTCTATCATTTCCAACTGGTTTTCCTAACTCCTTACTATCCCCTATTTCAGACAGTATATCATCCTTAATTTGAAATGCTAATCCAATCTTTTCAGCATAAATTGTTAATTTTTCGATTGCACTACTATCTGCACCTGCTAAAATTGCTCCAATCCTTACACATGCCTTTATTAATGCTCCAGTTTTATTTTCATGCATATATTCTAGATACTCATTTGATATTTCTTTTCCCTCAAACTCAGTATCTACATACTCACCAGCTATCATCCTATCTACTCCAGAAGAAAGCTCTCTTAAAGCCAGAATTTTTTGTTCTCTGTCTTTATCACTATTAATAATATCATTTATTACTAAATTATATGCATTATTTAACAAACTATCACCAGCTAAAATTGCTGTTGCCTCATTAAATTTCTTATGATTTGTTAAATTACCTCTTCTATAATCATCATTATCTATTGCTGGAAGGTCATCATGAATTAAAGAAAATGTATGTATCATTTCCATAGCTACAGCAAAAGTATACGTCTTCTCAACATCATTTTTAAACAATTCATATGATGACATTATTAAAATAGGTCTTATTCTTTTTCCTCCTGCTAATAAGCTATACTCTACTGAAGAATTTAATATTCTTTCAGGACATTCCTCACTCCTTATGTGCCTTTTCAACTCTAAATTTATTACATCCGCTTTTTTGTTCAATTCCTCTTTGAAAATCATAAGCAAAACTCCTTATATTTTTTAATGAATCCTGTTTTAACTGGCACATCGAAAAATTTTCTTATACCAGAAATCACATAAAACTAATAATTAATATATGTATTACTTTATAGTTGTTTAATTTATATTACAGATTGTATAATTCTAAAAATTATACTACACACTCATAACTTCTTTTTCTTTATTTGCTAAAATAGTATCAATTTCATCTATTTTTGAATCTGTTATTCTTTGAACTTCTTCCTCTGCGACTTTTAGCTCATCTTCTGTAATTTCTGAATCTTTTTGTTGCTTTCTAAAGCCATCAATTGCATCCCTTCTTATTGCTCTTACAGCTACTTTAGCTTCTTCTGCTATCTTCTTGATATCTTTAACAATTTCTTTTCTTCTTTCCTCATTCAATTCTGGAAAAGAAAGTCTAATTACTTTTCCATCATTATTTGGATTAATACCAATATCAGATTTTAATATTTCTTTTTCTATTTCTTTCAATATGCTAGCATCCCATGGTTGTATTACTATTAATCTAGCTTCTGGAACTGATATTCCAGCTACCTGACTTATTGGAGTTGGTACTCCATAGTAATCAACTTTAATCTTATTTAAAATTGCAGGGTTAGCACGTCCTGCTCTAATCTCTGCTAAATTTTCAGAATATACGCTTATAGTCTTACTCATTTTCTCTTTAATTTCATTATAATCCATAAATCATCTCTCCTTTATACTATTTAACTAAGGTTCCAACTTTTTTGCCTTTAACCGCTTTAATCATATTACCTTTTTCACTCATAGCAAAAATAATTAGCGGAATATTATTATCTCTACATAGAGATGTTGCTGTTGAATCCATTACTTTCAAATCTTTATTTAGAATGTCTAAATAAGTTATTTCGTCATATTTTACTGCACTTGGGTCTATTTTTGGATCTGCTGAATACACTCCATCAATTGTTTTAGCTACTAAAATAACCTCAGCATCTATTTCCGCTGCTCTTAAAGCTGCACATGTATCCGTAGTAAAGAATGGATTTCCAGTTCCTGCTGCAAATATAACAATTCTACCTTTTTCTAAATGTTTTGTTGCTTTTCTTTTTATATATGGTTCAGCTATTTCTCTCATTTCTATAGCAGTTTGAACTCTTGTATACATTCCTTTTGCTTCTAATGCATCTTGCAAAGCTAATGCATTTATAGTTGTTGCTAGCATTCCCATGTAATCAGATGTAGTTTTTTCCATATTGTGACCATATTTGCCTCTCCAAAAATTTCCGCCACCAACTACTATTGCTATCTCTACTCCTAAATCTTTTAAATCTTTAACCTGAGATGTTATATCCTCTAAAACCTCTGGTGATATACCTGTTTTATTCTCTCCTGCTAATGCTTCTCCACTTAATTTTAATAGAATTCTCTTGTACTTTATTTCAGACATTTCTACACTCTCCTTTTAAAAATTTTTACAATTTGTATTCTATCATAAAACAATAAAAAAAGCACCTATTTTTGAAAATTTTTCAAAAAACATCGTGCTTTTTTGTTCTATTTATATCTTTTAATAATTATATTTCATATGTTTGATATAACCTACTCCAGTTAATATTGTTGCAATCACTAAAACAGTTATATATCCAATAGATATAAATGCTCCAGCAGTTTGGTGTGGTTTAGTTGAAGTAGTATTATTGTTACTTGTACCTGTTGTAGTAGTTTTCGTGGTATTCGTAGTAGTTTTTGTAGCATTTGTATTTGTCGTATTACGATTTGTGCTATTTGTTGTAGTATTAGTTACAGACGTAGAAGTTGAAGATTGATTTGTATTAGATGAGTCTGTATTGGTTGACTCGCTTTTTTTATTGGTACCAGTTGTTTCATCCTTCAACTCAACATAACTACTATAGTCATTTGTTTCTGCATTTACTACCATATTTGGATATATTAATGCTAAACTTACTACTAAAAACATTATAAATAAACTTTTTTTAACTTTTCTCATAGTATCCCTCTCCTTTTTTCTTTTGAATATCTTACACCAATATTGTATATATAAATATTATTCTCGTCAATATATTTTTTGCATTTTTTACAATATTATACATTGAATCTAAATAAAACTACATCTCCGTCTTTCATTATATAATCTTTTCCTTCAGAACGAACCAAACCTTTTTCTTTGGCATTATTCATTGAGCCCTCTCTTATCAAATCATTATAAGAAACGATTTCTGCTCTAATAAATCCTCTTTCTATATCTGAATGTATCTTTCCAGCAGCCTGTGGTGCTTTAGTTCCCTTTTTTATAGTCCAGGCCCTAACCTCAGGCTCACCTGCTGTTAAGAAAGACATTAATCCTAATAAATCGTAACTTGCTTTTATTACCTTATCTAATCCTGATTCTTTCAAGCCAAGTGCTTCTAGCATTTCATGTTTATCTTCGTTTTCCAATGATGCCAATTCTTCCTCTATTTTTATGCATAATGGAATAACCTCTGCTCCTTCAGATTTCGCATACTCCATAACTTTACTGATATTCTCATCATTTTCTACATTTTGTAGCTGTTCTTCTGAAACATTTGCTATATATAATGTAGGCTTCATAGTCAATAAAAATGTGTCCTTTATCAACTCTCTTTCTTCCTCTGATAAATCTACTGTTCTAGCACATTTTCCACTTTCTAATGTTCCTTTTATTTTTTCTAAAACATCAATTTCTATTTGTGCTTTTTTATCTGCTTTTAATGCTTTTTTTGCTCTATCTAGTCTTTTTTCTAAAGTTTCTATATCAGCAAAAATCAATTCTAAATTTATCGTTTCTATATCCCTTAATGGGTCTATACTTCCATCAACATGTACAACATTTGGGTTTTCAAAACACCTTACAACTTGTGCAATGCTATCAACTTCTCTTATATGAGATAAAAATTTATTTCCTAAACCTTCGCCTTTGCTTGCTCCTTTTACTAATCCAGCAATGTCTACAAATTCAATTATAGCATGCGTTACTTTTTCCGGATTATACATTTCTGCTAATTTATCTAATCTTTCGTCGGGAACTGGCACTACCCCTACATTTGGTTCTATTGTACAAAAAGGATAATTTGCACATTCAGCTCCTGCATTCGTTATTGCATTAAATAATGTACTCTTTCCAACATTTGGAAGTCCTACTATTCCAATTTTCATAATTCTACACTTCTCCTTCATTTATTTCGTTATATTTCAGCCATGGATTATTTGGATCTGGATCTGTTGGATCCCAACCTCTTAAATTTTCTGAAAATTCTGAAATTTTAAGTTGCTTTTTTCTATACACTATATTGCTTTGTTCTTCACCTTGGAAAAACTCTACACTAGTACCAGCCTTGCAGTGTTCATAAATCCATTTAGCATCGGCTACTGTTAAACGAACACATCCTTTTGATACTGGTAATCCTAATTTGTCATATTCCCAGTATTCTAAGCTTGACTTATCTTGACTAGTATATGGAACTGAATGAAATAAAATTTGCCCGGTTATTCTTGTACAATATTGACCATATACATTTCCTACTAAGCCACCCCATTCATATTTATCAGATATTCCATATACTCCATTTTGTGGAGTTGCTTCTCCTGTTGAACAAATCATCGATTTTATTGGAACAGTATACTGTTTTTCCTCATCTAAAGTATATACTGTAACTATTTGATTTTTGCAATCAATCTTTATGTAATATGATGATTCATCATAGTCTTGCGTCTCTGATTTGTAATTGTTCAAAAAATCTATATTAGCTATATTAGGTGCACGCACTTTCGAAATTTCTGTAAGTACAACCGTACTTGTACTTACAGAAATCGTAGAAAAATTCACTAATAAAATAACTAGCTCTATAATTAGCAAAGCTATTATATATTCAATTAATACTCGTTTATATTTTCCAATATTTGCACCAAATTTATCCATACAATCACCCAATTCATTTTGCATTAATTATCACATTTAATATATTGAAATTACTTGATTCTTTTCATTTAAATTAATCTGAGCATTTCTTTGCTCTTTTCCAACTGTAACAGCTATATTTGTTATTCCATTTCCTTCAACCATTACTTGCAATATTCCTGTATTCTCTTGAACCTGATTAGTGTATATAACACTACCATTTGCAGTCACTCTAACATCAACTATTTGTGGTGGAATTACATTGTCATCCTCACCTTTTTCTTCAACATATCCCGTAATTGCACCTACATTTATGTTAATGGTACCGTGATTTTTCTCTATAAATTTATTATATACTATTTTCACTGTTGTTCCATTTTCTAATTCCGTTCCAGGAGCATATTGTTGTTCAACAATAACTTCATTACTTTTTGAATTATCTGAAATTTCGGTTACAACGACAAAAAAATCTTGCAACATACTTATTGCTTCTTCTTTGCTTTTTCCAACAACATTTGGAACTGTGGTCTTTTTTACCTCTGGTTCTACTGGTGTTACTTGTGGTTCTGTTTGAGTAGGCTCTGCTGGTGGCACTTCAGGCTGTTGCTCTACAGGTGGATTTTGCTGTTGTTCATTACCACTTTCATTATTATTAACATCATTATTATTACTTTCAGGTTCCATACTTTGACTAAAATATGCATACCATGGATTATTTGGATTTGGATCTGTTGGATCCCACCTATTTAATGGTTCACCATACCCTGAAATTTTCATTGCAGTGGGCTTACCTAGTGGTCCTGGATCAGAAGACGAATAAAATTCTACTGATGTACCTATTGGACAATTATCATATAGCCACTTTGCATCTGCAACGGTTAATCTAATACACCCTAACGATGTTGTTATTCCTAGTCTATCATAGTATACTGTATGTAAGGTATCTTCTGACTGCTGGTCATATGGTACAGAGTGGAATAGAATTTGTCCCGTTATTCTTGTACAGTACTGTCCCCACGATGGTCCTATTAATAATCCCCATCTAGCTTTTTGTGGAGTATGATATACACCCGATGTAGGCGTAGCAGCTCCCGTTGAACATATCATTGCCTTAACTGGTACAGTATAATTGCCACTTTCATCTTTTTCATACACTGTTACAGTATTAGCTGTGTAATTCACTTTTATCCAATATGGGTAACCTTCAGATAATCTTTTCTGTTCTTCTTCCCTTTTTTTCCTTTGTTCTTCTTCTATACGTTTTCTTTCTTCTTCCTGCTTTATTCTTTCTTCTTCAGATAATTCTTCTTTTGTTTCTTCACTGTCTTCTTTATTTTCTCCTTCTTCCTTTTCTTCTTTCTTTTCTTCTTCCCTCGTATCTATAATAACTTCTTCCTCATCTTCTTTGTCTTCTTTTACCTTTCCTTCTGCAGATGTTTCTACAATACTATCGCCATCATAAAAAAAGGCATTATAAAGTCCTACAGATATCCCTGTAAGACAAACTACCACAGCTACGCTTATTGCAACTGCGATAGTAATTTGCTTTATTTTCGTTTTTTTTATATTTTCCTCTTCCATATAATATTCTCTTCACCCTTCTTATATGTTTTTTCATTTGATTTGGAGCTTCCAACCGGATTCGAACCGGTGACCTCTACCTTACCAAGGTAGTGCTCTACCTCCTGAGCTATGGAAGCATAATATGTACCTACTCTTACTTTACAATACAATTGGTGAAAAGTCAATATATGTTTGGCATATATATAAAAATTTAGTTACTGTTTAACAGTTTGGGCGGATTATTTTATAAAAAGTGTTAAACAGTAGCTTAAAACCTCACTCTGCCACTATATTTCTAATTGCCTTTTTACGAATTCGTTGTATGGCATTATCTACAGATTTTACTTGCGTATTCAATTTATCTGCAATTTGAACATACGACTCTCCTTTAGCAAATCTGTTAAGTACTCTTTTTTCAAAATCACTCAAAGATTTATCTATTGCATCTTCAATTTCTATATAATATTCTTTTTTTGTTAAAGTCTCTAACGGATCTTCTATTGTATTAGAATCAAACACTTCCATAACTGTCTCTGCTTCCTCATCTTCGTATGCAGACATATTTAATGATAAATATGAATTTAATGGCATATGTTTCTGCCTATTTGAGGTCTTTATTGCTGTAATTAACTGTCGTTCAATACACAAATTGGCAAAAGTCTTGAAAGAATTTTCTTTTTTTATGTCAAAACTCTTTATAGCCTTATATAAACCAATTAGCCCCTCTTGTACAATATCTTCCCTTTCAGCTCCTATTATAAAGTATTTGTTAACCTTTATATTTACTATATCTCTATACTTTTCCATTATGAAATCAAGTGCAACATCATCTCCTAATCGCACTAGTTTTATAATATCCTCATCACTTATTTTGTTATATTTCTCGTTTGCATATTGCAACATATTTATATTAGCCATAAAATTAAATTCCTCCTGCTGCTAATAATTCTTAGATATGTCTATTATTATCATTAAAAAAACCATCTGTCAATACAATTTTCGTGCTTTTTTTATTTTTTTATTTTTTACTATTGTTTTTTGTATCTGTTTATGTCATAATTATAATTGAAATATATTTAAAGGAGGAATTTTCTATATGAAAAAGAAAAAAATTATTATAGCTGTCGTAGTAATAATTTTATTGCTTGCTACAGCTGGAATCGTAGTATGGAGGGTCTTTTTCCCAGATGTTTTTAAATCAAAGGAGGATTCATTTTGGGATAAAGCAGAAAGTGCTGTTGGATTAAATACTTCTAAATTTTCAGATTACTCATCTTTCCTAAATGACTATAAAAAGCTTTCTGATAAATCTTTAAAAGCAGAACTTAATGTTTCAGCCAATTTACAGTTAGATAATTTAGATTCAGACGCACAAGATGTTATAAATAACTCTACTATCAAAATTGAAACTTATTCTGATAATGATGAAGGAAGAACACAAGAAAAAATAGGTTTATATGCTAAAAAATCTGAAGTTTTAACATTAGATTTAGTTACAAATGGTGATACTTTTGGTTTAAAATGTGCTGACTTATCAGACAAATACTATACTGTAACATTAGATGATTTGATTACATATCTATCAAAAAATAGTTCAATCCCATCTAGTACTAGAGCACAAATCAGTTCATTAAAAACAGCTCTTTCTAATGTAAAACAAGTAGATCCATACAAATTATTGTATATTTCTGAAGACGACCTAAAGCATTTCGATGATACATATGGAGATATATTTAAGAAACTAATTCCAAAGAACTGTTATTCAAGCAAAAAAGACGTTGAAGTAGAAATCGATGGAGAAAAGGTTAAAACTACTGGATACTATTTAACAATAACTGGTGAAGATGCTTATAATTTTGTAAAAGATTTGTTAGATGTGGTAAAGAAAGATGATGTCTTATCAAAAATAATTACAGAAAAAGGTAACCTAATAGCAGAAAGTATGGATATGCGAATAAATGAGTTAAATGAAGACGATGTGTCAGATTATATGGAAAAAGCATTAGATGAGTTATTATCTTCTATGGATGAAATAAAAGATAATAAAAGCGAAGCTATTCAAATTGCAATATATTCAAACAAATCTAATTCAAGAATCGAATTTAATGTTTTAGATGACGTTGAAGATATGGATGATGCACAAACTATCTTAATTATCCAAAATAAATTTGAGAAAAATTCAGATAAAGAGAAAAAAGGAAAATTATCTATATCTGTTCCAGAGCAAAAAGAAACTATTGATTTAGATTATGAAATAGTTAATAAAGATGATTTATCAAAATTTGCTCTAACTATCGGAGTTCCAGATCAAGATACATCTATATCTATAGCTATTACTTCAGAAGGTAATATTGATAAAGGACCTGTTGATATTAGTGGTTCATTTAAAATGGCACAAGAAGACCAGTCAATGGAACTAAAATTTGATGGTTCAATTGAAGCTGATGATGATATATCTATACCAAAGTTAACTTCAAATAATTCCGTAGATGTATTAAAACTATCTGCCGAAAAACAAAAAGAAGAATTAAACAATATATTAAAGAAAGCATCTGAAGTTTTACCTTCAAGATTAAAATTGTTAGGAATTGATGTAAAGGCAGAAGATATATATAAAGCACCTGCAGCACCTACTACAACTACACCTGATACACCAGCTACTACACCTGCAACTCCTACAACACCTGACGCTACAACAAATTCTTTACCAAATAACGAAGAAATTCAAAAAACTATTACAGAAATTCAAAAGAATGTTCAACAAGATGTTCAAAACAATACAGTTAATACAGAAGAATTACAAAAAAATATACAAAAGACTCAAGATTTAATTAATTCTTTACAAAGATAGTTATATAAAAAAATATAAGAAGGTGGTTCCAAAAGACACCTTCTTATTTTATTATGTATATATACTATAATGGTTTTATTTTTGAATCTATTTGTTATTTTCAGTAAATCTCCATGAATCCTTACACATATCTACAATTCCCTTTTTAGCTTCCCATCCTAGCTCGTTCTTTGCCTTAGCAGGATCCGCATAGCATGTTGCAATATCTCCTGGTCTCCTTTCAACTATCTTATAATTTATCTTAACACCAGTTGCATCTTCAAAGGCTTTAACAATTTGTAATACTGAGTAACCTGTACCTGTACCTAGATTATATGCTTCAACTCCTGTAGTTTTACGTGCTTTATCTAATGCTTTTAAATGTCCTTGAGCTAGGTCTACAACATGTATATAATCTCTAACGCCAGTACCATCTACTGTATCATAATCATTTCCAAATACCCTCAAATATTCTAATTTTCCGCATGCTACTTGATTTATATATGGCATTAGATTATTTGGAATTCCATTTGGATTCTCACCTATTATTCCACTTTCATGCGCTCCTATTGGATTAAAGTATCTTAGCAATATTACACTCCACTCATTGTCTGATACATATACATCATTCAATATTTGCTCTATCATTAATTTAGTGCTTCCGTATGGATTTGTTGTTGATAAAGGGAAATCTTCTCTAATCGGAACTGTTTTAGGATTTCCATATACGGTTGCTGATGAACTAAATACTATTTTCTTGCAATTATGTTTTTTCATAGCATCTAATAATATTAATGTTCCTGTTATATTGTTATGATAGTATTCTATTGGTTTTGCAACTGACTCTCCCACTGCTTTTAGTCCTGCAAAATGAATTACAGATTCTATTTCTGGATTCTCATCGAAAACCTTATTTAATTTTTCTTCATCTAGTAAATCTACTTCATAAAACTTAAAATCTTTATTTGTTATTTTCTTTATTTTATCAAGCATTTCTGGCTTACTATTGCAAAAATTATCTACTATTACAATATCTTCTCCTTCATTTAATAATTCTACTACTGTGTGGCTTCCTATATAACCTGCACCACCTGTTACTAAAACTGACATTTTATTCTACCTCCTAATTTGATTCTTTTTTATTTAATAGACTTTTGCTCTATTATTAACGTTTTACAATTGCTATGGAGCACTTAAGTGTCCCTCTACATTTTTTTGAGAAACTAATATATTTTTTTATATATCTGGTAGGTGTTCATAGTTTTCCTAACATACATGTTGGTTTCTTTATATGGTATATTTTCTATGTTTGATGCATCCTCTGCTATTATCCCTTTTTTTATCCAGTCATCAACGTTTCCAGTGCCTCCATTATATGCTGCAATTGCCAAATAATAGTTTTTATTATATTTTTGCAATAAACTATCAAAATACTTTGTTCCAAACATAATATTTATTTCTGGATTATACAACATATCAACTTTAAAATTATCTATATTAAGTTCTTTAGCTATATCTAAAGCTGTATTGTCCATCAATTGCATTAAACCTTTGGCACCACTACTTGATATAGCTTCCTTATTAAAATTGCTTTCAACTTTTATTATTGCGTAAATCCACATAGGATCAATTCTATTTATTTCTGCATATTTATTTACATATTCAGAATATTCCTGTTTGTAAATCTTTTTTTGAACAAGACCATACACATTGAATGTTTTAAGTAATAGTATCAATACTAGAATAGTAGCTCCTGACACTATTAATTTTTCTGTAAATTTCATTTGCATTAAATCGCTCCTTCATTACATATTCTTTTGTTTCTTAGTATTTTTTATCCATTTGGATAGCTATTGCTATTTTGCTTCATACCAATTATACGCCTCTGATGTTTCAACTTTTAGTGGAACCAACATTGAAATTGCATTTTCCATACTAGCCTTCAATAAACCAGCTACTTCATCTTTTTGCTTTTCATTGCATTCAATTAACAATTCATCATGAACCTGTAACACAATATCAGCATCAAATTTTTCTGATTTTAGCTTATTAAATACACTAATCATAGCTATCTTCATAATATCAGCGGCCGTTCCCTGAATAGGTGTATTCATTGCTGCTCTTGCGCCGAATTGTCTTACCATATAGTTATTTGAATTCAACTCTGGAATATATCTTCTTCTATGGAAAAGTGTCTCAACATATCCTTTCTTTTTAGCCTCATCAACTATATCCTCCATAAATTTTTTTATTCCACTATATTTTTCTAAATACTGTTCTATGTAATTTTTTGCTTCTTTCCTACTAATTCCAAGTTGCTCAGACAAACCAAAATCACTTATTCCATATACAATTCCAAAGTTTACTGCTTTTGCTGAACTTCTTTGCTCTTTAGTAATCTGCTCTATAGGTATTCCTAGTACCTTTGAAGCTGCTTGCTTATGTATATCCTCATCATTTAAAAAAGCATGTAACATATTTTCATCTTTTGAAATATGTGCAAGAACCCTAAGTTCTACTTGAGAATAGTCTGCATCTATATATATATATCCGTCCTTCGGCTTAAATACTTTTCTTAGTTGCTTTCCTAACTCTATTCTAGTTGGAATATTCTGTAAATTAGGTTCTGTACTGCTTATCCTTCCAGTTGCAGTAATTGTTTGATGAAAAAATGAATGAATTCTGTTTGTTTCCTCATTTATATATGGAAGCAAACCCTCCACATAAGTTGAGTTTAATTTCATCAAACTTCTATATTCTAAAACTTTTTCAATAATTGGGTGATGTTTCTTCAATTTTTCTAAAATATCCACATCCGTTGAATAACCTGTCTTTGTTTTCTTTATTACAGGCAATTTCAATTTTTCAAATAATATTTTTCCCAATTGTTGCGTAGAATTAATATTGAACTGTTCTCCAGCTAATTCGTGAATCTCTCTGGTTAAAATTTCTAAATTATCCTTTAATTTGTCCCCTATTCCTATTAATTCATCCTTATTAACAAACATGCCATTAACTTGCATTTGTGCTAAAACTTCTACAAGAGGCATCTCAATATTGTTAAATAAGTCAATACTATTTATTTCTATTAATTTATCTAGTGTTGGCTTAATTAACATTCCTATACAATATGTATATAATGCATTTCTATGTCTATCACTATCTACATTTTCTTCTGTTGTAACAGGTAATTGGTCAAATAAATTTATTTGCTTGCTTTCCTCATCTAATCCTTTTTCACTATCCGAAAGGAAACCCTCCATATCTAAATTCAAATATTCACTAGAAAGATTCTGTAATGTTGGTCTTACAGTAGGATTTAATACATACCCTGCAATTTCAGCATCATACACTATACCATTTAAAGTAATATCTCTTTCTCTTAAAAACACATAATCTTCATTTAATGAAAAACCATATTTTTTTATTTCCTCATCCTCTAATATAGACTTAAAAAGCTCTAATACACTCTGCTCATCTGTGACCTTAATATAGTATACTTCCATAGTATCTATATTAAAAATATTAATTGATTTTATCCTTTTCTTTATAATTTTCTTACTTTGCTTGTCTATACTTTTGCCAAAGAAATATATTAGCTTTTTCTGTGACTTTACTATATTCATTATATCTGTCAAATTTCTTGTTTTGTTATTTGTATCTTTAGCGCTATTTACCGCACTATCATCTTCATTAACATCTATTGCCTCAAATAATTTTTTTACATCATGTTTCTGTTGAAATTCATTTAAATTAAATCTATCAATGAATCTATTAAAATTCAACTCTTTAAAAATATTTAGAACTTCTTCCTTATTCCACTCTTGAACTTTTAAATCTTCAATTTTTTCTTCAATTGGTACTTCAACATTTATAGTTCCTAAAAATCTCGAAAGTTCTGCTAATTCCTTATTTTGTTCAACTTTTTCCTTTAATTTTCCTTTTATTGAAATTGCAGTACCATCTGCCAATGAGTTATATATATTATCTATACTTTTATACTCTTTTATTAGATTTAATGCTGTTTTCTCTCCAACTCCAGGAACTCCAGGAATATTATCAGAAGCATCTCCCATAAGGCCTTTAACCTCTATCAATTGCTTAGGTTCAATTCCATATTCTTCTAAAATTTTACTTCTATCATAGTTATCTTCCTCTGTTTTTCCTGCTTTAGTCCTTGGAATCCTAATTGTAACCTTGTCGGTTGCAAGTTGAAAAGTATCCCTATCTCCTGAAAGGATAGTTACATATATACCACTATTTTCAGCAATTCTTGCTAGTGTTCCTAAAACATCGTCTGCTTCATATCCCTCTTTCTCAATAATTGTAATATTCATAAAACTTAAGATTTTTTTAATTATTGGCATTTGCTCAGCAAGCTCGTTTGGCATACCTTTTCTATTAGCTTTGTAACCTTCATATATTTTATGTCTTGCAGTTGGAGCTTTCAAATCGAATGCTACTGCCATATAATCAGGTCCGTATATCTTCTATAACCTTAAAAATAATAGCTAAAAAACCATATACAGCATTTGTATATTTTCCATCTTTGGTCATAAGCATTTTACTTCCCATGATTCCATAGAAAGCCCTATTCATTATACTATTTCCATCTACAACTAATAATTTAGCCATTTGTAATTTTTCTCCTTTTTCTAATGTTTTTTTGCTTTATTAGTATGCTCACATAATTGAAACTACTAAATATTTTACACATAATATCATAAAAAAATCTACATAGCAACACTTAATGGCGAATTTGTAACTTTTATGGTTACTGTTTAACAACAACATTATTAAAAAAATCCATGTATCTATTATCTTTGCTTATTAAACACATAACCCCCTCATTTATAGTTACATATTTACCCAATTTAACCATTTCTTCTTCCCCATAGCCTACCATAACCTCTTTATTATATACATCGAACATACTTTGCAACTGTGAAACATTAAGCATCTTATTTAGCATTTCTGCAAAAAACATTGTAGCTCTCCAAACACAGTAAATATTTGATTTATTAATAAATCTTTGCGTATCAACCTTATTTTTAAATTTAATGTATAAATCTAAAATTCCTTCAAATGTTACCGTATCTCCAATTATCTCAACATGCAATAATTTAGACAAATAGTACTTTAGTAGATACTTTTCACTTTTATTTATTTCAAATTCATTTGCCCTAATATTGTCATATAGCATATCCTCTCTATGCTCATTTACATTAAACAATATTTGATTTCCCCATGTTGAAGCATCATCCTCAGTTATCTTTGAATACACATCCGTAGAAGTGAATCTAGGGTTATGTTTTGCAAATGTGTAGTATCCTATTAGCTTACCAATAAAAGTTATATAATTAAGCATTTTTTCTACTGCTTCATATGGAGATTGACTTAATATTGCATTTCTATATAACTCAAAAGAAAATTCTTCTTTTGGTATTTCTTCTGGATTATACTTAAGATTATTATTAAAACTGTACTTGTAAATAGTATCCAATTTTTTAGTATACCTAGCATTATTCCTATCAACGTAAATATCTGATTTTTTTTCTCCAAATTTCAACTTTTTTAATGTTGCGATATATTTTAACCTTGATACCTTTTTATCTATATTAACACTCAAAAGATTTTCAACATAATCGATAGCATAGCTTACATCGCATATTTTTATTGCATTTACATAGCCAACTTTATCAGGCATTTCAGTTTCTTCATAATTATTTACTGCCATAATGTGATACATATGACAATTATTGATTTCATTTTCCTTATATATTCTTAATATATTATCTAAATCTCCGTCCTGCACTTCGTGTATTAATGCAACTGTATTGTCCAAAATAAACTTTTTCATTTTCTTATTTTCATTTATCAAACATTGAAAATCTGTATTTAGATTTATATACATATTTTTTCTAGATATCTTATTACCAGCCATTTTTCTAAAGTTAAAAGAACTTGGAATTTTATCTCCATCAATTAAAATAAATCTTAAATTAGTTTTGCCTGAATCCACACCAATTTTTAGTCTGCTTGTCTTTAACATCAAATTCTCTCTTTTGGGCAATATAAGATAAAGCCCATAAAATACAAAACAAGTAAAAACACCTAGCAAAATCAATCGTAGGATGTCAAAAGTATTCTGAATACTTTTTTCAGACATAATAATTAAAATGTACTTTATTAGTTCTACAAAGAAAAAGCCCTTTATAACAACCCAATTAACATCTGTTTTATACATTTTTAAGATATTTTTATTCTTTTTCCTGTTCTTAGAAAAGTCTAATAAATACAAAGCGTACATCTCATCAATAAAAAAACAAATTGTTAATACTTTTATTAGCTTATATACATTGCTGTATATTGATATACTTGCTAAATCCATAATAAAAACCAATAAAACAAATTCTATTAAAAAAGAAAAGAACAGTATTCCTTTATTTATTTTCGATATTTTTTGCATTATTTACATCACCCCATTTTCTCTTCCATATTTTTTACTTCATTTTCCGTCCATCTGTGGTTTAAGTAGTATGTCAATTTATTACCTATAATTGAATACTTTCCAGTTTCATAGTTAAAATATTCCTTATTTAATTCCTCATTCGTTCTAATTCCTGTGTTACTTTCTGTAAACAAATATAACTTATTATGCTCTATAATTATAGCATCAGTTGGTCTAGAAAAAACATCCTTTATTTTTTCGCCCTCCTCAATTGGTATGTTCAATTCTTCAAATTCATATATTAATAGAAAAGCAATATTAAGTAAGTCATATACAATATTAAATATTATATCATCTGATTTTTCTTTAGATAGATTTATCGTTTCATTTACAGTTTTAAATATTCCGCAAATATCTAATTTAAATGAATATTTTCTACTATTATTTGGTTGTCTTTTTTTATTTAGAGCTGTATATATATTCATAATAGAATTGTAAACCTCCTCTTTACTGGCAACCCCTACGATAATTTCTTCCTCTTTTATGGAGTATTCCTTATCATAACTTATGCAATCAATCCATTGCTCTAAATTACCTTTCGCAATTTCCTCTTTTGCTATATTATTCTTATTCCTTAAAAGACTTCTTAGAGCCATATAATGTATAATATATTCGCTTAACTTTGAAATTGAATAAAAATATTGTTTATAGTTAAATGAATCTATTATTCCCTTTAGCTCATATTTTATATACTTATTTCTTATATCATATCCTTTATCTTTTTCTTCTATATAATTCAGAATTCTTCTTACCTTAGTTTTTAATTCAATATCTCTTTTGTTTTGTTCAAAGGTTGTTATTAATTTCTCTATGCTAGGATTAATTACCATTTTGTACTCATGTCTATCTTTGATTTCTTTAGCAAGTTTTATGTGTCGTATATTGTTAATTCTAGAATAAATAACATAATTTTCCGTTTTTTCTGATATTTGTTCTACTTTATTATAAAATTCCTTCCACCTAAAACCCTCCGTATACCTATTAAGCCAGCCTTCTTTTAATACTATAAAATAAGATATATTTTTATATTTATTAATATCAATCAGATTATTCCTTATTGCTTCATAACTTACCATAGTATAATCTTTGCTATATATAGCTAAATCATTAAATATATCTTTTGTATGTATATTGCAAACTTTACTTACACATTTTTTAAAATCATTGCGAAATGAAAACTTGTAATTATGCATGGTTAATACTATAATTAATTTATCTTTTCCAATTTTAGACTTATCTCTTTCAAAGCATGCGGATAGTGATCGTATTATACGTAATGCTAGTATAAGTTGAGATACAATAAAAAATATAATTCCAAAATTTACCCATTTTTCTGCAACCACATACTTTTTTGGAATCATAAGGAGGTTTATTGTGAATATTATTGGAAAATTATATTTACAATAAAATCTTACAATTTGCTCTAATAAATATGCTTTCACGGCTCTTCTACCAGATAATATTTTATTTTTACATTCAACTATTTCATCTCTAGCTAATTTCAATGATATAAGTATTATTGAAATTAGCAAATCACATCCAGTTATTAATTCTAAATGTATGTTGCTATATCTTTGAGGTAAGAAAATGAAACTTTTAAAAGAAAAATCATTTTCTAACTTATTAATATCGTATTTTTCTACATTAACAAAATATGTAAGATTTACTATTGCGAAAAATAATACGACAAAACTGAAAGCTGTGATATATCTCATTTTTTTGCTCTTGCTTTGAATTATTATTCGTAGTACATCATATTTAAAACTTAATATAACTGATATAACTAACATAAAAGCAATATTTTCGTTTGAGTATAAATATGTATCACTAGTTCCTAGAAAATTGCAATAATAATTATTACATAAAAAAGCGCATATACACAAAACTATGCATTTTAAAACTACTCTTACCATGTTGACTCCTCCGCACCTTAGAACCTATAATTTTGGTTTATTACTACACTATTACTTTCTTTACACTACATTCCTACTGTTATATTATTTGAGACATTCTCATTCACATACGTGCTAGCTATGTAATCATTGCTATCATACTCATAAACACTTGGTTTAAAATATTTGCAATTTGAATTAACAGTTATCACTATTGATTTTGGTGGATTATTTAAAAATGCTATGTAAAACTCTACATTTGGTTTTACATTTTCCATTTCTATACCATTTGAATCTACGATTTTGAAATTTAAATTTTCTACCAATTCACTTGATACAGTAATATCTGCATTATTAAATACCACATCAGTCAAACCATATTTTATCGGACCTAGCACATAATTCTTTTTTCCATTTATATCTAGATCAAATAGTTTTGCCTGTTCTTTATATATAGTTAATTTAGGAATTTCCTGATTTTCTGTATAATCTTTAGAACTCTGTAATGCCATATTTCTTAATTCTTTTGCTTTATTAAAAACTTTAATATTAGCATATTTCCTTCCTAAATCCGCTTCTATTGACTCTATTTTACTTAATTCACTCCCATATTTTGATTCCTTTGTACTATGTGCTATATCCCATATTGCTAACTGTTGTGCTTGATAAGCTTCTTCTTCCGAGTCTACTCCCATATCGTGCAAAGATATGCGTGGATATGACTCCTTAAACACCTGATATATCTGGTTTGATATATCTGAATTTGTGCTTTGTAGTTTTACGCTTGAACCAATTTCTAAATTATTTGTAACATACGATAGCGAAAATAAGTTTGCTTTTTCATCACCTACTTTATACATTTTTTTTAACGGATATTTACTGTCAGTTGTAACAATATTGGTTACTATTAATTCATCTTTTCTCAATGTATAGCTATCCATACTTAACTCTAATTTATTATCAATATTTGGAGTAGTTACTTGAGAGTTTGCATCCATTACTGATGAATATGTAACAATTAACACTGAAACTATAATAGCAATTAACATTAAACATTTATAAATATGCTTCACTCTCACAACCTCCATTCTTTTTACCTAATATACCCTTCTATTTTTAGTATACACACTCTCTATTTTTATTTAGCCTAATTAATATATCACAAAAACAGGCATATATCAATATGCCTGCTTCTAAAAAATTACTTTTATTTTGTATTTGTTACAGTTTTTTATCTGTTTAGCCCTTTTCTACCTGCATAAATAGCAACATCATCTAACTCTGCCTCAATATTTAATAATCTGTTATATTTAGCAACTCTGTCTGTTCTACAAGGAGCACCTGTTTTAATTTGTCCTGCATTTGTAGCAACAGCAACATCAGCTAATGTAGTATCCTCTGTTTCACCACTTCTATGAGAAACAACTGCTGTCATACCATTCTTCTTAGCTAATTCTATTGCATCTAATGTTTCTGTTAAAGTACCAATTTGGTTTAATTTGATTAGTATGCTGTTTGTAACACCTAAGTCGATACCTTTTTGTAGTCTCTTAATATTTGTAACAAATAAATCGTCACCAACCAATTGAATTCTGCTTCCTAATCTATCTGTTAATTTTTTCCATCCATCCCAATCTTCTTCAGCTAAACCGTCTTCAATTGAGATAATTGGATATCTGTTAACTAAATCTTCTAAGAAGTCTATCATTTCATCACATGTTTTTGTAACACCTATTTTCCAGAAATGATATTGTCCATCCTTACCTATTTTCTTAGCTTCATCATACATCTCTGTTGCAGCAACATCAAGTGCTAAGCAAACTTCTTCACCTGGTTTATATCCAGCTTTCTCAATAGCTTCAACTATTAAAGCTAGAGCTTCATCTTCATCTTTTACATTTGGAGCAAATCCACCTTCATCACCAACACCTGTAGCTAGTCCTTTTGCTTTTAGAACTTTCTTTAAGTTGTGGTAAATTTCAGCACTCATTTGTAAACATTCAGAAAATGTTTTAGCACCAACTGGCATAATCATAAATTCTTGTACACTTAATGTACTATCAGCATGTTTTCCACCATTCATTATGTTCATCATAGGAGTAGGTAATACTTTTGCATTTGTTCCTCCTATATATTCATATAATTCTATTCCTAAAGAAGCTGCTGCTGCTTTTGCTGCTGCAAGTGATACGCCTAATATTGCATTAGCTCCTAATTTTCCCTTATTTTCTGTTCCATCTAATTCTATCATTGTTTTATCCAATTTAACTTGGTCATAAACATTCATTCCAATAACTGCATCCCTAATTGTTGTATTAACATTGTTTACAGCTTTTAAAACACCTTTTCCTAAATATCTAGAATCATCTCCATCTCTTAATTCTACTGCCTCAAAGCTTCCTGTTGATGCTCCTGATGGAACCATAGCAACACCGCTATATCCTCCTGCGATAACTTCAACTTGAACTGTTGGATTTCCTCTTGAATCCAAAACTTCTAAAGCTTTTACTTCATCAATTTCTAAATAATCTTTCATTATTCTTCAACCTCCTATATTATTTGTTAATATTTAACATCACCCAGTTATTGTATCATAGAATTTTTCAATTTTCAAGTATTTTAGCGATTTACCCAGAGTAATTGTTACTGTTTGGTTACAGGTCAGCCATTATTGTTGAGTAGTCCAATATAAGAATTATGTAAGAGCAGAAAACATATTAGCAATAGAGCCCTAAACGCTAAAATATTGGCAAGGTTTGTCAAAAGAAGCAAAAAGAATAAACCAAATCAAAACTTTACACTATTTTGTAAATTCCTTTTGCCTTTTGACAACACCGAGCCAGCACGTTTGCTGGAAGTTAATCTCTTCTACCTCTTTGAAATCTAGTAGCTCGGTTTCTGTCCAAATTTCGTCTTTTCTCTGGATTACGATGTTCTCGCTCGAATTTTCTTTCATTATCTTCTCTATGACTTTCCTCTTGCTTTATAAATTCCTTTTGCATATTTGCAATTTCATTTTCTTTGATTCCCTGTGTAGCACTTTTTAAAAACCTAATATCTTCGAGCTCTGGCGATTTGCTCAATTGTTCTAATTTTGAATCAATTCTTTCTTGTAATTCTTGGATACACTCTATTCCTGTCATTCTTCTAAAACCTTTTCCCTTTTTAACCATTCGTGTTTTTCCCATTTCATCGCTAAAAATTTTACTATTATACTGAATATCAGTAGATTCCTGCTCTCTACGTAATTGTGAGTTTATTTTTCCTATGGCATGTTTTATTCCACTTACTTGAATAAAATCCATTGAATCTACATCATTCGCTAAACTTGTGGCAATCTCTCCAAGTGTATCATTAAGAATAGTCTTCACTAAAAACCTATGATTATTGTTACTTATATTTGCCCACTCGATTAAATAATCTACATCGTCAGCAAAAGTTTCCTTTGTCATGATGTTTCCTTCTTTAATAAGCATACATAAGAAAATTGTATTATCATTTCGATTTTCATTTTCCGATAAAATTGTTCTTAGATTTTTTTTATTACCTTTCTCATCATATTCCACTTTTAAGAAAGGAAATTTCTGAATACACTCTGGCTTAGATTTTATAATTACATCGGCTAAATCTTGGAAGTCCGCGACTCCATCTGCATATCTTACCTTTTTCTCTAAAAAGAAATGTGCAGATTCTATTTCAGCTTTTTTACTGTAGCTCTCTACTATACTATCTACTAGACTTTGGTTATCTAGTCCCAATTCTTTTATATAGCTTACTAGTTTTTTTGCCCCCTGATGATTAGCATCTATTTCTCTATAAATATTATTATAATTGTAATTATAATATCCCGGATATATGTTTTCAATAACACTTTCTTTTCCCATTAGATATCTTTTATAATCTGGAACGTCATTTTTTTTTAACTCAAAATCTTGTACAATATGAGTGTTTTCATGAAACAATATGCTCAGAATTTCTAGATTATTTCCATTATACCCATTTATTCCGCCTTATACCACTTTCGTAGAGCATCACGCCATACGGACCTGCACCACCATTAGCTTTTATACCGAGATTTGACCCTTGTATATATTTTTGTACACAATATAAATACTTTCTAAAATCAATTCCTTGTTTTTCCAAGTCATGTTTTCCCAAGTCTTCAATTGCACTTTCTATTAAATATGCATCCTCAAAATCACTGTTACTAATTACACTTTTTTCACCTTCTAATGCCTGTTTAATTATGTAATCAACATACTTTTTTGGAATCACAAAATCTTTGCTTTTTAATTTCAATAACTGCAAATGCTCATAAAGTTCGTCCATTTTGTCGTAATCTGTAACAATAGGATTTTCATTAATAAATGAATCTAAAAAAGCATATTCATCCTCAATCATTATTTCACTCAAATTATATTTTTCTTCTATAAGTTTTCTTATGTTAAATTTATCAAATTCAGGGCTCATAGCCGTAATAGCACAATAATTCCTTAGTACTCTCCCCTCTCTACTAAAAATGTTTACTCTCTTTTCTATTAAGTATTCAAGATAATCTTTACTCACGCCTGCATAATCATTAATATATGCACTATTTGATTGTAAACTGTCATCTTTATCTGCATGTCCTCTAAAATCGAACTGGTAATTCTTACATATATTTTCCATTACTTTCCTTTGTATTGTTCCTTGGAAATTCTCAATTGGAATATTATAATAAAGCTCCTCATTATTAAAGCCTACAGCCTTGCATATAGACATAATCTTCTCGGTTGCTTTTTCTCTTATTTCTGAATCATTAATTGCCATTAGCATTACTAGTTTTTCAATAGTCTCAGTCTCACGAAAATATCCATTATCTGTACTCTCTATTTTTCTGCTTAGTTCATCTACATCTATAGAATTAAGCCCAATTTCAAAATAACTAACAACCTTTTGGTAAACCTTCTTAGCAATTGCTTTTCTTTCTTCTGTAGGATTAGCTATTCTCATAAAATCTGACTTTTCACCTAGTATATCAAAAAGTCCTATTACTTCCTCAACTGTTCCGTTCCTTTCGTTTTCTCCTTGCAGTAATGAATTCATAAAAATATTCATATCAAAATTATCTATATTTTTGCTATCCTTATCATTGATAAATTCTATTATTGTTTTGCGTATACTACTTATATACTCCGTATTAGATTCTATAGCAGTTACTAATTCTTTGTTTTTATTTATCTTTCTTTTTTCAAATTCAGTGTATTCTTGCATATTATAACTCGTATATCGATTTATATCGTTCATTAAAGTATACTCATTTCTTACCAAACCCTCATATAGTCCTATGTATGGTATAAGCTTCTTATATTCCTGCACTATTCTATCTTTAGGAATATCTTCGGAATCAATTTTGTCTGTAACGTAAAAAAATTCGTTGTCTAATGATGTTTGTATTTTATCGCAGAACTCTTGCGCTTTAATGTTATTTCTAGCAACTCTTCCAATTTTTTCTACTAACTGTATAGTTTTTATAACTGATTCTTCACTATCTAAATTGTTATGTATGAGTCTACTAAAATAATTTGTGTCTTGAAGAAATTTATCCAAATCACTATCTTCGTTAGTATTGCTTTCTCTCTGTTCTAATTTTCCATTTAATAATTCCATTATTTCCAAAAATTTTTCACTACTTACTCCACTATCTATCTCATCAAAAATATCCATACCTTACCTCCACCTATTTTTTAATATATTATGATGTGCCTTCTTTATCGCCCCTAGTAATTTGCTAATAAAACTTTCTCGGTATTTTACAAGCTCCCTACTATTATTAGTTTCTATTTCTAAGTTATTGTATTGTGAAAAGTATTTTTTGAAAATTAGTGCAAAAATGACCTGTGTGTCATGTTCTAAATTATCAAAATTCTTTGGAACTTTATCAAATTTTGGATTATATAAAATATTTCTATTCTCTCGTAAAAAAGTCATAAAACTATCAGGTATATTACTTCTTACGTTTATGTTCATTACTTGTATTATAGAATATACTTCACTCAATGCTTTTGTATTCATATTTTTTTCTCCTTTGTGTTTATCGTTTCCAATTAAATCCTTCTGGTAAATTTAATGGATCTTTTTTATGGTAATAATATCTATCTTCCTCACTAAAAATGCATCCACAGTATTTCTGCATGTACAACCCTTGCTCTTTTGCTTTATTATGACCTTCCCAAAATCCATATCTAAAATCTCTATACAAAAAATCTATTCCATACTCTTTACTATAATTTTCCATTAACCTTTTTATATAATTATGCTTTTGATATATACTGTATAAAAGAGTTGTAGTAACTGCATCATATCCATTCTCTTTTGCATATTCGAAGGTTTTCCTTAATCTTACAGGGTAGCAATAATCTACGCATCTAGAATTCAAATTATTTGCTACATTCTTGCAAAAATTATCTAAACCGTATTCGTCTTCAAAAATTGCTTTTACATTTATTTTTTCTGAATATAACTTTACACAATCTCGTCTAGCCTCATACTCTTTATATGGGTGAATATTTGGATTATACCAGTATAAAACTGGTTCTATCCCTTCACTCCTAAGTGAATCGATACAGTATACACTGCAAGGAGCACAACATACATGCATTAATACTTTCATCTTCATTCATTCCTCTTAATATTATTTAGATTTTATATTAAATCTATAAAAATTTATAACCACTAAGTATTATTGTAGTTCCCTTATAGTCAATGCTGTCAACCTAAGAATTCAGAAAACTCTCCGACCTCAACTTTACCTGATTAAGAAAAATCTCCGACCTCAATTAAAAAATTCTTAAATTGACAGCATTGCCTTTCCTTTATTGCCTTGTACATACAAATTTACATTAATATTGTCTACCCCAAACAACCATCGTACTAGCAGTTTTCCCACAACATACACATGTATTTGCTATATGTTCTTGTTCAAAAGGTATGCATCTAGAATGTGCACCTGTAAGTTCCTTTATTTTATTCTCACATGCAACATCTCCGCACCACATAGTTTTTACATATCCCTGATTTTCATTTAATGCTTTTTCGAATTCTTCAAGTGTTGTTGCTATATTGGTTCTTTTCTTATTTCTCTCTTTACACATATTAAACATATTAGTTTGAATATCGTCTAATATTTCTGAAAGTTTTTCATTTATTTCATCTAACCCAATTTCTATTTTTTCTTGATTGTCTCTTCTTACAACAACACACTTACCATTTTCAATATCTCTAGGACCTAATTCGATTCTAACTGGAACACCTCTCATTTCCCAGTCATTAAACTTATATCCTGGAGAGTATTGTTCCCTTACATCTATCTCTACTCTATATTTTTCACATAGCTTTTCATATAGTGCCATTGCAGATTCCTTTACCCCATCTTTATGCATAGCTACAGGTACAATTACAGACTGTATTGGTGCAACTTTTGGTGGTAGTTTTAAACCTCTATCATCACCATGAGCCATAATCAAAGCACCAATTAGCCTTGTACTAATCCCCCATGAGGTTTGATAAGCAAATTCCTCTTTACCTTCTTTGTTTTGAAATTTTACGTTAAATGGCTTTGTGAAGTTTTGTCCAAAATAATGAGAAGTTCCTGCTTGTAAAGCTCTACCATCATGCATCAAAGTTTCAACTGTATATGTTGCCTCTGCACCTGCAAACTGCTCTTTTGGTGTTTTTCTTCCTTTTAGTACTGGAATTGCTAATAAATCTTGAATTACTTGTTCATATATATCTAACATTTGCCTAGTTCTTGCCTCTGCTTCCTCTTTTGTAGCATGTATAGTGTGTCCCTCTTGCCATAAGAATTCTCTTGAACGCAAGAAAGGTCTTGTTTCTTTTTCCCATCTTAATACATTACACCATTGATTATATACCATTGGTAAGTCTCTCCAAGAAGATAACCATTTTGAATATAAATTAGAAAACATTGTTTCAGAAGTAGGTCTTATACAATATGCTTCTTCTAACTCTTCTCCCCCTGCCTTTGTCACTAATGCAACTTCTGGTGCAAATCCCTCAACATGGTCTTTTTCTTTTTGTAACAACCCTTCTGAAATTAATACTGGTAAATATACGTTCTTTACTCCTGTTTTTTTAAATAATTTATCTGTGTAGTTTTGGATATTCTCCCAAATTGCATAACCATATGGTTTTATAGCAATACATCCTTTTGTGTCTGTATAATCTGCTAACTCTGCTTTTAAAACAATGTCTGTATACCATTGTGCAAAATTCTCGTCTATGTTAGTTATATCCTCTACAAAGTTTTTTTCTTGTCCCATCTATATCTCTCCATTTCATTTTATTTTTTGATAAAAATATACCATAATTTTCTTACAAATTCAAGTATTTAATGAATCCCGTGCAAGAAAATGTTACTACTACGTTAAAGGTCAGGTGCCCATAATGTTGATGAAATATATTAATACGAAGTGGAGTGCGCTAGTAAAGGCGCTCCCACCTAACGTCTTTTTCACATATCATAGCGCCAGCAAACGAACGGAGTATTAATATATTTCATCAACATTATGGGCACCTGAATTGTAACTACTACTCTAGTAACAACGAAAATTTTTTATTATTTCTGTTAATTTCTCGAAATTTGTAGTATACTGTAATTATATATAAGGAGATGATAATGTGTATAATTCAATTAATGATAAAACAAAAACTAATAAACCAAAAAAGTTAAATAAAAAGCGTGTTTTTTTTGTATTATTTATTTTTATTCTACTTATTACATCCTATTCTTGGGACAGAGAATCCCCACCTGATGCAGATTCTCATTCGGAGACTATTGAAAATTATTCAGATGCAAAAAATTCAGATAATACAAGCTCTGCAGATGTGCCAGAAGATACTAATGTGGCAGAAAATACTAATTTCACACCAGCATATCTTACAGATGCTCAGGTAAATAGTGTTTTAACAATATACAAAACAAGTTCTGCTAAAACTGTATACTTGACTTTTGATGATGGCCCATCAAACAGTGTCACGCCATTGATTTTAGATGTTTTAAAAGAGCGTAATATAAAGGCTACATTCTTTGTTCTTGGCGTATATGTGGACATGTACCCTAGTATAGTGCAAAGAGAATATTCTGAAGGTCATTACATTGCCAATCATGGGTATTCACACAAATATTCTGAAATATATGTAAGTCCAGATACAATTCTAAATGACTACACACAATGTAACACTTCTTTGCAAAAAGCCTTAAATAATAAAAGCTATTCTTCAAACATTTATCGCTTTCCTGGTGGATCTAGCGGACGGACCATATAATGAGATAAAATCTAATGGGAAAAATGTTTTAGTTGAAAATCACATAGCATATTTAGATTGGAATGCACTTACTCGTGATGCCGAAGGTTCTCCTACACACGAATCTATTTTATCTAATTTAAAAAATACATCTGCTGGTAAGGATGTTGTTGTTTTATTGATGCACGATTCTTCTAGCAAGATACTAACGTACGAAGCATTGCCTGAAGTTATTGATTATTTTAGTAGTAATGGCTATACTTTTAGAAATTTGTATGATGTTTTGAATAGCTCTTCAGAAGTTACAGAAAATGGGCAAAATACAACCGAAAATTAGGAATACAGAAAATCTGTATCCCTTTATTTATGGAGCAGTTTCGAAACATGTATGCGAAAAATTGCATATTTTGTTTCAAGCTCTCTTGTATAACTCGATTTATTAATTATTATTAACATATAAATCTGCAAATAATTTATTATTTTCAATAAGTTTTTTCATATCATATATTTTTGTTATACCTTCTGCAAATTGAATACTTATTTTAAAGTCTTGAAGTGGTGTTACATATTTTATTTTATGAAACATAAAAGTCCCCTCCTTATTGCATTTGTTGAAAATACATTCTAAATATGTAAACGACATACTTTTCTTCATATTTATTACACCTTCCAATTATTATTTATTTCTTCAGATAATTTTATTATAAACATTATAATATTGGCATATTCTTTCAACATTAAATCATCAACAATCCTTCTTCCAATATTTAATTCCATTGTGTCTATTGTTTCAAATCTGAAAAATATCTCATCGTTTTTTATAGATATATCAAAATTAATTTTGCTATTATTATAAAATTCTTCCATTATTTCTATTGATTTTTTCGAAATTTTTTCTGAGATTTGAGATTCATCTTTTGCTAAAATCCTAAAATTTTTGTAAAATTCATCTGGCATTGTTGTAACCATGTAATGTGTATCCATAAAAATTGAATATTTCTTGTTGCTAGTTATTCTTATATCATTAATTATATTTTTATCTATTTTGATTGTACAAAAAACTCCTTCATTTTGTAAGTGTCTTATTCTACTTCCAATACTACCAATTATATATTCTTTAAAATCTGAAATTGATATTATGTATTTTTCTTTATATATTCCACTTATATAATCTTCAAAATATACTTTATTTGAATAAAAAAAATATGATAATAAATCAATCTTATTGTTTTCTTCATAAATTTGTATTTTATTAAAACATGCTTTTTTATATTCTTCGTCCCAGTTTATAAATGTATCTGCCATTCTAACTGTTTTTTTTGAATCTACTGATTTTAGATTATCATACCATTTTATATCAGATTTAATCCTTTTCAAAAAATCATTGTATACATAATCTTTTAATATGTTTTTCTTTTTTAGATATTTTTTTAAACTATGCATCTCTATGTACCCTAAAACAAATTTGAATATGAGTGTAAAAATAAAACATATTGCAAGTAACATAAAAATTTCATAATTTGATAGCATTTCCCCTTTTAATTCCATTTTAAAAAAAATATATATAACTGGAGATAATGCTAAAACAATAGTAAAAACTATATAGATTATATTTTTTACAATTATATTAATTCTCTTATTTTGAATGCCTTTTAATTCAGGGTTATTATTTATTTCTCTTTTAAATTCATCTATAAGTTCAACTATATAGTCATCTACTTTCATTTTTTTTATAATTCTTCTTCTTTTTATTCTCTTAATCTTATAACTATTATAATATAAAAATAAACAAATTATTATTAATATATTTAACTCCATTCTTCCTCCTTTTACTAAAATTAGTTACCTGTCACTATTATTATAGCATATGGCAGAAGATGTACGCAACCTAATTTTCAAAATCTTGTTAGACTTTCCTCAAACTGTAGTTCTTCTTTGGTAATATTCATTTTTCACACCATACCTTCATTTTAGATTTAGGATGATTTTTTTGCAAAATAAAAAAATCAACCATTTTACTGATTGATTTCAAATCTATCTGTTCTATAAAAAGTTTGAACCGAAACGTTACTGGAGCAGGTAGAGGGAATCGAACCCTCGTCATCAGCTTGGAAGGCTGAGGTAATAGCCATTATACGACACCTGCGTTTTTATTCTATATTACTATATGGAGCAGGTAGAGGGAATCGAACCCTCGTCATCAGCTTGGAAGGCTGAGGTAATAGCCATTATACGACACCTGCACTTTTGACTAATGTTCTAAAGACATTTCTTATTATAAATATTATTTTTATATTTGTCAACAGTTTTTTGAAATTTTTTTAAATTTCGTGTGGAACCATGGTTACAATTTATGGCTTATTGCAAAAGCCTAAGGGTAAATTATAACGAACTGTAAAACATGGTTTACGTAAGAAAGTAGGCGAGCCTATTACTAGGTTCGCCCCTTATCAAACCGTGCGTGCC
>CAMPBM010000007.1 GCA_946637865.1 uncultured Lachnospiraceae bacterium | reverse complement strand
AACGAACGGAGTATTAATATATTTCATCAACATTATGGGCACCTGAATTGTAACGTTGTAACTGCTGGTTACAATCAAAGATGATACAAGGAAACATAGAAACTATCTGTGCCAATGTGGATTCCCATTGGCACAGATAGTTTCTATGTTTCCTTGTATCATCTTCTGCCTTTTTTTCTCTTCTTTTTACCCTTGTTCATAATTACCACTACACAAATCGACATAAATAAAGCAACCCCAGCTATTGCCATTTCAACATAATATGTTTTAAGAACCACATCATTTTCAGCTAATAGTTTTGCATTGTACTCTAAGCCATCAACTGTATATTTTATTGTTCCTAGCTCTTGTCCCTTACTAATTGGAGCAACAATATTATCATTTAAAAATATTTCAGGTTCTATTTCAGATACATTTGTTTCTATATTATTCATAACCTTTACATCATCGCTAATAATTACCCCTAAATTCTTAGTTTCATCAGTTGCTCTCTCAACATCAATATTTTTTATTCTATCACCTTGCTTATGTATTTCAGTATGCGTATAATTGTTAAACATATAGTCTATCATTTTCTTTGTTTCTGAAAACTTACTATCAGATGTTTCCGCACCTAAAATAACTGTTATAACATTAAAATCATCCCTTATTGTGTCTGTTATCAAGCAATTTCCTGCCGGTATAGTAGTTCCCGTCTTCACTCCTTTAACAGTTTCATCATAATAATTACTGTTTGGATTTACAAAGTTATTAGTATTTTTCATAACCCTATCACTATTTTTATATTTGTTAGTTGCAGGTAATATGTATTGATATGTAGAAACAATTTTTACAAATTCTTCATTTTGCATAGCATATTTAGCAATTAAATACATATCATATGCTGTCGTATAGTGATTGTCGTTATGTATACCATTAGGGTTAACAAAATGTGAATTTTTACACCCTAACTCCTGTGCTTTCTTGTTCATCATATCTGAAAAACCTTCTACAGAGCCTCCTACATATTCTGCCAAAACATATGCAGCATCATTAGATGACTTCAATAGTAGCGCATATAAAAGATCCTCTATCTTCATTTCTTCTCCTATAACCAATGGTGCGACAACGTATCCAGACGGAATATTTGAAATAGCACTTTCTGTAACGACTGCCATTTCATCTAATTTACAGCTTTCTAAAGTAATTATTGCTGTCAATATCTTAGTAACTGATGCAGGATAATTCTGTATTTGAGCATTATCCTCATAAATAATTTTTCCTGAATTAGCTTCCACAATTATGGATGCTTTTGCATTAATTGACAGTTCATCCGTAGCATATACCTTTAGGTTGTTAAATACTATAATAACTATAAATACTATAATACGAAATATATTTCTTATTTTTTTCATTTTCCGTTCTTTCTACTCCTTTTTAATAGTTTCATATTACAATTATAAGAAGAATTCTTTTGTATGAAATCAATCCTGTCACAAAAGCCTAATGCTGACTTATAACTATGCTCTATACCTTCTTATCTGTTTCTTAGTATATTTTACATCACTATAATTCAAATATCCAACTTTGTAGCTTGAAGTAGTTCTCTTATACTCATCCAAAAAAACAATTTTCTTGCTAGTCTTATATCCTTCCAGCATATACTTGCCAAATCCCAGATATATCGTTGCTATATCTGTTAAATATTCATTTTTAGTATTATCTTCAAGCTTTATACCATTTGTAAACAGAAAATAATGCATTGATTCATGTATAAGAATTGATAATACGGTCTCAAAGGAATAATCTGGTTTAATTAGAAGTATTATTTTTTTCTCCGCAGTATTGATTCCTTCATGATATAATCCAGCATAAGATTTTTGAGTCCTACTAGAAATATTTTTTACCTCAAGCTCAACTCCTTCATTGGTTATTCCCAGATGTTCTGTTATACTGTAAAACAGTTTTTTTAAAGTTCTTTCTGAAAACTTGGAATATATTAACTCTCTTTTCAAATTATCTGATACTATATATTCTCCCTTATATGTATATTCTATCTTTTCAAACTCATTTGCTAAATATTTAATAAAATACTTAACTTCTTCATTTGATAGCTTTCGTGTTTTTAAGTCTACTTTTAAGCTATTATTTACATCTTTTTTATACTTTAAATTTCCCTTAAGGTACTTTAAATATGCCTTTATGTAATGTCTGCACGAAATAACTATATATACAAATATTATTACCACAGTAGCAAGTATTACATACAATTTCATACAAAAACCATTCCTTTCTAGCTTCACTTAAAGGCATATACAAAGAATAATCCTTTCTAGTTTTTTAAGCAGGTAAATATAAAAGAAAATTCCTTCAAACTATCCTTGATATATGTGGTGTAATAATATACAATAAAACACTATTTGTAATTCTTTAAATATGAATCCATTTTTTCAATGAATTCTTCATTATTTTTAGTAGCTACCATTTGAGATATTAACTGCTCTGTTACATCAGCTACTGGTATGGCATTTAAAGCTTTTCTTAGTGCAAAAACAGTTTCTAATTCTTTTGCATTTAATAATAAATCTTCCCTTCTTGTGCCTGATTTATTAATATCAATAGCAGGATAAATACGCTTTTCCGATAACTTCTTATCTAGTACAACTTCCATATTACCCGTTCCCTTAAATTCTTCAAATATAACTTCATCCATTCTACTTCCAGTTTCTACTAATGAAGTAGCTAGAATAGTTAAGCTTCCTCCGTTTTCAATATTTCTAGCTGCGCCAAAGAATTTCTTTGGCTTATGTAGGGCTGCCGGGTCAAAACCTCCAGATAAAGTTCTTCCAGATGAAGGTATAACTAAGTTATACGCACGTGCAAGTCTTGTAATGCTATCTAGTAATATTACAACATCTTTCTTTTGCTCTGTAAGTCTTTTAGCTCTCTCTAAAACCATCTCTGCTACTTTAACATGATGTTCTGGTAATTCGTCAAATGTAGAATAGATAACATCACCTTTAATTGAACGAATCATATCTGTAACTTCTTCTGGTCTTTCGTCTATTAATAATACTATTAATTCCACTTCTGGATTATTAGCAGTTATGCTATTTGCTATCTTCTTTAATAATGTTGTTTTACCAACTTTAGGTGGAGCAACAATCATACCTCTTTGCCCCTTGCCAATTGGAGATATAAGGTCTATAATCCTCATTGCATATTCATTAGGATATGTTTCTAGACGTAATCTTTCATTAGGATATATTGGAGTTAAATCATCAAATTTTACTCTCCTATAAGCCTTTTCAGGAGCTTCTCCATTGACTTCTCCAACAAATATTAACGCTGGAAATTTTTCTCCTTCTTTTGGCGTTCTTGCTATACCCTTTATCTTATCACCCTTGTCCAATCTAAATCTTTTTATTTGCACTGGCGAAATATATACATCCTTAGGACTTGATAAATAGTTCTTTCCTCTTAAAAATCCATATCCGTCAGGCAAAACCTCTAAAATACCTTCTACTATATTATCATCTTCATTAGTAACTTTGTAGTTGGTATTTGAAGCAGAAGAATAGTTGTTTACTACATTCTCATTTTTATCGTTAACATTATTTGTTTCATTTTTTACCACCTCATATGTCTTGTTGCTATCTGCATACGTGTTGTTAACTTCTCTTCCATCCTCCATGTTTTGTAATAGATTAATTAATTCATCTTTCTTTAACTTTGAAACATTTTTTGTTCCTTTCTCCTTTGCTAGTTGACGCAATTCTACAAGCGTACATTTTTCATAATCCATAATTTACCCCTTTCATACATTTCTTATATATAAATTTTATCTTATTTGGAATTTTTAAGAATAAAATGATTGAAAAAAATTATATAATAAAAGATATACCGACCTTTATTTTAATCGATACCCCTTATTATTTACTAATATCTATATATACTCTTTCATTCGGCAAATACATTCCTAATTTTTCTCTTGCTATTTGCTCTATAAATTCCGTTGAATTTATATTATTTTTAGCTTCTGATAATTCAGTATTTCGCTGTTCTTCCTGAGCAATCAAATCTAAATATCTTTGTTCTTCTTTCCTATATTCGCTAAGTACTTGTTGCTTTGATATTACTGAATATAAAACATATATAATAAATCCAATTATTATAATTCTATTAAATCTAATTTTCTTTTTTTTCATAGGCCTCTCCAATTTTTATTCTACATATCTATTTCTATATTATAACATAAAATCCTTCATTTGCCACTATTTTTTTGAAAAAAATTTATTTTTTGGTTACCACATTACTACGCTTCTTCACAAGCTTCTTAAATGGCAGAATTAATACATTAATAATTTTCTTAATTGCACTCATAGCCACAATATTCATCTTAATAAAATACTTACTAATTAGCATGAAATATAACACAGCTCCTATTATAGTCATTAAAATCATATAAAGTCTTACTTCACCATCCGTGAAAAATAATATAGTAAGTATTACCAATATTCCAGTTGAAAGCCAAAACAAAACATCTTCTATATATGTTACAATATCAGGTACCTTAAATATTCTTCTAGTAACTCGAAAAATATCGAATAAGAAACCTATACAAATTCCCGTAACGAAAAAAGCAATTAGTGTATACATTTGATTAGTCATATTGTCACCCGTCTTTAAAATTACTTAAAAATTTTACCTAATAAAGAATTACCTTTTTTATCCGCTTCTTTCTCATTGTATAATAAACTGTTTATTTCTCCTTCAATTATAACTTCTTCGCTATCTATACTTAATTTATTTATTCTTAAATTTTCACCTTTTATTGTTAGTAACCCTAAGCCGAGTTTCTAAAATTACAATCTGATCGTCAAAACTTAGTACATCATTAACTCCTGAAATACTTAATTTTTCCCTATTCTCTAATATAATGTTTTGCATGATATTAGCATTAAGACTATTTTTTTTCTCTTCCATAATCATATGTTTCTTCTCCTTCTTTTTGGACATATTAATATATATTCATATTTAGTACATAATATTACTATTTTTTTATAAACGTGGTTATTTTCATTCACCATTTTTTATATTTTCTAATAATATACAGTAGAGGAGTTTTACACTATAAGATTCCTTCAATTTTTTAAAAAAAGAAGGTGCCTTTTTATGGACACAATTGTTATGAAATTTGGAGGAAGTTCAATAGCTAATAATAATAAGTTAAATATTGTAGCAAATAAAATAATAGATTTATACAATAAAAACAATAATGTAGTGGTAGTTGTCTCTGCACAGCGGAAAAACTACAGATACACTTTTAAAAGAAGCATATGAACTTTCTAAAATACCTAAAGACCGTGAGCTTGATGTGCTACTTAGTTCTGGCGAACAAATTGCAATTTCCAAATTAAGTATATTGCTTAATGAATTGGGATATGAAGCTATATCTTTGACAGGATGGCAGGCTGGTATTTATACTAACGATACCAATCAAAATGCTTTAATTGAGTATATAGATACTTCTAGAGTTTTACAGGAATTACAAAATAGAAAAATTGTAATTATAGCTGGATTTCAAGGAATAAATAGTAATTTAGATATAACAACTTTAGGCAGAGGTGGTTCAGATACTACTGCTTTAGCAATATCTGCTGGATTAAAAGCTAAACAGTGTTATATTTTTTCTGATGTTGATGGTGTATATACAACAGACCCTAACAAGTATTCTAATGCAAAAAGACTATCAAATCTCTCGTATATAGAAATGGTTGACATTGCAAACGAGGGAGCTAAAGTATTACATCACAGATGTATTGAAATTGGTAATAAATTCAATATTCCTATAATAGCCAAATCTACTTTTAATGGCAAATCTGGGAGCATTATAGATAATAAAATAGAGGATAAATCTGTTAAAAGTATTGTTAAAAATGATGATATTTCACTTGTTACTTTAAAAGGTGGGGCTTCTATTACTACATCATCTTTAGAAATATATAATTTATTGATTAGCAATAGCATAACACCAATTCAGTTTAAAGACAACAATTCTAATTGGTTCGAAACAGAATTTTTAATAAAAAGAACTGATATTAACAGGTTGCGAAGGCTCGTGGAAGGTGATTTATCTGCATTTTCTGTTACCATCAAAGCGGTTAGTCGTATATCAATTATTGGATATAGTATTAACACAGATACTAAAATTTTGCAAAAAGTTATCAATGTTATTACGGAATACCTTATAAAAAATCATACAGACGCTACTACAAAACATGATATAAGGATTCAAAATAATATTCCTGAAGAATATGTTAGAGAAATATATGGAATTAATACCACTAACAATAAGATAGCAATAACTTTTTATAAAGCAGTTGAAAATGATTTATTGCAGGAGTTACACAAAAAATTAATAGAAAATTAAATACGCATGAAACATGTGGACGGAATTTTTAAGTTTCTGTGTCCCTAATTTCAAAAACTTAAAAATTCCGTTGCTAATTTTAAAATTATCTAACAATTGAAACACCTATTACAATAATAGCAAACATAACAAAGAAAACAAACTTGCCTACCTTTTTTAAGACCTTAAATCTTTCATACTGAACATATCTATTGTTTTCATCTTCTTTTATTTCAAAATTATCTAAAAACTCTGCAGTTTTTTCTGGACTCAAAAAATAGTTTGGGAAAGATAATTCTTTTATTCTATTATTATTATCTGCATATCTAATAACAATGCTATAAACTCTTTTTGTAGGTATTAGAAAGCTATAATCATTAAATTTTGATAAATATACGCTTTTTACCCTATCATATGAGAATTTTCCTTCTTGAAATCCGAATTTGATATATAATCCATCATGTAAGCATTTTAATTTAAAATAGTTAAATATAAAAAATCCTGCACCTACAACCGCAAAAAAGGCTAGTACCATTAGCAAAGTTTTTACACTACTTCTGAAAGTCCAAATTAATAATATTAATGCTATGATTGAAAAAGCCAATACTATATATTTTCGTTCTTTTAATACTATAAAAGAGTTAGACTCTAATTCTACATTCTCCTTTTTAATTCCAACAATTTCACAATATCTTCTTTGTTTATTGTTTCTATAGATTTCTTTCCATTTTAATTTCATATACTTATACCTCTTTCTTATTATATATTATACTAATTTAGGTATTATTTACTCTGCTTTTTTAAATATTCTTTCATGAAGCCATTTAAATCTCCATCCATTACGCCTGCTACATTTCCTACTTCATAATTAGTTCTATGGTCTTTAACCAACGTATATGGGCAGAATACATACGAGCGTATTTGACTCCCCCAAGCTATATCCTTTTGTTCGCCTTTTAAATCTTCAATTTTTTCTTTATGTTCTTGCTCTTTTAAATCTAATAATTTTGATTTAAGCATTTTCATAGCTGTTTCTCTATTTTGTATTTGAGACCTTTCTGTCTGGCAAGCTACCACAATATTAGTAGGTATATGCGTAATTCTTATTGCAGATGAGGTTTTATTAATGTGTTGACCACCTGCACCAGAAGCCCTATATGTATCTATTCTTAAATCATCTGGATTGATATCAATTTCTATATCTTCTGTTATTTCTGGCAGTACCTCCACTGATGCAAAAGAAGTATGCCTTCTTCCTCCACTATCAAATGGAGAAATTCTAACCAATCTATGCACTCCTTTTTCAGATTTCATATAACCATATGCGTAATCTCCATTAACTAAAAATGTAACACTTTTCAATCCAGCCTCATCACCATCCAGATAATCTAGTTCTTGTATATTATAACCATTAGAATTTGCCCATCTACAGTACATTCTATACAACATTTCAGCCCAATCTTGTGACTCTGTTCCACCAGCTCCAGGGTGTATTGTTACTATTGCATTATTCATATCATATTTTCCAGAAAGTAAGGTTGTAACTTCTAAATCCTCCAATTTTGATTGTAAAATTTTAGTATTTTCTAGAATATCCTTAACTAGTGCATTATTTTCTTCATCTGCACTTTGCTGTTTTTCCTTTTCCTCTAACATGATTATCTCCGAAATTTCTACTAAATTATTTAATTCTACTTGCAAATTATTATAGCATTCTAACTTACTTTTTATAGTTTTTATTTTTTGCAAAATTATACTAGATTTTTTGTTATCATTCCAAAATCCATCTTGCATAGTCTCTTGCTCTAGTTGTGATAACTCATTTTCTAATTTAGCAATGTCAAAGAGATTCACCCATTTCTTTTAATTTTTGTTTTAAGCTATTTAAGATATGTATATTATCTTCTAACTCTATAATCATTTTCTCACACTCCTTCATGCTTGTATTTTATCACATAGTTAATTAAATGTCTATTCTAGCAAGCATAATAATAAAATTGGGGACGGAGAAGATTTTAAAATCTTCTCCGTCCCCAATTTAAACTCCGTCCCCTGTCGTACAAACATACCCCCCGTTCTCAAATGTCATTTAAATGATATTCGAAAACGGGGGTATGTTTATTGTGATTTTTCCTCTAACATCCGTAATATTGTTTTACTACAGCCTCTGTGCTTCTGTATTTTCATCACATGATGTGCGGATAAATCTACATCTTTCTCCAATATTAACTTTAGTTCAACCTCGGTTAAATATTGGTTTTCTAATATATCATCAAGATACATTGAAAGATTATTTTTTTCTGTGGAAGTAAGGAAATTGGAAATTCTTTCCATATTTCTTATTCTCTGCAAACAGATTTTTACAATCTTCTGATTTTGTTTGTTCATCCTCAGCAGTAGGGTAATTATTCCGTCGTCGGCCACCCTTTTAGCTAAAGATTCTCTTACTCTGGCTGTGTCATAACACAACTTGAGCAATACTTTGTTTGATTTGATTTTGAAACTTTGTTCCGCTACTAATAGTCTTACTGATTCACTTTTATGTGTAGCAAGTAACTCCAACGTAGCAGTATTGCAATGTGCATTTCCTGCAACATACATACTTATTACACTATTGCTAAAATTTTCCTGTGCTATTTCCTGAAGTTTAGTCTCACTCCGTGAATGTTTAGCTTCTCTTTCAAGGTCTGCTAGGTCTACACAGTTTTTTGGGAATAACGCTTTTTCAAAGCTCATAATTCCACTCCTTTTCTTTAGTATTTGTCTTCTTGATGGAATAATTAATTCATCATATTTAATAACCTAGTAAATTATTAGTAGATTTTCAAAAAGACTTCACTAGATTATAATATATTATTTTTGTTTTGTCAAATTATATTTTTCAGTTAGTCTATTGAAGGTTTTGCGGAATGTTAATATGTTTTTTTGCGATTACATAATTCTTATATTGGACGGCTTATTGCAAAAGCACCAAGGCTGACCTGTAACATTGAATGGTGTTCTAAGAAAGAACACCATTATTGTTTAATAAAACCTAATTTAATTTCTCCATTTCGTCCATAAGGTTGACACATTTTCTTGCATACGTTAGGTACCTCTGTATCCCCTTATAATCTAACCCCAAGATTTCCGTTAGTGCCAAAGGATTCATGCCTTTCAACAGTGAATTTATGGCAAAAGTTTCTCTTAAGTTCGTACAAGTAACATTTGAAATGCCTAATTGTATACATAGTCTTTGCAGTTTGTACTGAAAATTCCTTGGATCTTTTGGTTCTAATGTCCCTGTCAACAGATAATTTGATGAACAATTCCAAGTAGGTAACAGTACCTCTACAAGGCTTTCTGGAATTGGAATTACCCTAGGAGTAATTTTTTCCTCTTTTAAAGGTGGTTTTGTACCTTTTATTTTTACTATGCCATTTTTCTTTTCATCTACTTTCGAAACCATTCTCTGAACATTAATCTGTCTTTTGAACATATCAATGTCTGACCACTTCAAAGAACAAATCTCACCAAGTCTCAGTCCAATGAGCATTACAATTAGAATTCCTACATTAGTAGGATTTGTTAAATCTTCTCTTAAGTATTTTTTTAGTTTAAGATATTCATCTTCTGGAATTACTTCAGCTTGTTTGCGAACCTGGCTAGGACCATAAATTAATTCCTCATTATTCAGAATCCTAATTAAAAGGTGAATAACTCCTAATTTAGTTTTCTGAGAATACCCTCCTTTTTTGAGGTGTTCTTCAACAGCTTTAATCACCAAGTAGTATTCTTCATTTTTTTGTGGTAGAGGCCAATCCCCTACTACCGGTATGATGTGGTTTAAAATTGACCGCTCATAGGTTGCTTTTGTTGGGGATGATAACTTTTTTCCAAAGTTTTCAATCCATTCTTCTGATGCTTTCTTGATGCTATTATCTTTTTCCATTTTTATACTCCTTTTCTTTGGTGCTATCGCAATTGCGATATTGGTTTATATGATTTACATAATTTATATTATAATATAAATGGACATATTTGTCAATATTTTAATTTTACACCAACCAGGATAGTTACTGTTTAACAGTTTCGTCTTTTGAGTAGCCCAAACCTTAGAATTATGTAGCACTCTGAAATATATTAATACGAAGTGGAGTGCGCAGTTTTGGCGCTCCCACCTTATGTCTTTTTCTCAAATCTAATCGCCAGTAAACGAACGGAGTATTAATATATTTCAGAGTGCTACATAATTCTAAGGTTTGGGCGGATTATTTTGTAAAAAGTGTTAAACAGTGACCATGAATAAATGTTACTTGCCATCAAAATTAATAAGAATTTTTTTATTCATTTCTTAAGGCTTCAACAGGGTCTTTCTTTGCTGCCATCTTAGCAGGAATTAGACCAGCTATTACATTCAATACTACACTTAGTAAGATTAACAATACTGCAGATAGTATTGGTACACTAGCAATATTATCTAATTTTGCGAATTTACTAACAATAAGATTTATTGGAACGCATATCAACTTATTCTCGTACTGCGTAATACTTCTTATGAAGCACGTATGTAGCGTGCTACGGCTATGTTGCTTCGATTTTTTTATTCTATTGTTAGGATGTCCGTAAAGCCAGTAATGTCAAACACGTCTTTTACTGTTTCATTACAGTTAATTATAGACAATGTTTTGTTTGCTTTATTCATTCTCTTTTGTGCTGAAAGTAAAACTCTTAATCCTGCTGATGATATATAATCTAGATTTTCAAAATCAAAAATTAAGCTTTCGTAACTTTCAATATCTGTTATATTACTTTCTAGCACTGGTGATGTATTTGTATCTAATCTGCCTGATACACTTATTGTAATGTTCTTCCCATCTGTAACTTTATTAATGTTCATTTTTTCTCTTCCCTTCTTTTATAAATATTTATATTTGTTTTTATATTTTACTATATATATTACACTTACTATGCAGGATAATACTTCTGCTACAGGCCATGCAGACCATAGTCCAATACCATTAAATAAGTAAGATAATAGATATAGACAAATAACAAGAATTATGAGTGATCTGATAAATGATAATATACCAGATATCAAGCCGTTTGAAAAGGCTGTAAATAGTCCTGAGAAAAAAGTATTATAACCTACAAATATTGTAGCTATTATAAATATCTTTAATCCAAGAATAGTAATATTATATATTTCAGTACCCTTTTCAAAAAATATTTCCACAATATTTTCTCTAAAAATATACATTAAAGCTGTCACCAATACTGAAATTATAAGTATCCATATATTACTAATTTTAAAAATCTTTTTTCTCTTTTCTATATTGCCGTTTCCGTAATAATAACTAAATAAAGGCTCTACTGCTGAAGTGAATCCCATAAATATAGCTTGAATAATAAATTGGAAATATAGAACAACCGATAGTGAACTCACTCCAATTTCACCATAGTATCTAAATGCCAAATGGTTCATTACTAATGATGTTACTCCTCCTGCAAGGTTTGAAATCATATCAGACGAGCCATTGAAAGATATAGCTCCGATTTCTTTAAAATTAATTTTTTGAAATTTAAACCTATATGTACTTTTTTTAGCTATAATATAGTAATAAAATGCATACACTATTGTACTTGTATACCCTATTATTGTAGCTATTGCAGCTCCTCTTATTCCCATATTAAAATGTTTCATAAATATATAATCAAGCACACAATTCAAAACGCCACCTATAATAATAACTATCGCTGCCTGAACAGATTTTCCTTCACCTATAATTAGTATTCCTAGTGCAGATTGTAACATTATGGCTAGGGAAAAAGAGGTTAAAGTATAGTAATACGGTTTTAAGTACTCTATATTTCCCTCTGTTGCCCCACAAATTTTCATAATTGGATTTGCAAAAATCAGGCATATAGCTGTAATTATTATTGTTAAGATAATAGAAAACTGTATGGTATTTGAAAAAGTTTTCCCCGCTTCTTCCTTCTTACCTTCTCCTACTTTTTTAACTATAATAGCGTTAGAACCAGTTCCAAGCATTACGCCAAGGGCAACTAACAAATAGAGTATTGGCATATATAAATTAACCGCCCCTATAGCAACTTCACCAACATATTTTTCAATGAAGTAACCATCAACCATTTGGTATATTGCAATAAATACAAATGTAAAGATACTTGGAAAAACAAATCCCATCAAACTAATCAAAGAAAAATCTTTATTCAATATTGCTTTGTCCTCATTTTCCATGTCTATCGTCATTCCTTTCATTATAAAACACTATTTTTTCCTTGAAAAGATACCTTTGATTCTATTGAAAATACTTGTATTATTCTTATCCTTAGCTTCATCTATTATTTGACCAATGGTAACATCTTTTTGAGAATCATATTTTAATAATATATGAGCAACCTTTATAAAGATATCTTTAAATTTCTCTATACTCTCATCTTTATATATACTTGCTGAATAATCAATCATTATTTGAAGTCCCTCAGACGCATCTAAAATTTGTATATCTATATTTGTTTGACTTGCTGCTTGGTTCTGCCTTATATCGATAGTTTCTGGTTCCATACCATCCATTTTTCCAACATCACGAATATCTCGCTGGTACAGTAAATATGCAACATCATCTGAAACTTCTGGAACATTTCTATCCACATATGGGTAAACACTATGCTCAATTGCTTTTTGAACTTGCTTATGCGCATCTAAATATATTTCTCTAATTGTTACATCTGGTTTAAACTTAAAAGCAATTGGTAAATCTTTAAATAATAAACCTACACTTGACATTGTAACTAAACTATCTCTACCATTATATATCCATGACATTTTAACATTAGGTTTGTTGTTATATATAGCAATTGCTAAACTAGTAACTGTAATGAAAAATTCATTTCTTGTTATCTTGAATGACTTTTCTATCCTCTTCATTTGTTCTTGTGATATTTCAAGTGAACACTTATATTCACCCATTTCAGTATTATTAGATTCAAAGTCTGGTTTTGGTTTAGTAGTCCAATCATTATCGCTATCGTATTTTGTTTCAAAATATTTCTTACTTTCTTCATATAATGGAGTATTAATCATATTTTCTCTTTGTTGTAACATTAAGTAATAATAATCTTTCTCCATTGGCATGTCCATATATGCCTTTCCCACATTTCCCATTAGAACTTTAAATGAAGTTCCATCAAATATAGTATGATGAACATCAAAGAAAATATAGGCTGCCTTCTCCGTTTCGAAAACTCGTGCTCTGAATAATTTTGAACCAATGATTTTGAATGGCAGTACTAGCGTATCTTTAACCATATTAAAATCAAAATCTGATATTTTCTCTATAGTTATATCTTCCATAATCTCTGGGCTATATTTTTGAATAATATTTCCATCATCATCAAATGAGAATATAGTTAACAATGCAGGATGATTTTTTATTGCTTTATTTAGAGCTTCTGCTAGCTTGTTTATATCAAACTGTTCTTTATCAAATTTAAGCATAGTAAACAAGTTATACATTGTTGATTTAGGATTATACAATTGGTAATCTACCATATATAATTGTTCTGTTGTAAGGTAGTGAGCAATTTGCATCGCTTTTTCATTCTTTTCTTCAAGTGATACACCATCATCGTTTTGTAAAATTTCCTCATATAATTTTGCAATTTTTTCTGGCGTTCTCCCTCTGAAAATCTCAGATGAGTTTAATTTTGGTAATTCTAGAATTGATATTAATTCTATTGCACTTAAAGAATCTCCTCCAAGTTCATAAAAATCATCGTTTGTTCCGACTCTATCCAATTTTAATACTTTTTCAAATGCATTACAGATTTTTTCTTCAATTTCATTTTGTGGTTCTACATATTCATTTCTAAAATCCTTAACTTCTGGAGCTGGTAACGCTTTTCTATCAAATTTTCCATTTGCTTTTAGAGGTATTTCGTCTATTTTAATAAAATATGCTGGCAACATGTAATAAGGTAATCTCTTTAAAAGCTCTTGTCTTGTTTTATCTAAATCAACTTCTATATTTTCTGTATAATATGCACATAAGTATGAGCTACCTGTTTCTTCAAATCCTTTAACCCCTGCCCATTTAACGCCTAACACTGCCTGAACTGCAGCTTCGATTTCGGCTGGCTCTATTCTGTTACCATTAATCTTAATCATATCATTATTTCTACCAAGTAAAATTAAATTTCCATTTTCATCTTTTTTTGCCAAATCTCCTGAATGATAAATTCCATTTTTTAAGACTTTTTCGGTTTGTTCAGGTAAATTCATATACCCTCTAAAATATGGATTATCATAACATAGCTCTCCTATTTCACCATTTTCTACTTCATTACCATCCTCATCAAGTAGTTTTATGTTTAAACCTGGCAAAGTAGGTTTACCAATAGGACAAGTTTCATATGATTTATCAAGTTTGAACATACTTACTATAAATGCACTTTCACTCATCATATATGTGTTACATAACTTAACATTCTTTATAAAAACATTGTTAGCAGGCTCACTGCCTATAATCATTGTTTTCAAAAACGGTCCTGTCTGTCCTCCTAACATTCTGACATAAGATGGTGTTAAGAATGTAAGTGAAATTGTTTTTTCAAGCATAAATCTTTTTAGTGCCAATGGATTTTTTAAAGTAGCGTATGAAACAATATGTAATTTTGCATTTTCTAATTCACAGCCATAGTACAACACATACATTAAGAAAATAGTTGATGCAATAAAGTTTAAGGGTGCAACTAATGCTCCATGTTCTCCTTTTTTTACAAGAGGCTCGTTCTCACTTATTTTTACAGAAGAAACAGCTCTTAAAATGTTTCCATATTCATGTAAAACTCCTTTTGGATTTCCTGTGGTACCTGATGTATAAATTGCAAAAGCTGCATCATGTAAGTCTGCATTTATGTATCCTGCTTTTGGCTCCATATTTAAAATTTCATTCCAGTTTTCCTTATTTATTTCTGCTTTACAATTACAATCTTTTCTAATAAATTCAATTCTGTCTGGTGCATAGTTATCTTCAACAATCGTAAAAGCTGCACCTGCTTTCCAAACCCCTACTAGTGCCATTACTGGTTGAACGCCTCTTGGCAAGTTGATTAAGACAAAATCTTCTTTTCCTATTCCCTTACTTGATAAATATGAATAAACTCTACTGGAAACTTCATCTATTTTAGAATAACTTATTCCTTTTGTATTCATCTCATCAAAAAACAGTGGCTTATTAGGATTATTTTTTACGTTTTCTTCAAATTTCTCAACGAATGATTTCATAATATTATTTCCTCCTTATCTTTCTATATGTATTTTTTTATTACTAATATGTTCTTACCATCTTCATTCATGTATTGAACATCATCCATTATTTCTTTTATTATATATATGCCTAATCCACCAATTTCTCTTTCATCAGCTGATAATGCTGTATCAGGATTACCTCTTGTTAATGGATTAAATGGTAGTCCGGAATCTTCAAAAGTAACTTCCAAAGTATTTTCTCCATTAAAATATATTTTCACTTTGCAATCACCATTTTTTTCTCCATATGCATGTTTTGCTATATTTACAAAAACCTCCTCTACAGCTAGATTAATTTGAGAGACGACTTTCATACTGCAATCACATTTTTCTAGCTCATGTTCAATAAATTCCCTTACTTTTGGCAATTCATTTACATCTGCATTAAAAACTTCTTCCTCTTTTATTTCTTTATCAACCTTTCTTTTTTTGTATAATACTTCCAACATTGTCATATCGTCAAATTGTTCTGCTTTGCCGTACAAAACTGTTAACGTCCTCCATTAGTGAATGTAATGTTTCTGTTACATTTAGACTTAGATTACTGTTTAAAAAATCTTCCAATCGTCCGTTTCCATATGCTTCATTTTTTATATTTGTAGCTTCAACAACACCATCGGTATATAAAAATAATCTATCTCCTGGTTCTAGCTGAATCTCATGTGTTTGATATTTTACGTTTTCCATGGCAGCCAAAACAATATTTGGTTTAACTTTCATAAATTCATATTTTCGAGTTTTTTCTGAATATAATAGTGGCGGATTGTGACCAGCATTTACGAAATTCAATTTTCCTGTTCGTAAATCTAATATTCCTAACCAAGCTGTAACAAATAGTCCAACTTTGTTTCCATCACATAACATGTTATTTACTTTATTGAAAACCTTATTTACTTCTTTATCTGAATTGGCTGTGTTTTTAATTAACGTTTTTGAAATCATCATAAATAACGCAGCAGGAATCCCCTTTCCTGCAACATCTGCCATTACCATTGCTAAATGATTTTCGTCAATTAGAAACATATCATAAAAATCTCCTCCAACCTCCTTTGCAGGTGTCATAGTTGCATATATATCGATTTCACTGCGTTCGGGGAATGGAGGGAAGATTGAAGGTAAAATATTTCTTTGAATACTATTAGCTAAATTAAGTTCCGTTTCTATTCTTGCACTATTTTCACTTAGTTCTTTTTGCTTTATTATCATATTTTTTCCAGATTGTGTAACCTGTATGCATGCGTATGCCACAGCCAAGTAGATAAGTAGCTTAGGTATATAATTGTAAACTAATAAGTTAGTTAAATACTTTTCTCTGTCTATTTTTATACTATCAATGGTGTTGTATAGATTTTTATCAATGGTAATATTTTTTATTGGTCCTAAATTTACATAGTTTAAATCTGTTATTCCTATTCTAACAGACAACAAATTTGCTAATGCAAAGGCAATAATTGATATTATTGCTGTTGCGACTGTAAATCTCTTCGAATAATATCTTGAACTTAATATAACTGGTATTACCATCAGTAACGAAACTGAGTATGTAAGTGTACTACTAATTAAAGCTAAAATATTAATTAGAGAAATAATTAGAATTGCTTTTAAAGCCTTTCCCTTTCCTTTTAAGGCAAAACAGATAAAAGCTGGTATTAGTAATCCTACTGCTCCTCTTACAATAACCGCATTAATAATTCTTGTGCTAAAACTAAAGACGCCAAAATAGTTTAATACCCATACTAACAGCATTACAAAAAAATTATTAACCATTGCTGTTGCTGTAACAATGTTGGCATGCTCTTCATTTTCTTTTAGAACATCTTGTGTTATAAATACACTTTTAAAATCATTAAACAATTTTTTTACTTGATCCATTATGTTCTCTAATCACCTTCTTTTTTTGTTTTTTCATATGAATTTTATAATATAGAATTATGTAGTAATTTTACCATATTATTTAGTTTTTTGCAATAAGCCAATACAGTTTACCAGGGCAATTGTTACTGTTTAACGCTTTTTATAAAATAATCCGCCCAAACCATAGAATTATGTAGCGTTCTGAAATATATTAATACTCCGTTCGTTTACTGGCGATTAGATTTGAGAAAAAGACATAAGGTGGGAGCGCCAAAACTGCGCACTCCACTGCGTATTAATATATTTCAGAACGCTACATAATTCTATGGTTTGGGCTACTCAAAAGACGAAACTGTTAAACTGTCAGGGCAATTTCGCAAAATATTACAATTTTGTGAAATTGCCCTGACACAGTTTACAAAAACATTGCTGAAGCAATCGGAATTAGTAATAATACAAAAAATACTAATGTCTTTATATGACTCCTTCTTTCAGAAACCAAAGTGGCAACAAACTCTCTTATAAAAGCATTTACCCAATAATACATCTTCGTTTTCGCACCAATTCCTTCCATAAATATATTCTGTTTAGTTGCGATAGTACCAGCCCTAAACACATGATAATTAGTTGTAGAAAAAGCAATTTTAGCATTTTCTATTTTATTATTAATAATCATATTTGAAAACTTAATATTTTCATATGTGTTTTTCGATTTATCCTCAATCAAAATTAATTCTTCTTTAATTCCCTGTTCTATGAGATAATTTTTCATTGCTTGTGCTTCAGAAATTACCTCGTCATTACCTTTACCTCCTGAAGGTACAAATATAATTTCTTTACCCGTTGCCTCTTTTTGCATTTTACTAAATTCTATTGCCCTATCTACTCTTGACTTTAGTAGGTTGGTCAAGGTTCCATCTTCCCTTATTTTACAGCCTAATATTATAATTGCATCCTTATCAAATTTTGGTATATGCCTAGCAGATTTAATTGCTAAAATGCATGTTCCTATAAATACACATTCTAAATATTCAATGCACATTGTTATAATGCTATATATATATATTCTGTAAACACTGCATTAAGGCTTTTATCATTAAAATGAGTAGCTTGTAGCATAATACTTACGATAGTTGCTAGGCAAAAGAACCCTCCTAGTAGTATACCCAACATATTCTTTAAACTTTTGCCTTCTTTTTTTAACAATTTCAAATTACTTATTGTTACTAATACTGTTACAACAAAAGCTAATGGGAAAATTAGCATCAAGAATATGTACATATAGTCTTTCAACGTTGTTATTATACTGTATATTGATTGATAGTATGTTCCATGGATGAAATCATATATTAATAACGCTATCCCCCATAGGTATGATATTGTAATAAATATTATTAAACCTAATAACCTTACTCTTCCATATTCGTACAGCCCTTTTTTCTTCTTCTTATATTCCATTATTAGATAAATTATTACAAGTCCAATTACTATATAAAAAGATATGCTAAAAAATATATCACCGTTACAGTTACCCAGAAAATTATCTTTAGTAATAACTCCTGTTTTATGTACATATATATCTCTACTACGCTGTATTTGTGCAATTTCTCCATCTTCAAGTACTAATTCACCGTCTATGTTAATTGTAGTCTTTCCAGTCTTCTTTGCTGTAATATCAAGAAATATCACACCATTTTCTATATTTTCCTTACACTCGAGAATATCCTCATCATATTTAATTGAAATATTCTCTAAACCATTTGCTACTACTTTTATTGTGCAGTGTTTTCCATAATTATATATTACACAATATGAAATACTGAATAATATTACTGCTAAAATAATAATAAACTTTTTTATATAACACGCCTCCTTTTTTACTATTACTATTCTTGTTACAGTTCAACAATTTCGTCTTTTTGGTACTCCAAACCATATAGTTATTATATAATAAGAGTTAAATGGATTCAAAGTACATTTCCTTATTTTCAAAACTTAATTCTGCAACTTCATCCAATGGAACTACAGTAACTTCCTATTATGATATATCCAATTTGCATGTCTGATTGTTTTCTTAGTTTATATGTTATTGTACTGCCTTCACATACTCCACTTTGTACCCTTACAATAACATCTTTATCATAATCGTCTATTTGCAATACATTGTTTTCATAATTTATAGTTGCATTTTCAATGCTAATTCTTATTCCACTTTTTATAAAATTATCTAAATCAGTTGCAATTTCATAGGAGATGTTTTCTTTATCAGGATCAACATCTAACGTTTCTTCGTATTTTTGATTTTTGCTCAATTAATGTTTTTGTATTTTCCTTATCAACAGAAATAACATTCCAGCCATTCTTTATTAAGAATATTGTATCTCTACCTGCTCCGCATCCAAAATCTGTAGCTGTACCTGTCTGCACATTATCTTTTCAAAACATTTGCACATTTTTATGTGGCAATGAATCTTTTGTATTTTGAAAAAATTTTTCTAAATTATTCATTTTTCTGACCCCTTTTCAGTAATGAATATAATATATCAAAAATTGCTTATTATTACAAGCTATTTTATTCCATTTTTTAGATAATAGTTACTGTTTGTTACAGTTCAGGTGCCCATAATGTTGATGAAATATATTAATACGAAGTGGAGTGCGCAGTTTGGCGCTCCCACCTTATGGCTTTTTCTCAAATTCTCAAATCTAATCGCCAGTAAACGAACGGAGTACTAATATATTTCAGCACGCTACTTAATTCTATGGTTTGGGCGGATTATTTTATAAAAAGTGTTAAACAGTAACAGATAATATATAGAGCAGTATCAATGAAAAATCATTTAATACTGCTCTATATTCCTCTTTTTAGAACTTCTTGCAACATCAACACTGAGGGTCTTTTCCGTATAAATCTCCTGTAAGACATTTTGTTACCAAAGGACTTCCTCTGCAGAAATTTTTGATCTCGCATTTGCTACAGCTCAAGAAATTCTCATACTGAATATAGGACCTGCAAAGCAAGTCCTATACACGTTTGGATTCTTTAAAGCACTAGCATACCAACACTTTTATTGAAACCAGTACCTACATTAGTAAAATGGCGGAGGTCGGCGAGCGGATTGCCTTCAAGATCATGAACAGGACCACCCCCACCGAGCCAAAAGCCTCCGACGTTATTGGAGCATTTCAGGAATTTATATGTGTTTGCTAAATCATATACACCGCAAACATTTATATTTCCTGTAGCCACAGGCTCCTTTTCCGAATCGTAGTAATGTCCTAATTCTTTTGAATTATTCACTACCTGGTTGATTGCTTCTTCCACAGATTTACCACTCTTGACTAAGCGGTTAATCAACCACACGAGAAAGGCATAATACTGGTATTCCGTCGCTATTTTCCAGTTTTTGCCTTCTACCGCCGGCATTTTGGAGGCTGTTTCAGTCCACCAGTTATAGGAATGACCTGTTGCTGGTTTATTACCTTTTTGATAAACTACTATTGTGTCATCTTCTGATGGATCGTAGACAGGCTTATAAAATGCTTCAAGTTTTTCATCCTTGACTTCTTTGATAGCTTCAATGAAATCAATGATGCTAATAATGTCTGATTTGAAGTTAAGAACGGCATCATAGAAGCCTTCTTCCTGCGGGTTTATTCTTACAAGACGCTTGTCTGTAAGTGTAGTGATTTCTACTGCCTGTGAACCTCTTTTGCCAAATTTACCAAATCCTATCATAATTACTACCTCCTATAGTAATACACTCTGGAGGTTACGCTACCCCTCCAGAAAACTTTTATACTTTATTTTCTGTATAAGTAGCGTTATACAATATATGACATTTACATTATAGCACATTTTATGTTAATTTGCAAGTATGTGGTATTTTTTTCCAAGGTTGATTATGAAACATTTGGGGACGGTCTTAATTTGTTTCAGTTGGTGTTACAGGTCAGCCATTTTTTTGAGTAGTTCAATATAAGAATTATGTAAGAGCCAGCAATATATTAACAACGCAGTACGAAGCGCAGTTTGGTACGTTTAATCAAATGGATAAAAGGATTGCACCCTCACTAGAATTCCTCTCGCACTTCAAAATCCTTTTATCTTTTGATTAAACCGACCAGCAAGCTTACGGAGTGTTAATATATTGTAAGCGATTACATAATTCTTATATTGGACGGCTTATTGCAAAAGCACCGAGGCTGGACTGTAACTTCAGTTTGTTACCACCTAAAGAAAGGCAATCCTATATAGGATTGCCTTTCAAACACATTTAACTTATATTCGTATGAACGCCTCATAGAATTGAGGCTCTATATATATCCAGAAATTACCCGCATCAGACTCTATGAAATACCAATCTGAGCCTATTTCTGTATACATAACTTTTACCACATCGCCCTTTTGCAAAGAGCCTATGATATTAGCACCGTCGAAATCAGTAGATGCACGAAGATTCCAACCAAAATCACCAACAAAAAGAAGTTGATCTCCAATAGAATATCTATCAACTAGTGGTTCGTCTACAACAGGTGAATTTTCCTCTATGGGCGTAGGAGCTTCCTCTACAACCTGGCCGTTATTCACATTAATTCTCTCACCAGTTACGTTAAAATAACTCCAGGCAGACTCAGGAATACATATAAAAGCGTTTTCCACTACGGATTTTTCTAGACCTATGCAATACCAATCCTCTACAGGATTGTCCTTGATAAAGATTTTTTCTCCATAATTAATATAATGTAATGGTTCATAAAAATCTCCGTTGTCATTATCGGTTACCTTATCGTGTAAAATCCACGATGTTCCCACAAATTCAATTACAGAGCCGTATGCAATATTTCCCTCGTTCGTATATGTTGGTGTAGTTTCATAATTTGGTTCCTCTGTAGTAGTTGTAGTTGTGGTCTGTATATTTGTGGTGGTAGTTGTTGCTGTCGTTGTTTCTGTTGTAACTGTTGATTCTGTAGTGGTTGTTATAATTTCTTCAGCTGATGTAGTTTCTGTTGCATTTGGAGATGTGGTACGACCTACGAGTTTCAGACAGTTTTGTAAACTATCCTGTTTTATGTATACCATACCGCAGAAAAACGGTATTCTTGAAGTGAGATAGATTTGACACCAATCTCCTTCTACTTTTACCACTTTGAAACGATCACCTATATCTAAAAAACTCTTTTTATCAAATATTGGGCCATTGGGCTCAGTATATATGAGTATCTGTAGGTACTCATATACTTCACCCTCGTTCAGGGTAGATTTCGGATTATCAGATTGCAACATTATGATGTCTCCAGCATCCATTGCATTGAGATGATTCGAAGTAGCACCAGTTGATGCAGTAGAATATTGCCGTAGCACACTACTAGCATCTGAGGAGTCAATTTTATTGTCTCCGTTCACGTCTGCCAATTCACGAATCAGCAAGCATGTTCCTTTGTTTGCTAACTCTGCATAGGCAGAGAGAATAGTACTTGCATCTGATGCATTAATTTTGCCATCACCATTGACATCTCCTACTTTGTAGGCTTTTGTGAATGTCATTGTTGCAGTTGAATCTGCATTTGTGTTTTTCTCTGCACTATAGCCTGTCATTGCCATTGCCATAGCCATTGCTACAAATTTCTTCATCTTCATAGTGTGTAAACCTCCATTGTTTTTATTTTTGAAAAAATTTGGTTTAATTGCTTTACGTGTGGGTCTAATTATAACAAATTTTGTGGAGAATGTCAACTTTATGTAAATTTTGTTTACATAACATTCAAACTATGCAAGGTCTAATGAGAAATGATAAAATCATCCTAGACGAAAAGCTTGATGAAAAAGGAAATTTAATATATTACAAATACAAATCACCAAACAATGATGAAATTTTAGAATTTAATTATAAATATAAATATGATGATAGTAATAGAATTACCGAAATAAGTCTAAATGATAAAGATTATATACAAATAGAATATGATGAGCATAATAAAATATCAAAAATGAATGAAATTATATCGAATTCTTTGTCTAACAATAATATTTTGAAAGAGAAAAAATTTAGATAAGGAAAGACAATAGGACGTAGTAACTGTCTGCAACAAGAAAATATCCTTTTGTTGTAGATAGTTACTACGTCCCATTGTCTTCTCTTGTTTCATCAAATCACTAATACCTGCCCAACATAAATCAAATTAGGATTCCTTATTCCATTAACCTGAACAAGTCTATTTACAGTTGTTCCAAACCTTAAAGCAATTTGACTTAACGTATCCCCTCTAATAACTGTATATGTGCTTCCTGAATTAATACTACCACCCACGCCGTTTTTATATATAACAAGCGTGTTTCCCGTATATATCAAATTCTGATTTTTTATATTATTCCACTTAACTATATCTTGGATTGTAACGCCATAATTTTTAGCTATTTTCCAAAGAGTATCTCCCCTTTTTATTTTATATGTTATATTCTGCTGAGAATTATTATTCGAACCACCAGTTTGAGTATTATTGTTTGAACCATCTGTTCCAATAATTATCTCAAAAATTTGTCCAGGATAAATTAGGTTAACATTTGGTATTTTATTTCTTTGTGCAATTTCTGCAACTGTAGTTCCAAACTGCATAGCAATTTTGCTTAAAGTGTCTCCAGTTTTTACAACATAATTTACAATCTGTACACTACCATTGTTACTACTATCTTGATTATTATTACCAGCTGAGCCTTGCAAATCTGCCATCAAAATTTCTTTCGAAAATCTGTCTCTGTCAACATTTCCATTTATTCCAGCTATTCTACCTGTACTTGTATATTGAATTCCGATATAGGTATCCCAACTTGATTGTACTCCTGTTAGATTGTTCGGATTACTATAGTATGCAATCCATAGTTTTCCTTCACTTGCTACATTATCTTCAAAAGTATTCTTCACATTGTTTAAATTGCTGTAAACTATTACATCTTTACCTGTTATTTGCTTTAATTTTTTAATAAATGCAACTCCTATTTCATTTATTCCATTTTTAGAAACCCCATAAAACTGTTCATAGTCCATAGCCAATTTGCAATCAACTTCTTTTCCTTCTATTGCTGACGCGAAAAAACTTGCTTCAGCTTCAGCCTGTGCAACTGTTGTAGCTGTTAGGAAATGATAAAATCCTATTTTTAAATTATTAGCCTTAGCATTTTTATAATTAGTTTCAAGATACGGATCAATAAGATTTGTTCCCTGACTGGCTTTTATATATACTATTTCTATCCCTTCATTTTTTACCTGATAAAAATCAATGTCTCTCTGCCATACACTTATGTCTATTCCTTCATAAATCAACTCGTCTTGTGGGCTTAGTGCAAATGAATGTATTGAATACATTAGGTTTAATATTAATAATACTACTGCACACCTTAAAATTCTCTTTTTTATAAAAAACACCTCCAATATAATTACAGATATATTATAATTATATTAGAAATACATTTTTTTGTTCATTTTTATTCTAAATATTCCAAAAGAAAAAGAGCTAATACTTTATACAAAGTAAAAGCCCTTTTTTTCGATGAATCAATTAGTATTTAAATCAATTTTTAGGCATCCTAGGATACTTTAGCTGTAGTAGTCTTTACCATAGGCTCATTTGTAACAACCAAATTCTTAATATGCTTATAATTAGTTAATCCATCTTTATCCATGTGACACGAGGGACGTAGGAATTGTCTTTGACAATAGTGTCCCTGTTAAAGACAATCCCTGCGTCCCCTATATCCGCATCTTAAGTTAACAGCATTGCGTAGCTTTGCAATACGCTACGTAATGTGTAACAAATAATAATTACCTCACATATTCATTTAAACTATTGATTTTAAACCTTAATTCTCCCATATCAGCAGTAGGTACAAAACCAGCCTTTGCATTAATAACATCAGGAATTCTGTTGACTATACTAGCGCAGGTAAGTTCTACAGTTGCAGGTCTTTCTACAACTATTGTAGTATTAGGCTCACCATAAACCGTCCACTCATTTCTATCAAATTCCTCTGGTGCATATACTTTACCAATACATTCACTTTCAATTATAATACCTTCTTTAGTTTCTGTTGTTACAACAGCACTCATTCCAGTAGCATCACCAGCATTTACTGTCATTCCTAAAGTTGATGATTCTAAGTCTTTTTCATAAGTTTGTGGCACGCATTTTTGGCTTTGAGATATTACATGAAGACCTAACTTCTCTGCAAGCCATCCATTAACATTCCACATATATGATGGTAAATAATCACCCTTTTCGATTATTTCTTGCCTTTGTTCATCGGAAATTCTGTCAACAGATGCTACTTCCTTATCAAATTCCTCTAAGGTTAAGCCAGCACCATGGGCCTTTGCTAAAGCTATTCCATAGTCTTCAACATTATAACTTGAACTTCCTTTTATTTTTGTGATCTTTTGAGTAGAACCAGCTATTGAAGAAATTAATTGTCCCCAATAGATGTCTTGATATCCACTTCCAGTAATTGTGCAATTTGTCTTCTTAGCAATTTCATCCAACTTTTTTGTAATTCCAGGATTTGAATTTGTAGGAAAAAATGCCTCCTCACAGGTTGTAATAGCGTTTATTCCAAGTTCTGCGCATATCGTTAGAGCCTCTTCAACATCTTTAATTAAACTCATCGTAGTAATAATTGCTATATCTGGCTTATTAGCTGATAGTATATCTCTTGCATTTTCTGCATGAGAAACTACAACACCTTTATTTTCTGAACCAATTATCTCGCCAATATCTTTCCCAATAACATTTGGGTTAATATCAAACGCAGACACTATTTCTGCACCCTTTTCATACACATACCTCATTGTGTAAACAGACATTTTACCAGTTCCAAATTGTGCTACTTTAACTTTTCTTTCCATTTTACATTCCTCCTCCTCATTGGTATTATTTTATACTTTGGACTTTTTTATTCTATATCTTATAAATATACTATTTTTTTCACGTTTTTATTTATAAGTATTTTTCCAATGTCATTATAATATATGTGAAATTATTTTACAATATTATTTTGATTTTTTACGGCTTATTACAAAAGCCTAATGTTAACACATAACTCAAGGCTTTAAAATAACCTTAATGCAATTATCTTCCTTAGCATCGAAAATTTCATAAGCATGTCTTCCTTCTTCTAAAGATAACGTATGCGTAATAATATCAGTTGCATCAAATTCACCACTTTTAATTTTTTCTAATATAGGTTCAACATATCTTGTTGCAGGACATTGTCCCATCTTTAACGTAATATTTCTTGTAAAAAAGTTTCCTAAAGGAAAATTATTATATTTGGTTCCATAAACTCCAACCAATGCAACATGACCACATTTTTTTACTGATTGTGATGCTATTTCTATTGCAGATTTAGAACCTCCTTGTAGTTTTAGTGCTGTTTCTACTTTTTCCATAAAAGACATTTTCCCATCAACACCAACACAATCTATTACACAATCTGCACCTCCTGAGGTCATTTCCTTTATATATGCACCTGTTTCATCATATTGTTCGAAGTTGATAACCTCAGCGCCATATCTTTTAGCATGCTCTAACCTATAACCTACTCTATCAACAGCAATTACTCTATTTGCACCTTTTGATATACACCATTTTATAGTTAGAAGTCCAACAGGTCCGCAACCTAGAACTACCACGGTATCACCTTTTTTTACATTTGCAATTTCTGTTCCCCATAGTGATGTTGGTAAAATATCGGTTAAAAACAATACTTGTTCATCTGTCAACTCATCTGGAACTTTCTTTGGTCCAACATTTGCATGAGGAACTCTTATATATTCGGCTTGTCCACCTGAATAATCTCCATAAGATTTGCTATAACCTAATAATCCTCCAACTTCTCCATATTCATTTGTATTATCACATTGACTAAACTCTTGATGTTCACAGAAAAAGCAATGTCCGCAAGCTACAGGAAATGGAACAATTACTCTATCGCCTTTTTTTATTTTTCGTACATCTTTTCCAACTTCTTCAACAATTCCCATGGTTTCATGTCCTAAAACAAAGCCATCATACATTCCTTTTACTAAGCCATGCACTAAATGCAAATCAGACCCACATATTGCTGTTGATGTGACTTTCACAATTATATCATCATCTCTTTCAATTTTAAGGTCTGGAACCTTTCTACACTGAACTTTTTGTATTCCATCATATACTATTGCTTTCATTTTATACCTCCATTATTTTTGATTGTATTAGTTTTTGTAGATTATTTTATTTTTATACAATTTTGCAGTATACTTTATTTCAGTGTTTGGTGGTATAGATTCTTTAATATGTCTTTTGACAATAAAAACTTAATTAAGTTCTTCGCTTTTCTCTTCATCATGTTCATGCTCATGTTCTTCAGCTCCATCAATTTCTTGTTTTTCAATTGTTTCAACAGAATCATTTTGTAACTATTCCTTTTTCTATTAGGCAATTTATTATTCTATATATGGTTGTCATTCCCACTTCATTTTTTAACCCATCATAAATCTTCTGTATGGTTAAATGTTTATTTGCATTTTCTTTTAAGTATTCTATTACTAGTTCTTTTTGTTTTGTCTTTCTTTCTTCATTTCATGCTCCTTATTGAAAATCATTTCCAATATGATAGCATATATTTTTTTTGCAATATAAAAGAAGTGATTTTTGTATCACTTCTTTTATATAACGTTACTGGTCAGCCTTGAAACATTTGGGGACGGTCTTGATTTGTTTCAAAAATGAAACAAATCAAGACCGTCCCCAAATGTTTCAGGGCTGACCAGTAACTATATAACACTTATTTTAAATAGTAATGTTTTATTGGTTTTAAATTATCATCCAACTCATAACATATAGGATTTCCTGTTTGCAACTCTAATTTTATTATTTCTTCATCTGTCATATTATCTAAATACTTTATTAAACCTCTTAAACTATTTCCATGCGCTGCTATTATAACTCTTTTTCCCTCTTCTAAATCTTTTTTTATATCAGAATTCCAATAATCCATAACTCTTTTAATTGTATCTATTAAATTTTCTGTTGTTGGTAGTTCATCTTTTGATAGTTCTTTATATTTGACATCATTGCCAGGATATCTTTCATCATCTACTGACAATTCTGGTGGCTTAACATCTGTACTTCTTCTCCAAAGCAGAACCTGTTCATCTCCATATTTTAATCTTGTTTCATCTTTATTTAAACCTTGCAAAGCACCATAGTGTCTTTCATTTAATTTCCAACTCTTTTTTATAGGAATATCTTTCTCTCCTAATTCTTCTAATATATATTTTAATGTATCATTTGCTCTTTTTAATACAGATGTATATGCTACATCAAATTCAAAACCCTTTTCTTTTAGTACTTTTCCAGCTTCTTTAGCTTCCTTTATTCCTTGCTCAGATAACTCAACGTCTGTCCAACCTGTAAAACGATTTTCTAAGTTCCACATACTTTGACCATGTCTTACCAATACTAATTTTATCATATTTTTGCCTCCTTATATTTAATTTCTACAAAGCTATTATATAAATTCCTTTGTGAAAAAGTCAATAGTATATGAAAAATATTTCATATTATATAATAAAAAAGTTTGCACTTGAAACTCAAGTGCAAACCAAATTTTCCTAAAGATTCATTACCTCTATCTTCTTCTCAAAAGTTAAAAGGATTTCTTCAGGAAGGTTGTTTGAAATGTATCTTTGATAGAATTCGTCGATTCCAATGTTGCTGATATATTCTGCCAGTTTCTTGCACGGACACTTGCTACAACAACTTTTACATTTGGAAATCTTATCATAGACCATTTCTATAATAAACCGCTCTTTCATAATTAACTTACTCCTTTTAGTAAACTGGTTTCGATTATATAATCAAATTGTACTCATGTCAATACATATTTTCATATAATAATTACATTATTCTTATATTGGGCGGTTTTTTTCAATGAACCGTCCAATATATCTATCCTTCCAACAATCAATCAATTATATTTTTATGAATGATTCCATCTCTACTATAATCCACTTTATCCATCGTAATAACATATTTAAGAAAATTATCAGCCACATTTTTATAAGCACCAAATTCTCTTTCTATTACTTCATCACTTGACAAATAATCAGCAACCTGAATATAAAACCTATCTCCAAAATCATCAATAACAAAATCAATTTCTCCGTTATTTCATTTATTTTCTTTTAAATATACCTTTTACAATAATTTCAGAGCACTGATTATACAATTTATCAGCTTCTTCATTATTCAAATTTAGTTTTTCTTTAAATTCAGCTATTATCTTTTCCTTATTATGTCTTCCTATTACAAAATGACTATTTAATATTTCATCAATAATAGCTACCTCCTCATCACTTCTTTTTGTTAATTCTTTTAATTTTTCTTTAACATTATTCATTTTATTTTCCTCCTTAATCTTTTATTAACGAATACACCGATATTTTCTTTATCTTATTAGATAACAATAATTCTATTATTGTTGTACTTATTATAATTGCTAATCCTAAAAAAGTAAATATCACAATTGGATAATTAAAACTAATTCTATATGCGCCAACAGTTTTAAAAATGATATTAAATACATTTTTAATATATATTTTGTTAAAAATAATTCCTAATACGGTTGAAATAATTACACTTGGTAAAAATCCTCCTATTAGTTGTGTAATTAACTGCTTATTTTCATATCCAATCGCTTTATATATACCTAGCTCTTGTTTTCTTTTTAGAATAATTGAAGAAATGAGTATATATAATACTAAATAAATTAATACAACAGTAATAATTATAATAACAATACAAATAACACTTACTAACGAAACATACATTGTACTTGCACTATTCATTGACTCTGCATAATCAACAGTTCCACTTATTTCTCTCTCAAAATCATGTTTTACTGTATCTAAAAAATTACTAGATAATTCTTCATTCTCCAAATATACATATAATACTTTAGGTTCATACTCGCTGTCTATTTTTTTATACCCATCTATAGTGAGTTCAAAAATCTCTCCAGAATAATTAACAGATTGAACAAAGCCTACTATTTGGTATTTATATGTATTTCCATCTTTTTTTATATCAATATAATCTCCTATTTTCAAATTATATTTTTCTTTTATTCTACTTCCAACAGAAATTTCATCTGCCCCATTTGGATTATTTCCTTCATAGCACAAATCATTTGATAGATTTTTGTATGTTTCTGATACGAAGGTCTTAAATGAATTATCTTTATAATTTAATACTTGCGTATCATCATAGTAAATGACATTTTTTACATTATTATAGTTTTTAATTTCTTCTTTTATATCGCTTGTTTGTTTTATTATAGCAGAAGGATGTTCCTCAACTAAAGTGTTTATAAAGTTTATCGGATTTAGATTTACATTATAATATAAAATGCCTGCAAAGGAACTTATTATAGTTATAAAGAACATTACAATTCCTAGCAATATGTTTTGTTTTCTACTATTTATAAAATTTTTTAACACTAATATAAATCCAATATTTCCTACTGTTTTATCAATTTCAAAATAATTTTTAATGTTTTTATTGTTTTCAATTCCTCTTATAGCATTTATAGGGTTTAGTTTTTTAATTTTTTTTGCTGATAATATTGAAAATATAAAAATTAATCCTAGATTAATCAATAATGTTATAAGATATGATTTTAAATCAAATGTTGGATTCCATATAAAACCAGATTGCATTTCTATCACTTTCGAGAAAATAGGTGTAACATATACAGACAAAGCAATTCCTATAACACTTACTATCCCTCCCATAATTAAATATGGCATGATAATAGAAAATATAATTTCATTACTTGTATATCCTAATGCTTTTAGTACACCCATATTAGTTATTTCTTCTTCAATAGATTCTGTAATTTTAAATTTACTAACTAATAAACTAACCGTTAATACCAATAATGAAAATGCTGTAATAATAAATACTAATATATTTGCTATTGCTAATCTTTGTGTTTTAGATTGTTCATCATAATTTTTATTTAATACATTTATATTTTCTTTACTTAAATATTTTGAAACTTCATTGTATGTATCATAAGAATTATCACTTTTGATTGATATTGTAACAACCTCTTTTTCTTTATTATTTTCTAACAATTCATTATAACCCTGGTTTGATAAATATTCTGCTATAATTGATGAATTATAATTTCCATATTGCATTTCCTCTATAATACCATTAATATTATATGAATATTTTTTGCTATTTAATTCAAATTCAAATTTGTCATCTAAATTTAATCCTGAATGAATATAAGTATAATTGGCTAGATAAATTCCGTTATTGTTTTTATTTTCATTTTCTTGAACTAAATCAAACTTATTTATTTTTCTAATATTTTCATAATTGTAAAAAATAACATTTTGATCTTGTAAATTATCTTCCATCATAATAGGTACTGTTGCAAATATTCCTTCTTGTTTTTCTACTTCATTTACGCCTTTAATATTTTTAATGTTCTCTAATAAATTATCACTATATTGTAATTTACTTATTGTATAAAAACTGTTTGCAGTATTTAATCTTTGATGCTTAATGTTGTATTCATTATCTATGTTATTATTCACTACTAGACTGCTTGTTAGAAGAATAGTGGAAATAAATAATATAATTGAAAATGAGATAATGTCTTTTAAATTCTTTTTAAAAAAATTTTTTTGCAGTGTTAAAATTCTATTCATTTTACCACCCCATATCCTTTAAAAATTTATCTAGTTTAGCATTTCTCTCTTCTGATTCTTTTTCATATTTATCTAATCTTAATTCTCCACATATTTTTCCATCTTTTAGATAAATAATTCTATTTCCTCTAATTGCACTTTTCTTATCATGTGTAACCATAATAATACTTTGTCCATCATTATTTAAATCTGTAAAAACATCTAATACAGCTTTTGTATTTTCTGAATTTAATGTTCCTGTTGGTTCGTCTGCGAAAAGGCACACTGGTTTATTTATTACTGCTCTTACTATTCCAGCTCTTTGCGCTTCTCCACCTGAAACTTGATTTACATTTTTTCTAATAGTTGTTTCTGGAAGATTTACCTTTTTAAATAATTCTTTTGCTCTTTTTATTACATCTTTCTTATTTTTGTTTACTAGAAGACCTGCTGTTAAAGTATTATCTAATAAGCTCATTTTGTCTAACATATAAATCTGTTGAAATACAAATCCACAATTTTTTCTTCTAAATATAGCTAATTTATCAGCATTCATTTTTGTAATATCTTCTTTGCAAAATTCTATACTTCCACTTGTAGGCATATCCATTCCTGATAAACTATACATTAATGTTGATTTTCCTGCACCTGAAGACCCCATTATTATCGTAAAATCATTTTCGTATATTTCTAAGTCTAAATTGTCTATTATTGTTTGTGTTATACCATTATTTGAAAATGTTTTCACTAAGTTTTTGGCACTAATTATTTTATTCATTTTGCCCCCCTATTAACATTTTTATAAATCCTAAAGTTCCTTCTTTTGCTCCCAATATTTTTTCTGTTATATCAATAAAAACCTCAATTTCATTTAAGTCAAATTTACCATTATCAAATATTTCATTACTCATTATAAGTATCATTCTTAATCTTTCTTTAATATGCGAACAATTAAAAACCTTACTTTCAATTCCTTCCATAACAACCTGTTCCAATAAGGGAATTGCTTCTTCTATGATACGATTTTTTATTTTTTCGTGCATCACAATATTGTCTTTTTTATTTAATGTGCTCTGTATTTCTTGTTCATTTTTTTTAGGTCTTAATGATGTAATGATTCCAACTAATTTTTCAGGAATAGAAATAGGCATTTTTAAAATTTCGTTAGCAGATGCAACTTCATCTTTTATCATCATATTTATTACTTCTTCCAAAGTTGCTTCTTTGCTTTCAAAATAGTAATAATAAGTACCTTTTGCAATTTTGGCTTCATTTATAATGTCATCTACACTAGTATTATCGTATCCCTTATTCAAAAACATATTATAGGCAATCTTGAGTAATTCTTGCTTTCTTTCATTATTTTTCAAATATTCTCCTCCCTTCTCTCGACTGTTGGTCGATTTTATTATACAATACGGAATTTAAAATGTCAATAGTTTTTCGACTAAAAGTCGAAAAACTATTGACTGTTTGTTTAGCCATTTTAATTATCCTCTTTTAAATTATTTTATCTTATATAACTAATAGCTTGATAGGAATTTATAGACAATGGATCAACGATGGGAAAAAAATTCCAATTGATGAAATAATTGATATTGCTATCACTCTTATAAAACCAGGTATAGATAAAATTTTGAAATAATAAATCGTTGTCGAAATTTTTAATTTCGTGCTAACGATTATATGCGTTAGAAGAAAAAACTTACAATTTGAAATTAATCAGATTGTAAGTTTTATTTTTTATTGAAATTGATAACTTTTATGTGCTTTTGCATATACATTTGAAACATATGTTCTATAGTTCCTATATCCAGTTTTCTATCTTATCTCTTGCCGAATTAACCACAGAGCCTGTTATTGCAATTCCACTTTCTACTTTTGCTCCAGTACAAATATCTTTTAATTGATTAGGAATATTTGAAAGCCCTGAACCTTCATGAGTTACAAAAGGTCTAATTGTTTTTCCTGTATAATCTATTCCTTTTAATGCTGTAAATAATTCTTCTGGCATACCTCCCCAATATACTGGAGAACCTACATATATTAGATAACTATACTTTTCTTATCTTTATAATTTTCTTTATTTCCTCCAAATAATC
>CAMPBM010000006.1 GCA_946637865.1 uncultured Lachnospiraceae bacterium | reverse complement strand
TATATTTCAGAACGCTACATAATTCTATGGTTTGGGCGGATTATTTTATAAAAAGTGTTAAACAGTAACCAGTAGCATGTAAACTGTTACTCTAATAGTTGCATGTTTAATAAAAATAATATATAATGAAATTCGCAAAGGAGGTACATCATATGGCATTTGATGGAATAGTTACAAAATCAATTGTTTCAGAACTAAATCAATTTTTGATTGGAGGTAAAATCAATAAAGTTTTTGAACCAAATAAAAATGAGATAATACTTGGTATTTATAATAATGGTAAGAATTATGCATTGAACTGTACTATAAATGTAGATGACTATAGAATAAATTTAACCACAAATTCTAAACCCAATCCACTTAACGCACCAAATTTCTGTATGCTTTTAAGAAAGCACTTGATTGGTGGTAGAATTAAGGCAATTTCTATGCATCAATTAGAAAGAATTGTTATAATTGATTTAGAGTGTTACAATGAGTTAAATGATTTGATTATAAAAAAATTAATAATAGAGTTAATGGGAAAACATAGCAATATAATACTTTTAAATGATAAAAACATTATAATAGATAGCCTTAGACATCTTGATATTTCCGGTAATTCCACAAGAGACATTTTGCCAGCTCACCCTTACGAGTTTCCTGAAATTACTAAAATTGATTTTTTAAGTCTTACAGACTTTGATGATTTTTTATCACATACCAATAACCTAACAGATTTAGATAATGGAATATCTAATACCTTTAATGGAATTAGTAAAATGTTTGTCCAAAGCATTTTAGAAGAAAATCATATTGAAAATATAGTTAATCAGGAAAACTTAAGAAAAGTGTATAATTATATAGTTATGTGTTTAAATCAAACAGTTTATTTAAAAAATTTTCATAAGGATTATTCTATTACTATAAATAAACCTGTCGTTGATGATAACACCACAGCAAGCTCTATGACCTTAGATTCTTCTACACCTTATCTAAATTTCTTTATAGATGATTTTTATATAAAGAAAGAGCAAAAATCAGATTTTATTAATTATAGAAATACTGTATTAAAACTTGTTGAAGGAACTTTAAAGAAAATAACAAAGAAATTAAAAAACATAAATGCGAAGTTGCTCGAGTGTGAAGATAAAGATAAATTTCAATTATATGGAGAGTTAATAACTGCTAATATGTATAAGTACAAAAACTTTGAAAATGATTATATTGAAGTTGAAAATTACTATAATAATAATGAACTTATTAAGATTCCAGTTAATAAAAACCTTTCTCCTTCAATAAATGCAAAAAATTATTATAAAAAATATAATAAGCTTAAAAATGCTTTAGAGATTGTTAATAAGCAAAAAATCGAAACCATTAGTGAACTAGATTATATAGAGACTATTATTTTTTCACTAGATAGTGCAACCAATTTAACTGACATAGATGAAATATACAGCGAGATTAAAGAAAATGACTTATTTTTTAGTAAAAAAAATACAACTGCTCCTAATGTAAAATCTACAAAGCTGAAGAATAAAAACAAGAAACTAGATACTGAATATACACCAATTGAATATAAAATAGATGATTACACATTTTTGGTTGGTAAGAATAATAAACAAAATGATTATCTATCAACTAAGGTTCTAAAGTCCTATGACATGTGGTTTCATACTAAGGATATACACGGAAGTCATGGTGTTTTATTAACTAATAAAACCACCCCTTCTATTGACGTTATAATAAAATGTGCTCAGATTGTTGCATATTATAGTAAAGCTAGGCTTTCTTCAAATGTTCCTGTAGATTATACTCTTGGTAAATATGTAAAAAAACCATCTAGTAGCAAACCTGGATTTGTTATTTATACTAGTAATTCTACAGTTAATGTTAATCCTAAAGCCTAAGGGAGATGGAGTTTTTTTGAAATTTTGGACGGAGATTTTTTAAAAAAAATCTCCGTCCCCAATTTCAAAAAAATCTCCATCTCCCTGTCGCACTGCTTTGTTACTCTTCCAAAGACTTTAAAGCATTTTGAACCTCTTCATTATCTAGTACCTCTGGATTTAAACAACCCTTAACATAGCTAGCAGTTTTCTTATTTTGCATTAACGCTGTAACAGCAACATCTACATCACTTCTAACACTAGCACTAGCATATTTCAGTATAATTCCTTTATTCTTAACCGCTTCTAAAACTACTTCTTTATCGTTACGCAGTTCTTTAGAGGCATAATAAAGTGCTTGTCCATCATTTTTTACTGCTTGCAATACCACATCTCTATCTGCCCTTAATCTATCACTTGCGTAGCACATAACCCAACCAACATTTTGAACAGATTGCAATAGAACATCTTTATCATCTTTAAGTCTATCACTTGCAAATTCCAATGCCCCTGGATTTTGCTGTACTGCACTTAAAACAATTTCCTTATCATCTTGTAGCTCTGGAGCTGCAAATTCCAAGTACAGCCCAGACTCTCTTACTGCTTGATTAATTACATCTTTATTATCAGAATTGTTTTTTATTTCGTCTATGTCCATTTTCTACTCTCCTTCATATTTGTTTTTCTTTCTTGTATACTCTCGTTGTTTTACATCTGGAAAAGCACTAATCAATCTCTTATTTAATTTTGACTGTTTTACAAATTTTTCTTTTACTTTATTAAAATTAAACTGGTTATCCTTAAGTCCCGAAATTTTTTCAGATAAATCCTTAGCAACACTTTTTATCTTGTCGTCAATACTTTCAATTTTATATTTAAAGGTTCCGATAAGAGTTATATTCTGATTTTTTATTTTATTAGTATATTTCTTTCTAGTGTATTTTTCATTTTTATCCAATCTAAAGCTAGTTATATGCATTTTCTTTATTAATACATTTTTTTCTAAGTTTAGCTTGTTAATAATATCTTCTGCCTTTTCTCTTACCTTTTGTGCAATCTCTTCTGTGCTATCTTTTTCTTGTTTTGTTAGATTTTTAAATTTTATAACAACGTTAAATGAAATTAAAAAATCTACTATAAATATTATTAACAAACTAATTACTAAATAATTTAAGATGTTGTTTGGTATCAAATACAATTTGTCAAGCAACCAAGGATTAACAAATTTTATAACTAGTACACTTATAACGCCAAACGGAATTAATGTATCTAAACAGACCCTACCATTAATATTGAATCTATGACTACTATAATCCCACCATCTTGCTTTAAAAATTTTTTCCATTATATAACCTGTAAAATATTCTAAAGAACCGCATAGCAATGTACATAATACAAAAAGTAGGATAACATTATTGGAGCATCTGCTTAATAATAATGTAACTCCAACCACACCTACACCATAAATAGGGCAATATGGTCCTATTAAGAAACCTCTATTAATAAATCTGTGCTTTTCCGTAAAAAGAAGTATACATTCCATAATCCATCCCAATACTGCATAAATAATGAACATAGTAAAATAAATTTCTAAATTATAAATCATTCACTTATCCCTACCTTATATTCAATATTTTCCATAAACGGAAACATCTCTTTAACTCTTTTATGAGTGATTATGCTATTTCGTGGCTGTGGATTTTTCTCATCTTCTTCTAACAACTTTTGTGTATAACAATTTTCCGCTGTTTTAAACAATAAATATTTATTTCTTACATATGTAAAATACATTTGATACCCATCATCTAGGTTTTTATCAAACTCTTTAAATGTATACTTTCCATCCATCTCCTATTCTCCTTTTTAATTATGCCATATTATCAATGACATAAACTCTTTTATTTCTTAAAATTTATTTTATATTTTCACTATTTATTAAAGACTATTATTGTTACTTTATGTAGAAGTATTGAATTCCATTCCTTATAACCTATTGCTCCCCTTAAATCCCATTGCTTCCTTGAAAACCTTAAAATATTCTATTAAGAAACTTCTATTTAATCATATTATCAAAATCTTCCTCACTAATAATAGTAATTCCCAAATTTTGTGCTTTGATTAATTTACTACCTGCATCTTCACCTGCCAAGACATAGGTTGTCTTTTTTGAAACTGAGCTAGAAGTCTTACCACCAAGTCTTTCTATTATTTCTGAAGCCTCATCCCTAGTAAACTTTTCTAAAGAGCCTGTTAGGACAAAAATCTGTCCCTCAAACCTATTATCTGTACTTTCCTCTTCTAAGCTTTCCATATTAACATTTGCTTGTTTTAGTTTGTCAAGCAAATCTATAGTTTGACTTTGTCTAAAGAATTCATATATGCTATTTGCTGTAACTTCTCCTATATCGTTCTGCATACTTAATTCTTCAAAACTTGCTTGCATCAGATTATCCATCGTTCTATATTTCTTTGCTAGAGTTCTTGCCATTCTTGAACCAACATGACGGATTCCTAGGGCAGTAATTAACTTGGCTAAATCGTTACTTTTACTTTTATTAATACTATCTACTAGGTTCTGTGCAAATTTTTTTCCATTCTTTTTTAGCGAGGCTATATCTTCCAATTTTAATGTATATATATCCGAAATATTCTTTATAAGTCCTCTATCTATTAACTGCTCAATAATACTGTAGCCCAATCCATCAATATCCATGCCAACTTTTGATGAAAAATGAACTATGCTTCTTAAAGCCTTTGCACTACATTCAATTCCAGTACATCTTGTAACTGCTTCCCCCTCCTCTCTAACTGCTGGTGCTCCACATACAGGACACACTTTTGGCATAGTAAAATCTTTTTCATTACCTGTTCTTTTTTCCTTTACAACTGAAACGACCTCTGGTATCACATCTCCAGCTTTTTGAATAATGACTGTGTCGCCAATTTTTAAATCTTTTTCTATTACGAAATCCTCATTATGTAATGTTGTCTTGGAGATTAACGAACCAGCTACTCTTACAGGTTCTAAAATTGCCATTGGCGTTATAGCCCCTGTTCTACCTACTTGACATACTATATCTTTTAATATAGTTTGCTTCTGCTCAGGTGGATATTTGTATGCAATAGCCCATCTTGGGGTTTTAGCAGTAACACCTAGTGTTTCTCTTAAATCTAGTTCATCTACTTTTATAACTGCACCATCAATTCCAAACGATAAGCTATCCCTATTTTCTCCAATTTCCTTTACAGCTTTAATTGCCTCATCAATACCTGTACAATAATTATGTACTGGGTTAATATTAAAGCCTAATTTTTTTAAATAGTTTAATTGCTCATTATGAGAATTAAATTTATTGTTTTCTAAGCTTTGGACATTAAAAATGAAAATATCTAAGGGTCTTGTTGCTGTAATTTTAGAATCTAACTGTCTTAGAGAACCTGCTGCTGCATTTCTTGCATTTGCAAATAATGTCTCACCCATAATTTCTCTTTCTTCATTCATTTTTTCAAATTCTTTTGACCCAATAAATACTTCCCCACGTACTGTTATATTTACTTTTTCATTTAGTTTTTTAGGTATATTTTTTATAGTTTTTAAATTTTCAGTTACATCTTCTCCAATTAATCCATTTCCTCTAGTTGCTCCTCTTATAAATTTTCCATCTATGTATTCTAATGCTACTGATAATCCATCTATTTTGGTTTCTACAACATAATTAACAGCTTTACCATTTAATTGTTTTTTTACTCTTTTATCAAATTCTTCTAATTCTTCAATTGAAAAAACATCTTGTAAACTCTGTAGTGGAACTTTATGAGTAACTTGTGAAAAGCCCTCTTTAACATGTCCACCTACTTTTTGAGTCATTGAATCTTCTGTTACTAAATCTGGAAATTCTTTTTCAAGACTTTTTAGTTCATTCATCAACATATCATACTCAAAATCTGATATTTCTGGTTCGTCATCGTCATAATATTTTTTTGCATGGTATTCAATAATACCACGCAATTCTTCAATTCTTTGTTTTGCACTTTTTATATCCATAAGTAAGATCTCCTTTTTTACTATTTAGAGTTATGTTTTTGTATTATTTTTTTAACAATAATTCTTTACCATTTTTTATATAATCCCACCCAGAAAAAATTGTCGCTATAACTGAGATTGTCATTGCTGAAAATGAAATTACATTAATAGCCAAAGGTAGTCCATCTAAGCCATTTTTTATAAAAGCTCCATATGAATTCATATCTACTAAAGCTACTATTAACGCAATCATTTGAGTTACAGTTTTTAGTTTTCCCCAGATTGAAGCAGCAATTACTTTTCCATCATTTTCAACAGCAATTAGCCTATAACCAGATACAACAAACTCTCTAAATAGCACTATAACAGGAATCCAAGCAGGTAATCTTCCAGCCTCTACTAACATAATCATTGCAGTTAGGACTAAAATCTTATCTGCTATAGGATCTAAAAACTTTCCAAAGGTTGTTATTTGATTTCGAGAACGTGCTATATAACCATCTAATTTGTCAGTAATAGAAGCAATTATAAAAATTGCTTCTATTACTATCCAGGTTAATGGAACTATAGAATTTTCATACAATGAATCTATATTTAAAAATGGTACAATAACCATTATTGGCACTAAAATTATTCGTAGTATTGTCAATTTATTTGGTAAATTCATATTTCCTCCTCTGTTTCATCTTCAGAACTTTTTTCTAATTCTTCTTTTAAATCTATAATCTTATCCTTCACAGGTTCTTTTGTATTATCTTTATCTGGTTTATTTTTCTTTTTACTTTGCTCATCCGCATATACCTTTTCTAGTTTATTAATTAAATCATTTAACCTTTCCATATCCTTGCCAACCATTTCCCAATCTCCATTAGAAGTTGATTGTTCAAGATTCTTATTAGCTTTAATTATTGACTCAATTAATCCTTCTACATCTTCAGTATTTTCTATTTCAATACCTATAGCATTTTGAGAAACCAAATCCGTAAGTGCAGACTTCAAGTTATCGCCAATTGCAACTTTATTACCTGAAGCAACCACAATCTTTTTTAAAGTTGGAAGCGCCGATTCTTCATTTATATATTGTTGATAAATTGCTTCAACATATAATAGCTTATTATCAACTGGCACTACAACAATATTTTTCGTTAACTTAGTTCCCGAAACATTTAAACTGCTAATTTGCTTATAGATTTCCTCGTTTTGCTCAATTTGCGTATCCAGTTGTAACAACCCTAAAACATTGCTATCATCAGGAAATGTATATAATTTTAAACTTGGATTACCTTTTTCATAACATCCAACTAAATAAGAGGTTATATTCTGCTTTCCACTTATTGTATACGGTATTACCAATCCTATTTTATTCTCGCTACTATCTACTGTCTTTATCATAGTATAATAGCTTTGAATTTGAGAAACAGAGCTATCTGAGTTACCGGCTAAACTGTATGTTGATATATCCCATACATCATCAGTTCTATATAATATATCTGCTTGTACATTATGATACCTTTTTAAAATATTTGCTTGAATATTATATAAATACTCTGGATAAACAAAATGCTTACTAATGTCTTGTGGAATAGGTTCGTCCAAATCTACGAATAGATTGCGATATGCATTCCAGTATGCCATTATTATTGGATCTGTTCTATCTGTAATGTAAAACTTAGTAGTTCCATCATACGCATCTATTAGAACTTTTACTGAATTTCGTATATAATTTATTTCCTTATTATTAGTTTCAGTCTTTTGTGCGTATGGGTAGCAATTAGAAGTTGTATATGCATCCAACACCCATACCAATTTTCCATCATCTGTAATTACTAAATAAGGATTTTCATCATAAACCAAATATGGCATAATATTCTTTGCTCTCTCAGTAATATTTCTATTTAACAATATTTTACTATCTGATTTTACCTCAGGAGAAAAGGCAAGCTTAGTATTCCTATGTGAAATAGCTAATATCATTCTGTCAAAAATACTTAATTTCAAACCTGCTGCTCCATCATAGCTGTTGGTTACATTATTTCCATCAGATATTGGATAATCAAACTCTTGCTTACCTACACTATTCGTAACAATTATTTCATCGGTTTGAGTTCCAAAATAAATTCGAGGTTGGCTAATATTTAAATCGTTATCATTAAATCCTTTTTGATAATTTTCTAAGTTTCCAACAGAGTTAACTGTTGATACCTCCGTTGCTATTGCACCATATCCATGTGTATATTCATAGGTTGAATTTATATATGAGTATCCTTTATCTTCTATTTCCCTTGGTGATAAATACACTAAAGCATTTTCTCCGTTTATTTCATATTGACCAATCTGACTTGAATTATATGTATAATACCCCTTATTGGTTAATGTTGCATTAAGGTCTTGTAGCACCAGTTCTTTATTTACAATTGCTACATTATTAAACAATAATTCTGTATTATTTAATATATCTTTATTTTCAATTGCACCTGCATTTTGAACTGAAACTTCATCTATTTCAACATTATAACTTTTTCTAGTACTTTCTATATTGTAGTTAATATATTTTTTCTGTTTATCTAACTCGTTTGATTTTACAAACATTGCGTTGTAACCTATTAATACAAACAACATTAAACACAAATATACTGGAACCGTTAATATTGAACCAATTACCTTTTTGGTTTTTCCTTTGTTATACGAAGATATAGCCATAAAAACTGAAATAATTATAACTAAAGACAAAAGTCGATATCCCCATAATTTTATACTAACATCTGCAAGCCCTGCTCCATATAGTGAATACACATTTTTGTCTCCAACATTTAAAAACCTGCTAGAGCTTAAATCTTGTGTTTTTATAAAAGTAAGAATTGCAATCAAAATTGACAAAATCTTTACATTACTAAGCAATTGTTTAATTATCTTGCTATTTTTAAGAGTCTCACTCTTAATTCCGTCAAACTGTGTATTTAATGCAATAATATAATATATTCCTGCGTACACAGTCAGGGCTACTATTGTAATTATACCAAATAACATTATATATTCCAAAAATGGCTTTTGAAACAAATAGTATCCTATGTCATGATTAAAAATCCTATCTTTTATTTCAAATGATGTACTATTTGCAAATAAAATTAACTTATTCATGGTTAACTCTGATGTAAATAAACTTACCAGTGTTGCAACTATTAAAGAAATCGATTTATTGGGGAGCTTTGGCATTGTTTTTTTTTCATCCTCAAAAAAACTTTTCAATCCAGTTAAAATTCTTTTATTTGTAATATAAACTGATGCAAAAATTAAAATGAATGTTACCACTAGTGAAATAGTTTTATATTTAAAGTTTGTCCAAAACACTGAAACATACTGCTCACCTATCTCTAGCTTTTCTAAGTAAGCGCTTCTAAACATTACAGTCAGTACTATAGTAAGTATTAATAAAAATAGTCCAACTATTAATATTCTCTTTTTACCTTTTTTCATTTTATATCCACTAATCCTTTCGATTTTCAAGTAGGAAATGAAATTAATGCTAGCTTACAAAATTTGAGTTATATAGATTTACCTTCAGCACGAACCCGCTTCCTAGCATAGAATTAAATTATTGCATTAACAAAATCCTCACTATTAAATTTTTCCATATCATCTATTTGCTCACCAACGCCAATGAATTTCACTGGCATATTGTTTTCTGAAACAATTCCTACCACTGCTCCACCTTTAGCTGTTCCATCTAGCTTTGTAAGTATTAAGCCATTTATATCTACAGTTTCCTTAAAAGCCTTTACCTGTAGGATAGCATTTTGTCCTGTTGTTGCATCTAATACCATTAGTATTTCTTGTGAACACTCAGGTAGTTCTCTATCTACAATTTTCTTTATTTTTATTAATTCATCCATTAAATACTTTTTATTATGTAATCTTCCAGCTGTATCACATATTAATACATCTGCATTTCTTTCTTTTGTAATTTTTATTGCGTCAAAGACAACAGAAGCCGGATCTGAGCCTTCTTTTCTTTTTACCATTTCGCATCCTGCTCTATTAGCCCAAACTTCTAATTGTTCAACTGCCGCTGCTCTAAATGTGTCTGCTGCAGCAATTACAACCTTTTTTCCATCATTTTTTAATCTATTGGCAATTTTCCCAATTGATGTAGTTTTTCCTACACCATTTACGCCAACCACCAAAATAACCGAAGGTGTTGTATCCAAATGTAAAGATGAATCAACTGAATCTAGTATATCTTTCATTATTTCTCTCAGAGCCACCTTTACTTCTTCTGCATCTTCAATTTTTTCTTTTTTTATTCTATCCCTTAGTTGTGAAATTATTTTTTCAGAAGTTTCCATTCCTACATCAGACATTATTAAGGCTTCTTCAAGCTCCTCTAGTAGTTCTTCATCTACTTTTCTAAATGTACTAAATACATTATTTATTTTCTCACCTATTGAACTTTTAGTTTTACTAAGTCCATTTTTTAATTTATCAAAAAATCCCATTACACATCCTCCATTTTCCTTTTGTAATTTACATCAAAATTATACTATAATATATTTTTTTATGCAAGGAATTTTTTATTTTGTAGAGAGTAATTTGTTACTGTTTAACAGTTTCGTCTTTTGAGTAGCCCAAGCCTTAGAATTATGTAGTGTTCTGAAATATATTAATATGAAGTGTAGTGCGCAGTTTTGGCGCTCCCACTTTATGTCTTTCTCTCAAATCTAATCGCCAGTAAACGAACGGAGTATTAATATATTTCAGAACACTACATAATTCTAAGGTTTGGGCGGATTGTTTTTTAAACTATGTTTTTTTGTGATTACATAATTCTTATATTGTATGGCTTATTGCAAAAGCCTAAGGCTGACCTGTAATTAACTACACTAATGGGACATAGAAACTGTCTGAGGCAAGAAAAAATTTTCTTGCCTCAGACAGTTTCTATGTCCTATTGTCTCTATCTATCGCACCTACAATCAAACTTCCCAAGAATAAAAGTACATATAAACCTAAATATAAATTCACCTTCCAATTTGTGGTTCCATAGATTTCTAAAACTCCATTTATTATACTCCACAAGGTCAGAGTTGCAACACTAGCATTATACAGGCTAATCTGTACTCTTGTTACTTGTTTCATTTTTAATGCATACATCAAAAATGAAACAAGTACGCCTAGTGTTAGCGGAATAGTAAATGCAAATATCATGTAATTTGAAATAACACCATGACTAAACATTTCATATATTAATCCAAAAAGTACCGTAACAATGCTAGCTATACAATATATTATTCCTTGTTTTTTATAGAACTAATATCCGATATATACAATGTCACTCACACTCCTTTCAGAAACCTTATTTCCGTTTGTTGTTGGATTATTTACAAGCTTACCATTAAAATACATTGTTGAAGAGCCACCTCCATCTAGATTGTATGCTGTTTTCGCGCCGAGATTTTGCATAAATTCAGCTAGCTCAAATAAGGTTAACCCTTCACTACTATTAGTTCTTCCATCAGAAACCACAAAAACATAATGTAAATCATCTATAATTCCAATTGCAGTTCTTGGATTGCTTGCTTTTGCTCTATCAACCTCATCTTTTGTTCCTACGCTTATATTTCCATTTTCCACCAAAGATGGACCAAATGAAAGTATATTATATGCTCCTTTATCTACAAGTGTATTTATACTTGTATCTGTTTCATTTATTATTTCAAATGAGCCATCTTTATAAATCACCAAATCTTCTTGATTTTTCGATGCTAAACTTCTGTATACGACTCCATTTTTTAGCACATAGCCACTTTCTTGTACTCCATAATAGTCGCCATTTATTGCTAGGATTGCATTAACATCTTTTGCTATTGCAGATGTTTTAGCAGTTATGTTCTTTCCATAAGTGTTATTTGCAAATGCTGTTTTAAGTAGTGTAGAACTACTTAATTGGACATCCGCTACATATATTGTTGTGTCATTTTTTCTATACTCCTCTAGCTCTATTTTTATATTGTTGTCTTCGTATAAATTTGCAGTTGATGTTATTTCACCTTTTTCTAAATTAGCTGTTGCATACGATGTTTGATTTACTTTTGTATAAGCAGATTTTATTAAGAAAGTGTCTAGCAATATGTATATTGTAAATACTATTAAGAAGATACCATAGATATAGGAAAATAAATATTTTTTCGCCATAATTTTTCACCTCTTCGTTTTTATTATACGATTTGAATATTGAAATTATATTGAAGTATAGAAAAAAGAACTTATTGTAATTTACAATTAAGTTCTTTGTAAAATAATGTGTACCCGCTTCTGATTTAAAAGTGTCGATTTCGACCCCTTTGATATTAGGATTGTGCATTTGCTCCCAAAGTGCTAAAAATTCAATATTTGTTTTGCTCTTAACCAATTCTTTATAACATCTTTAGGCTCAATTGGATTTTTTATATCTAGCTAAATCCGTCAAACTAATATAATCAACTTTGCCTATTCTTATAACCCTAACTAATCTATCCTTTACTTTCATTTCTGTTTTTATAATTTCCTTATTCATACTATTGCTCTCCTTTCAACGTACCATATATTGTAAACATTTGTTTGCTGATGTCAACTATATTTTGGAATCTTTTCCTAATTTTCTAAAACGAACTAATAAATCCGTGTAAATACACGGATTTATTAGTTCGACAAATTTACCTTGGTGCGATTGCGAAACAGGTATGCGAAAAGTGGGTGATTTTGTTTCTTGGTCGCTTTTGTAATTCGATTTATTGAGTTTAATTTAACATAAGTTTTGTGTTTTGACAATAGTTATTGATATTTTTTCTACATCATAAGCTTTTTACATTAAATGTTGTTAAGCTTATCTACCATACTAATAATATAAAAAAAGCAGGTATCAAACCTGCTAAAATCTAATCACTTAATTTGTCCAATAGTGCTTTCTTCTTTTCATTTTCATCTAAATAATACTATAATATTTTTATAATTCATGTAAACTTACATCATTATGTATTTCTCTTTCTTTTCTTCTGTACAAAACACGCTGTCCTTGTCTTGCATCTTCAAATCCGTATTCTACAGGAACAGTTAATAATTCCGTAGCCTCCTCAAATTGCATTACATTTCTTTTTAATCTGTTGTATCCCATTCCTACATTTATCTGTTGCATTGGACAGTTTGGGTGTTGTAAATCATATTCTTCAACAAAGGCTTGAATTCCCCTTTGAAATGCACCAAAAATCAAATCTCTTTCTTCTCTTTGTTTTTTTTCAGATTCAGACAATTCACTTTCATCTTTGTCATCCCCCTGGTACACACCACTTTCGCGTTCGTGTCCTCTATACTTCTGATTTAATTCAAAATCATTGAAAACCGCATATCCATGTTCTTCATCTACATATATTGTCCCTTTAGAAATAATTTCTCCTTTTGAATCTCTAACAACTAAATTTTGTACATTTTTCTCCGTTATGCTACTTTCTGCAATTTTTTTGCCATAATATGCACTATTTATGCTTCCACAACAGCTTACATATAATCCTAATATGCCATTTCTTGGATCATTTTTATTTAACCATTCAAAAGAAAATTGTTTTTTATATAGATTCTCTATTAATGTTTGTGTATTTTCTAATTCTTCCGAAGTCTGTTTTCTTAAGTCTTCTATACTTTCCAAAATTGATTGTTCTCTCATTTCTTTACCTAGGATATGTTCTTGAACACCTTTTTCTCTAGCTTTTTTTCTTAGTTCAGACCCTTTCTCAAAAATCATTTGAGATACTCCTTTAGAACCATATACCTCCGCTATATCTTGATTTTCTTCTGTAACACCAACATATCTAGTATCATTATAAAAAAGCTTTAAAGCCTCTTCCCATGGCACTGTTTTAATTGTTCCATCCTCAGATAAAGTAGTTCTATATCCCTTGGCTTTTTCAAAACCTGCCATAACTTTCGAAAATATACCAGGGCACTCATATTCAAGATTTATTAATAATTCCAAATTATCATTTTTCTTGCCCTGCGGAGTTATAAATTTCAAAAACTCTTGAACCACTTCTGCATTAAAAGACATTGAATCAAATAATCCATGGTATTGTCCTATTTGCAAATATGAAGTTTTTATTAATTGTGCTAACAAGGCTGATGCCTTCTGTCCAACTGTTACCTCTGTTTCCTGTCCATTATTATCTAACATCTTTTTCTTACTAAAACAACCTAAACAAACAACAAATTTGAAGAAATCCATTTGTTCTTCCGATGAATATCCTTCTAACAATCCTTTTAAATCTGGAACATTACTATTGAAATGTCTAAAATCCGCATTTTCAAGAAAAGATTTTACTCTGTTTTCTTCAAATAGTAATTCCAGATAAGGGATTGGTATGAATTTACTTACCTTTGCATTTTTTTCTAACATTGTTGATTTTTTATCTTTATCATATACAACATTATTATAATCAAAGAAGTCTTCCCCAAGCCCCACAATACTTAAATCATCTGGAATAATTATTTTTTTCAGTCCATTACATTTTGCGAAAGCATTACTTCGTATCCCAATTGTATCTTTAGGAATAATATAATATTCTTCTCTTTTACCTTCAGGAAACATCATTAGTTCTTTATAATTTGTAGATATTTCAACACCATATAGAACTCCATCTATACTTATTAATTTATAATCATCATATTCATCTTCATTTTTATCTTGTTTGCTAACATTTATTTCACATAGATTGCCACATCCCACGAATGCACCATCACCAATAGTTCTTACACTATCTGGTATTGCTATACTTGTTAAACTGCTACATTCTTTGAATGCTTCTTTAAAAATAATCTCTACACTTTTTGGTATTATTATGCTTGTTAAACTGTTACACCCTTCAAATGCCCAACCACCAATCGATGTTACACTTTCTGGTATTGTTATGTTTGTTAATCCACTACATCCATGGAACGCACCATCACCGATGCTTGTTAGACTTTCTGGTAGTTCTATACTTCTTAATTCAATACATTCTCTAAACGCACCATTACCGATACTTATTACACTTTCTGGTATTGTTATGTTTGTTAAACTCATACAACTATCAAATGTTTCAATACCAATACTTGTTAGACCTTCTGGTAGTTCTATACTTCTTAATTCAATACATCCTTTGAACGCACGATTACCGATACTCGTTACACTTTCTGGTATTGCTATGTTTGTTAAACTAATACATCTCTCAAATGTTTCAATGCCAATGCTTGTTAGACCTTCTGGTAGTTCTATACTTCTTAATCCTGTACATTCTCTAAACGCACCGTTACCTATACTTATTACACTCTTTGGTATTGTTATGTTTGTTAAACTAATACAGCCATTAAATGTATCAAAACCGATACTTGTTAGACCTTCTGGTAATTCTATACTTCTTAACCAACTACATTCATTAAACGCACCGTTACCGATACTTATTACACCTTCTGGTATTGTTATATTGGTTAATCTATTACTTCCGTTAAATGCACCCGTACCAATACTCGTTACACCTTCTGGTATCGTATAACTTCCGTTTTCAATATCTGTATCATCTACTTTTACTAAAACATTATCACGAATTATCATAATAAATACCCCCAACTTTCATATTTTAAAATTTAAATAATTCCTTAAATTTTCTTTTTATCTTCATCCATAAATTTGCATTATACTCTACCATCATTTTTTCATTGTTGGATTCAGGAGTATTTATTTTTTCATTCTCTTTCTTCTTAAAAAGGTCCTCATAACTATATTCGTTTTCATTTGTGCTTTCATTTATATCTTCAATGCTCTCAATTTCTTTTAACTGTTTTTTTATTTCTACTATTTCATCATGATTAACTTGAAATTTTCCCAACATTTCATATAATCTTTCATCGTTCTCATCTATATTTTCTTTCTTGTATTTGTCTAATTCTTCACATAGCATTTGGTACTCTCTCGTTTTTAAATCTAATTTCATAGTTAATCCTACAAGCTTTGTTTGAGCTAAATTTAATTTCATCTTTCGTATCACCCCTTTTTTCTTTTATAATAATATATTTTCGTTCCTTGTTTTTATCTGTATGTATATTATCATAATGCAAAAAATAATTCAATATATCATTCGAATTGCTCACCTCTAATTTCAATTAATATATCATAAATTACCTTGCTATCTTGTCCTAATTCATTATAGTTGAATTTTTCTGCTTTTTTATTATAATCTTCAAATTCCTTAATAAATTCATCAACATTTTCTTTATTAACTCTATCTCTAATGATATACTTGCTTATTTCTAATCTATTTTTCCATAAAAGAGTTTGTAAACATTGAGCTAATACTTTATTAGATAATGTTGTCTTATTATATAATTCCATTACAACATCATCAGTTATTATTCTAGGATTTGTAACAATTATCTTATTAGCTCTCCAAACTCCTTTTTCTTCATCACATAAAACTACCTCTGCATCTTCTGGAATAATTACATCATATATAGTATCGCCTCTGTGTAACCATCTTAATATTTTATCTTCAGAACCAAAATTAAAACCACCCATTTTATCTGGTTCAGTTTCATTAGGATTCCAATTATCAGAATAGTTTATCTCATCTAACTTATATTCAAATCCTCCTGCGTTACTTTTTGTTCCATCCATTACACGCACGTATTTTAGCATATCGAATTTTCCTTTCTAAATTATTATTTTATAATATCTAGTACCATTATTTTCATTTAAAAATATTCCACCATTATTTTCAATTACTTTTGCTGAAGCAATATTACCTTGTGATTATTGTCCATATACTTCTTTAAATCCTAAACTTTTAAACTCCCTTAAAGCAAGTTTTAAAATTTCTGTACCATATCCTTTATTTCTTTCACTTTTTCTTATTTTATAGTAAAAATTACCAGACCACTTTTTCCAGTTCTCATTAATTTGTGTTCTTAAGCATATTATACCAACTGGATTATTATCTACATACATTATATATGTTATTGTTGGTGTATCTTCTGATGTAACTTGGTTGTTTTTTCTGTTGATTTCTTTTTGTAGATATTCCTTAAAATTTTCATAAGGTATTCCATGGCAATTGTTAGTTGAGCCAGATTCTTTAGCAGGAATATCTTGATACATTTCATATTCTTTTATTCCCATATCCAAATTTAATTCTTTTAGAATAAACAATTCAATCTCCTCCATAATCTACCATTTTAAACTTTTATTTTTATTATCTTTTATATTTCTATTTTATATGTTTCATTATCATAAAGATGGTCTATTGACTCTATAAAATTCATAATCATTTCATCTGATTTTTTAGACTTCTTTTTTAATTCTTCAACTATTAAAGATAAATTATTACTAAAGTATGCTTTTATTACAACAGCTTCCCCTATCATATCTATTATATATTCTAATGCCTCTATATATCTATCATAGTAATCACTATACTTACTATTTATTATCAGTTGATTAATGTATTCGGTTATAGCTTCATTCAAATATTGACCTATCCAAATATTGTTTTCTTTTATTTCAATTATAATACCACCAACATGTACATCATCGACAGTATCTGTATTGTTAGATATTACATGCAACATTTCATGATTTAACCATTTATACACATCTTTTTCATCAATATCTTCACTTATTATTACTTTAAATGGGTTTGTTTTATCAATTTTGGCATACGGATATTCCTTCTTTTGACCAATTTCGACCGTTATTTTATCTAGAATTTCATCTATATTGTTTATAACTATATTTTTGGTTTTTAAAAATTTCAAGATAGCTAACTTGTTTTTTTCAACTAATTTATACATATCCATTTATATTCTCCTTATTAAAAATCATTTTTGCAAAACTAATTTATTGATTAATAGTTTTTACGATAAAATCAATAAAACCATTATCATCTGCCTGTCCAATTTTCTTATCTTCCTCTGTAAGATAAATATCATACTTGTTCAACTTTTTATGAACCATTATTGAACTTAAAGGATACCCCTCTTTTCTTTCTCTAGTAGGTGTATCTACAAGGTAATATTCGCTTGTAATCTCAGTATGTGTTGAAATTTTCCCATCTTTTATAACTGCCATACCTGATATCCACTTTGTATTCAATTTTCCACCTTTACCATATTTTTTAACAAGATTTGTATAATACTTAATCATTTCTTCATCATTTAATCTTTTTCCGTTTACTCTTCTTACATAAACTCCTGGTTGTTTTTCCTCAGGAATACCTTCTATAAATAAAGTATCATCAATTGCCATTGTTGTCATTTTAGTAGCTTCATAATATGCTCTTGATTTTATTTCAGCATTTTCAATAGCTGTATTTCCATTTTCTTCTATATCGATGTTTATGTTTATATCTTTTAATGATTTTAATAAAATTCCTTTTCCTTGTAATTTTTCAGAAAACCTAGCTACTTTTGATGCATTTCCTGTTGCAAATAATATTTCTTTCATTTTTCCCCTCCTAATATGCTCTCCTTTTATATCCATTATTTCTAAATTGTTAATATTATAACATACTATCTAGCTTCTATAAATAGCTTTCTATATCTTTCATAATTTAAACTTTTAATTATGGCGAATTCGCCACAAATAAAAATAGCTAAACACTTGTCATCAAGTATTTAGCTATTAAAAAATTTTCACCAAAAGCACGAAGCCTATGGCATCGGCATACCACCTCATATATACTGGTTCGACAAATTTCACTCTGGTGCCACCATGCAGAATCGAACTGCAGACCTACTGGTTACGAATCAGTTGCTCTACCAACTGAGCTATAGTGGCATATATAGGTATCCCAAAATAACTACTACCCTAGGATACCACTTTATCAAAAAAAATTCAATACTTATTAAAAATGTTTTCCTTTTCTTTTATTCTTTTTATCACCATCATCATCAAATCCATTCTCATTTGAAGACGAAATATTAACACCACTTCTGTCAACGCCAACGCCATCGCCCTTATCCTTAAAGACATCATAATCCTCAAGCTCTACAATATGAGACTTAACATTACTATTTTTTATCATTTCATCATACTCTTGGCTACCACCATTATTTGAAGCAGTTCCATCTTCTCCATCTTTCAAAGAGATATTATAATCATCTGATAATTCGTCATCTTCATCCTCATCATCAAAATCATCATCAGAAGTTCTTTTTAATAATATAATGATAATAATAATAAAAACTAGTAATACAAAAATTATTCCACCTAAGATATAATATATTGAATTATTCTTTCCATTTTGATTAGCATTTCCAGCCATATTCTGAGACTTCTTAACTGTAATTTGATATACAGCAGTTTTTGTTTTATCAGCATTTTCCAACATTATAGTTATATTTTTTTCTACACCTTCACTTTTATTTTCCTCCGCTACTGTTACTGTAACACCTTCATCTGCTGGTGTAGCTGTAATATTGTCTGGCTTTACTGATGAAATGTCATTAACTGTAATTGTATAGCTAGTTACATTAGCATCAAATTTAGGATCTAAAGTTGCATTATTTACTGTAAGTTGACTAAGCTTTAGAGTTGCATCTTTTGCTTCCTCAGATTTTTCCGTATTAGTTTTAACTACTGTTATTGTATATAGTCTTGTAGTTCCATCCTCTGCTGTCACTGTAACTTTTACAATATTATTACCTATCTTGAAATTTTCATTTCCTGAAATATCTACCTTTTGTGTATCCTCTTGTTTTATTGCAGATATTCCCAATTTTTCGACATCTTTTCCAACCTCTAATTGATATTTAGTAGTCTCTGGATTAAATGCTGGAGATATCTTGTAATTTTCTACAACTATATCCTTTAATGCTTTGTTTGAAGATTTTTCATTTTTCTCCTCAGGTTTATTACTTGTTAATAAATTACTAGCTACATATTTTGTTTGACCATTGTATAATATTCTGTACCAAACATACCCTTCTACTTTTTGTGTAGAAGTTCCCGTTACAGTTACTTCTGTTCCTGCTGGTACATTTATTGCTTGTGATGATATTGACCAACTTGAACGTAGATTTATATTTCCAGTTGTATACATTTTTTGATTAGTATTTGTAAAATTAGGTTGTGTTGGCTGTGCCTGCTGTTGCTTTTGTTGCTGATTTTGTTGCTGTTGTTTTTGTTGTTGATTTTGTTGATCTTGCTGGTTTTGTTGATTTTGTTGTTGCGTCTGTTGCTGAGTTTGTTGTTGTACTGGTTCTTGCTGTGTAGCTGGTTGTTGATTTGCTTTTTCTACGACATTTACTGTTACAGATCCTCCAGCAGACGAATTTCCTGTTGCATCAGTTACATCACCAGATATTGATACCGTATAACTTCCTGCCTTTGAAGTGTCTAAATTATAAGACTTATTGATAGTTTGGTTAACCGCGTCAGAATTAAAACCAACAATTGAATCTGATACTCCAGCCCCATTTACCTTAACATTCCAAGTTGCTGCATCAATAACTACATTTATACTAACATTATCTCCAACACTAACATTGGTACTACTTGCTGAAATATTCGCACTCGCTGCACTGCTAATCGATTGGTTAAACAACAGTATAACAAATGTAAATACCATTGTTAATATAACTTTATAACGTACTCTTCTCATCTTTTCCTCCATAATTTGATTAATTTTGTTTTAAGTATAATACAATTTGATATAAATCTCCTGAATTTACAGCATTATCTTTATTTACATCGTATGCTTCATTATACGCATTATTATTTTCTTTCAAAAATTTCACAATGCAAAATAAATCTGCGGAATTTACCACTCCGTTTCCATCTACATCATTTGTCCCTGCTGGAGTAGCAATAGTGTTGTTGTCGCCACTAGTATTGTTTCCACCGTTATTGTCACCACTATTATTGTTTCCGCCATTATCATTACCACTATTATTGCCTCCATTGTTATTGTTTCCACTATTATTATCTTCATACCTTAAATATGTATTAGCCATATATCCCTCTAATCCGTCTAGTGTAACAATTTTATCCCAACTATATCCACCAGCACTACCAGCATTTTTTTGCAACACAGTAACCTTTGTATCTTTCCTTAAAGCCGTAACAATTGTAGTATTAGTACTTGCTCCACTTCTCACATATACTTTACCATCATCATTACAATTTACAAACGCCATTTGATAGTTTGTTTGAGCTGTTTCAGTTAAATAACTTCTAACTAAATATCCCTGTGAACCATCATTAAGCTTTACTCTTGCCCAATTATATCCATCTAATCCATTATACTTATCTGTTTCAATAATTGTAACAGACTGTCCTACTGTTAGCGTTCTAATTACGCTTGTATTGTTCGTACCCGGTCCATTCCTTAAATTAACAGCAACATTAGCCACTGCAGAGATATTAGCATTTTGTACATCATTAATTTGATTTATAAAATTTCTTGCAATGTATCCTTTGGTTCCATTTGGCAACACTACCTTATCCCAGTAATATCCATCATTTTGCTTACTTGTAGTTTCTATTCTTAAAAGAACATCTCCAGAATTAACTCTAGCTACTTCTTGTGCTTGAACAGACCTTCCATTTCTAACTGCAACATTATCTCCTGTTACTTGTACATTTTGTGTCACAGGTGAAAGACCCTCAGTTCCATCAGTTCTTTCTTGAGGCATATTATTATATACTGGTATAACAAAGTTGATACTACTATCTAACAATCCCATACTCTCATATGAACTTTTTACTGTATTTCCTTCAGTATAAGCCCCAGATATATTCTGCATGTATTGATGATAATATAAACCTCCATCTGAACTATCTACATCAAATTTTTGTAGATATAATGTAGATTGCCCTTTTGATATGTAACTAGAAGCTAAAAACTGTGCTCCTCCTCTTATAGCTTTTTCAGGATTATCCCATCCATTTGCTTGTGCATGTCTTAATGCATTTCCTAAAATATCAGAGCCTGTAGCTTGGATATTGCAAAAATTGTAATATCCTCTATATGCACCATAATTTCCATTTCCTGTAGGGCTCGCAACGCTATTAGAACCTTGCTCTAGCCTAATTCTAGCTGCTAAATGATATGGGCTTATTCCAGCATCTCTTGCAGCATCCATTATTACCTGTGCATACGATTTATACAATACACCTGTTGAGCCATCTGGCTTTGTGTATGTAATTGTAGAGCCTCTAGCCCATGGAACTGTACTTAAAATTTTGTTTACTCCATCTATATTCTGGATATCCCCGTTATATGCTAAATTTTCAAATTGAAAAATATTATTTTCATTTATCCAATTTCTAGGATCCATATAATATGAAACAGCCATTTCTGAAGCACACTTCCACATTCCTGAATCGTAAGGTCTGTTTCCACAAGTAGGACATACCCAACTACCACTATATGTTATATAAACTAAATTTCTTCCATGCACAGCCACTGTTTCGTTCTTTATTACATCATTCCAATCTAATCCAGTATCTAATATTGTAAAATGCCAATTCGGATGTTTTGCTTGTAGATTTTGCAACAGTGCATCATATCCCGGATAGTTGCTTAAACACCCTTGTGTATATGCATATTTTGTCTGTACAGCTACACTCCTATTTGCAGGCATAACAAATGCACACATGTACATTATTATGTTTACAATAATTAGTTTTATTACAAGATTTCTTATGTTTATTTTTGGTAAAAAGTCACTTTTGGTCACCTTCTCCGCCTCCTCTTTTGCAACAATTTTCTACAAACTTAGTATATCATTGTTGCAAAATGGAGTCAATCAAAATTGGAGATTTTACGAATTTGTAATATTGCTGTAATATTTAAGCAAAAAAAGTCACCCATACTATCTCAAATTTCACAATTTATGGTTTTATTTCTTGTCTTTTACTGCTGCTTGTGCAGCTGACAATCTAGCTATTGGAACTCTAAATGGTGAGCAAGATACATAATTTAACCCTACTCTATGACAAAATTCTACAGATTTAGGGTCTCCACCATGTTCTCCACATATTCCAAGTTCAATATCAGGTCTTGCACTTTTCCCAAGTTTTACACCAGTTTGAACAAGCTTTCCAACACCATTCTCATCTATTCTTTGGAATGGGTCAAAGTCAAAAATCCTCTTATCATAATATGATTTTAAAAACTTTCCTGCATCATCACGACTAAATCCATAAGTTAACTGAGTTAAATCGTTAGTTCCAAAAGAGAAAAACTCAGCTTCTTTAGCAATTTCATCAGCAATAATACATGCACGTGGAATCTCTATCATAGTTCCAACCATATACTTTAGCTCAATTCCAGATTCTTTTATAATTTGATCAGCAGTGCTTGTTATAATATCCTTAACAAATTTTATTTCCTTTATATCACCAATCAAAGGAATCATTATTTCTGGGTGAACCTCGATACCTTGTCGCTTAACATTTATTGCAGCTTCGATAATTGCTCTAGTTTGCATTACACCAATTTCTGGATAAGTTACATCCAATCTACAACCTCTGTGTCCCATCATAGGATTAAACTCATGCAAATCTACAACAATTTCCTTTAATTCTTCAAAAGACATATTCATATCTCCTGCTAATTGTCTTATCTCCCAATCTTCATGTGGTAAAAACTCATGTAAAGGTGGGTCTAATAATCTAATTGTAACCGGATAACCTTTCATAGTTTTATATAATTCTTCAAAATCTCCCCTTTGCATTGGAAGAATCTTTTCTAGTGCCATTCTTCTCTGCTCTGGAGTTTTTGAAACTATCATTTCTCGAATTGCAAAAATTCTTTCACCTTCAAAGAACATATGCTCTGTTCTGCATAGACCTATTCCCTGTGCTCCAAAATCATACGCTTGCTTTGCATCTCTTGCATTATCTGCGTTTGCACGAACTTCTAGTTTTCTTAAAGAATCTGCCCAGCCCATAAATTTAGCAAAATCGCCAGATACACTTGCATCCACAGTATCAACTTTTTCTCCATAAACAATACCTGTACTTCCGTCTAAAGATATATAATCACCTTCATGGAATACTTCACCATTTGCAGTTGTAAAACTATTATCTTGTTCATTTATAGTTAATTCTCCACAGCCTGCTATGCAACAAGTTCCCATTCCACGTGCTACAACCGCTGCGTGTGAGGTCATTCCTCCTCTTACTGTTAGCACGCCATTGCATACTACCATACCTTCAATATCTTCAGGTGAAGTTTCTAAACGCACCAATATTAGTTCTTTTTCTCCATTTTTTGCCAATTCCTGAGCTTTGTTTGCAGAAAATACTACTTTTCCAGTACCTGCTCCTGGGGAAGCAGGAAGTCCTTTACCAATTACTTTAGCTGATTTTAATTTGTTTGTATCGAAATTTGGATGTAATAATTGCTCTAACTGCTTAGGCTCAACTTTTAGAATTGCTTCTTCCTTAGTTATTAAGCCTTCACTTTCCATATCAACTGCTATTTTTAATGCTGCATTAGCAGTTCTCTTTCCGTTTCTAGTTTGAAGAATATATAATTTACCATGTTCTATTGTAAATTCCATATCCTGCATATCTTTATAATGCTTTTCTAATTTTTTTGCATACGCTACAAATTCATTATACGCAGCCTCATTTACTTGTTTCAAAGTTGCAATTTCCTGCGGAGTTCTAACACCAGCAACAACATCCTCTCCCTGTGCATTCATTAAAAACTCTCCAAATACCTCGTTTTCTCCGCTCACAGGATTACGAGAAAATGCAACACCAGTTCCACAGTCATCCCCCATGTTTCCGAAAACCATTTGCTGAACATTTACAGCTGTTCCCCAATCGGATGGGATATCGTTCAATCTTCTATATGTTATTGCCCTTGGATTATTCCATGACCTAAATACAGCTCGTACAGAATCTAGTAATTGCTCCCTAGAATTTTGTGGAAAATCTTCTCCAGTTTGTTCTCTATATATTCCCTTGAAAACTTTTACTAAATCCTCCAAATCGTTGGCATCCATGTCTGTATCTAGTTTTAATCCTCTTTGATACTTCTTAGTATCAATAGCATCTTCAAATAATTTTTTAGGAATCTCCTTAACAACATCGCTATACATCTGAATAAATCTTCTATAACTATCAAACGCAAACCTTCTATTCTTTTCAGCCAACGTCTGAACAACTTCATCATTAATTCCTAAATTTAAAATTGTATCCATCATCCCCGGCATAGACGCTCTTGCACCAGAACGTACTGACAGCAACAATGGTTTTTCCTTATTTCCTAAAACTTTACCTATTTTACTTTCTAACTTTTCTAATCCTTCGTAAATCTGCTTCTTTATCTCATCAGATATCGTTTCGTTGCTCTCATAATAATTGTTGCACGCCTCTGTAGTAATAGTAAAACCTCCGAGGAACAGGAAGTCCGAAGATTTGTCATCTCCGCCAAATTAGCTCCCTTTCCTCCTAACAATTCTCGCATATTACAATTTCCTTCATTAAATAAATATACATATTTCCTTTCCATATTTAATTTCCTCCTTTGTATTATTTTTTTCATTTTTTACAACAATTATAACTAAAAAAATTTTTTTTATTATGTAGTGTTCTGAAATATATTAAAACTCTATTTTCTTCTGAATCCAATTTTCCAATTCATCAATAGAAATTCTAATCTGCTCCATCGTATCCCTATCTCTTACAGTTACTTGATTATCCTCTAATGTATCGAAATCCACAGTAACACAATATGGTGTACCTATTTCATCTTCCCTTCTGTATCTCTTTCCAATACTACCAGCTTCATCATAATCACACATAAACTTCTTTGACAACATTTCATAAACCTCATTTGCCTTATCACTTAATTTCTTAGATAGAGGTAGTATAGCCACCTTATATGGTGCTAATGCTGGATGTAGATGCATAACAACACGTGTATCGCCTTCAGCAATTTCTTCTTCATCATAACTATTGCATAAAAACGCTAAAACAGCTCTATCACAACCAAGCGATGGCTCAACAACATATGGAACGTATTTTTCATTTGTTTCAGGATCAAGATAATTCATATCTTGTTTTGAAAACTCCATGTGTTTTGTTAAATCGTAATCTGTTCTATCTGCTATTCCCCATAACTCTGACCATCCAAATGGAAACTTAAACTCTATATCTGTTGTTCCATTACTATAAAACACCAATTCTTCTTTTCCATGCTTTCGTAATCTAATATTTTCTTTTTTCATTCCTAGACTTAAAAGCCATTGTTGACAGTAATTCTCCCAGTATTCAAACCACTCTAAATCTGTTCCTGGCTTGCAGAAAAACTCGTATTCCATCTGTTCAAATTCTCTAGTTCTAAAAGTAAAGTTTCCTGGTGTAATTTCATTTCTAAAAGCTTTACCTACTTGTCCAATTCCCATTGGAACTTTCTTTCTTGATGTACGTATAATATTCTTAAAATTAACAAATATTCCCTGACAAGTTTCAGGTCTTAAATAAATTGTAGCAGTTGAGTCTTCTGTAACACCTTGGAAAGTTTTAAACATCAAGTTGAATTGCCTAATATCTGTAAATTCGTGTTTACCACAATTTGGGCAGTTAATATTGTGTTCATCAATAAATTTTATTAAATCTTCATTAGACATTCCATCACCACAAATGTCCTCACCATTTTCACTTCCCCAATTTTCAATTAACTTATCAGCTCTATGCCTTGTTTTACAAGCTTTACAGTCTATTAGAGGATCTGTAAAACTATCTAAATGACCTACTGCCTTCCATACTGATGGATTCATTAAAATTGCTGAATCTACGCCAACCGAGTCCTTGCGCTCTTGTATAAATTTCTTCATCCATGCTTTTTTTACATTATTCTTTAGCTCCACACCTAAAGGTCCATAATCCCATGTATTGGCAAGCCCTCCATAGATTTCTGAACCTGGGTAGATATATCCTCTTCCTTTGCATAAAGTAACTAACTTTTCCATATTGTCTAACATAATATTACCTCCTTTTTTATAGCAATGTTTTTTTAATTGGAAACGGAGATTCTTCTTTCGAGAACCCTTGTAGCCCTCTACGAATATTTCAACGCAACCATTTCGTAGCGGAGCACATTGTGCTCCATTTAAGCATTACTTTCCTACTGTACAAAAAAACTTCCATCCAGCTAGCATAAATAAAAATTTAGCTAGGGACGAAAGTTAAATTCCGCGGTTCCACCCTAATTGATAATAATATAATCATTATCCTCTTTATTTTTTATTAGCTCCAAGGCTCCCCATATAGTTCTACTACTAATTTTCACCAACCATTAGCTCTCTACTTAAATAGATGCTATACTTTTTCCTTTTCATTGCTACTTTTTAATTGACTATATTTTATCACATATTTTTTTAAAGTCAACCATTTTTTTATTATAAATTTGAACCGTGTAACTAGTAGTTACATGTCAGGTGTTCACCGTATTTGACGGATACCTACATTACCTTGTCTGTAACAAAATAAGTTTCAAAATCGTATCCACATTATAGTTTTGTTTTGCATAAATTCTAGTCAATCTACTCAAATTCAAAGTTTCAGAAGTATTATATTGTTCATTTAGCAAGTTCTGTACAAATCCCAATGACGATAGCGTACCAACAGAAACATCACTATGAGAACCATACGGATATGCAAAAACCTTAGAAACAGTATGACCGAAGTTCTTCCTCTAAATGTGAATGTGCATATGAGATGTACTCTTTTACGATTTCAGCAGATTGATCTCCATATGGAATATGAGTTTTCCCATGGGTATAAATATGTACTAAACCACTAGCTTCCATCTCTCTAGCCTGTTTCCATGAAAAGTATCCAGGTGTTCCTACACAATTATCTATCACAAATATATTAATTGGAATATTATATTTTTTTATTATAGGAAACGCATTTTCATAATTATCTAAATATCCATCATCAAAAAATAATTATCTCTTTGACTTTTTTCAGTAGGAATCTGGTGATATAGTAATATTGGAATCTTTATATTCTTTTCACCTTTGAAGTATTTTTTAGAAGTATCTGCTTTCTTTAAGGTTTTATATTCTTCTGAAGTTCTTACTGTTATGGTATTATGCGTATTTATCAGAGAATCCTTGAACTCCCTCATAAACCTTGGTTTTGTTGCAATCAATATTACTGCTAACACTATAATTATAAATGATATAACAATAACTTTTCTTTTCATTTTTCCTCCATATTAAACATTCTACCAGTCCATTATAGCATTTTTCTGGTATTTTGCAAATAAAATTAAAATTGTGGATATTAAAAAATTAATTCTCCACAACTTAAAAATCTCCATTTAAAATTTCAAATTTCAATTAAATAACCTCAAATGTGCTTACCATTTTATCCACAATTGCAATAGTATAATCCTTAATTTCTTTTCCACACACAGCACTAACAACAAAATATTCCTTACCATTGCCAGCATCTATATAATAATTTGTTTTTGTTATCCCTGATTCATCATTTTCCGTTTCTTTAATTGAATTTTTTCCATTTATTATATTTTGCGACACTGTATACTCACTATTATTTTGAGTTGCTTCACTAGCAGCTTTTACAAGATTTTCCGTATCTTTCGAGAAATCCCCTGTTTTTTTGCTTATGTTTACATATATTGTATCTGTTAATAACGATTTATATTCATCCATTTCATAATGTTGAATATAAAAGCTATTTAAATCATATGCCATTTTATATCCTAATTCACTCTTATATATTTTTAACTCTACTTCCTGTTTTTTCCCATCTACTATAATTGAATCCTTATATTCGGTAACCTCCTTTTTGCTTTCTTTTTTACTTTCATTTTTACTTTTTTCTTTGGTCTTATTTTCTTTATTATTGCTCTTGTCCTTATCTGCAGCTTGTGTTTGAGTTGCACTGTTATTAGTGTTTTCCTCATTTTTTTCTCCTTTATTACCAGTTAACGAAACTACTGTTATAACAATTCCTGCAATAATAATAAGAAGAACACAAATCACACCCACTAAACTAATTTTTATAACCTTTTTTTCCATTTTTCATATGTTCCTTTCCTTAATCTATATTATTTATTCACATACTCAGGCCTCACACCATCTATTCAGTTACTCAGGTTTTATATTATTTATATATACTCAACCCATAGACTACTTTATTCACATACTGGTTCTTTATACTTCTTATTCGCGTACTTAGCTTCTATACTACTTATTTGCATACCCAGGCTTTTCTAATAATTTAAACATATTAGTTTTATATTTTTCAACTCCTGGTTGATTGAACGGATTTACGCCTAACAATAAGCCAGACATTGCACAGGCTTTCTCAAAAAAATACATCAAATGTCCAACAGCCTCCTCATCTAATTGTTCTATTTCAACAACTATGTTAGGTACCTCCCCATCAACATGTGCTGCTATTGTAGCTTCCATAGCTTTTCTATTAATATAATTTAATGTTTTACCTGCTAAATAATTTAAGCCATCCAAATTATCTTCCTCAAAATCTATTGTTAAATCCGAAGCTTCACTCTTTATATCCATAACTGTTTCAAACAAGCATCTTCTTCCATCTTGAATATACTGACCCAGAGAGTGTAAGTCTGTAGTAAACTGTGCTCCCGTTGGAAAAATCCCCTTTTTATCTTTTCCCTCACTCTCTCCAAACAATTGCTTCCACCACTCAATTATATAATATAATTTAGGATTGTAGCAATTTAATATTTCTATATTTTTATCTTTATTATATAAAATATTTCTACTAACTGCATATTTATAACAGTTATTATATTTCAAGCTAGAATCATTATATTTCTCTTGCGCAAAGCGGGCACCATCCATTATCTTATCTATATTTATCCCTGATACAGCTATTGGTAGTAATCCTACTGGAGTTAATACTGAATATCTCCCTCCAATATTTTCTGGAATCACAAAAGTTTTATACCCCTCATCGTCAGCCAGTTGCTTAAGAGCTCCCTTTCTCTTATCTGTTGTCACATATATTCTTTCCTTTGCCTTTTCCAACCCATATTTATTCTCTATTAAATTTCTAAAAATTCTAAATGCAATTGCTGGTTCAGTAGTTGTTCCTGATTTTGAAATAACATTTATTGAAATATCTTTATTTTGAACATAATCTATTACATCATTTATATATGTGCTACTCATATTGTTACCTACATATAATATCTGTGGAAATTTTCTTTCTTCCTTACTTTGTATATTAAAAAAAGAATTTGTCAGTGCTTCAATAACCGCCCTTGCGCCTAAATACGAGCCTCCAATTCCTATTACTAATAGCACATCTGAATCACTTTGAATTTTCTTAGCACATTTTTTTATATTATCAAATTCATCTTTATCGTATTGGCTTGGCCAATTTAACCACCCTAAAAATTCGTCTTTGTCGTTAACCTTATCATTCATCATTGTATGTATCTTTTCAACTTCATTCGAGTAGACCATAATCTCGTCCATTGTTATGCCACTACTGGTAAAATCAACACTTATATTTGACATCATAATCACTCCCTCTTTTGTTTATGCTATAATTTTATATTAAGTACTCAATAATTTCAAGAGAATTTTTATATTTCATTGTAAATTTTTGACAAGTATTTCATACTGTTTAAACATTGTTCTAAAGTATTTCCTGTTGCACCAACTTCTATTATACATGCTGCATTTGCTAGATGATGATTATACCTTGAATTTCTTACAATTATAGGTTTAAACAATCCGTGGATACAATTCATTTCCCTTCTGTACCATCTTTATTGCAAACTTTACATTTTCTCTCCAATTGTCATGTTTCAAACCTCCACCATCTGTACCCACAACAAACATAAGTCTAGCACAATAATCTTCTCCTATTTTTACTGTTGGTGCATATGTATTATCCCCGATTGCATCTCTATGAAGGTCTATTACCACATCTGTATTTTCACTTGTAGAAAGTATGTTTTTTACAGTTATTAGCGAACGGTCATATGAACCATTATATGATGGATAATCGTGATAAGACTTGTCATGAATTATAGAATACCCATAATTGGTTAAGTACTTTTCTAACTCATCACCAACTCTTGCCACACTATAGTTTAAATCCGTTGTTCTAAAATTCCCAGTAGCATCATACTGATACTGTTCTGTTGGAGTATAACTTTCACAAGTATGCGTGTGGAAGATTAAAATATCATTTTTATTAATATTAATATCTAAATCTTTAATTTCTTCTTGCATATTATAGTCGCATTCATCTCTTATTTCCACGCCAAAAACTTCATACGTTGCTTTGTCTGGTACATTAGAAGGAAGCACTTCTGTAGTAACATTAGTATCAGCTTCAGGTAGTCCTTCTTGTTCATTTGATATTGTATTTACAGTTTCTTGTGGTATGTCTGATGATGCTGATGAATTATTTTCATTTTCTACTGTTTCGGTAGCGTCATTCGTGTCTTCACTTGGAATATTTTCATTTGAATTGGTATTTGCTACAACGCTAAATACATTTAATTCATTATTAATGGTACTTTCAGAATATTTCTTGTTTGTGAAATTGCCCTGCAGTTCATCTTTTCCTCTCAATAGCAGAATTTCATTTTTCATTACACTTAGGAACTTACTTGAATTAAAAGTAAAATAACTATTTATGGTGTTTTTATTAGTATTAAAAAAATTAGCAAAAATGGCTATAACACTAAATATTAGAACAATTTTTGCTAAATACTTACATATATCTTTTAACGTTAATACTTTTATCTTCACTAAATCTTTCTCCTTTGCACAAATCTTTATAAATATTATATGCTTGTACAAAGTGATATAGAACTTTTGAAGACTTTTTTGAAATTGGGGACGGAGATTTTTTTAAAAAAATCTCCGTCCCCAATTTCACTAATCCAACCTAGGTTTCAATTCCAAATAAATTGGCTTTTCCTCCCTAATCATAGTAGCCTTTCCATGTCCAGGGTACACAATAGTCTCATCTGGCAATACCAACAGCTTATGAACAATAGAATCCATAATATCTTCCAAGCTCCCAGTAGGCAAATCTGTTCTACCCCAAGTGCCTCTAAACAAAGTATCTCCGCTTATTAAAAATCCCTCTTGCTCACAAAATAACGAAGTTCCCCCTTTAGTATGTCCCGGTGTATGAATAACTCTAAATTCCAAATTACCCAAATGCAATAAATCTCCATCCTGTAGTCTGGAATCAGGTTCAAAACTTGCATCTATGCCTAGATAATTAGTCAAGCTGATATCTGGATTTGTAAGCCCTTCTGCATCAAATCTGTGGATTAAAATTTTGCCCCCACGTTTTTCCTGTAATTCCCTAGTCCCTCCTATATGGTCTCCGTGGCAATGTGTTAAGTATATATATTTTAGATTTGCTTTTAAAATATCAAGCATTTCTATTATTTTATCAACCTCTCCTCCTGGGTCAACCACCATTGTTTCCTTACTTATTTCATCTTCTATTATATATACATTTGTATGAATTTCATATGGCGTCAACACTTTTAGTCTCTTTAGTATCATAATTAATAATTTCCTTCTTTCTACTTTGTTTTGTTATATCTACTTTATTTCGTTACTGTTTAACACTTTTGTTGCCTTCAGAGTAACGCAAGCTCCACCTACTTCTTTCTATTTACCTCATATACATTTTCTATTTTTCTCAAAGCCTTTAATATATTATTCAAATCTTCTAAATTTTCAACCTCAACAGTTGCCTCTGTAACAGCTATTCTTTCCTTATTTACCCTAGAGTTAACTGCAATTAACCTAGTCTTAACCGAAGCAATTTGCTTTATAATATCTGCAAGTAACCCGCTTCTATCATTTGCTAGAATTTCAATATCCACGTTATAAGAGGTTTCAGCATCCTTGTACCAATATACATCTATCATTCTGTCTTCTTGTAGAATTAAATCCTTTACATTCATACAATCCTTCCTATGTACAGAAACTCCCCTTCCACGTGTAACAAATCCAACTATTTCATCACCAGGTACTGGGTTACAGCATTTAGATAGTCGTACTAAGCAATTATCAATCCCTTTTACAACTACACCCACATTAGAAGGTTTAGTTTTTCTATTTCTTTCATTTACCAATTCCTCAAGAGTTTTTTCAATGAACTCATCTTGATTATCCTTCTTATATGCTTCTAGCATTTTTGCTATTATTTTAGCTGATGAAATAGCTCCGAAGCCTACTGCTGCATACATATCCTCTATAGAGCTAAACTTATATCTATCTAATGCTACTTGAATATATTCTCCTTTAAATAGCTTACTATATGGAATTCCTATTCTCTTTATTTCTTTTTCAATTAAATCTTTTCCCTTGTCAATGTTTTCAGACCTTTGGTTTTTCTTAAACCAACTTTGAATTTTATTTTTAGCACTTGTACTCTTAACAAATTTTAGCCAGTCTCTACTTGGACCTTTGGATTGGTCTGAAGTAACTATTTCCACTATATCTCCATTTTTTAAAGCTGTAATAATAGGCATCATTTTACTATTTATTTTACATCCTGTCATACGATGACCAATCTCTGCATGTATCGAATAGGCAAAGTCTATTGGGGTCGCTCCTCTTGGCAAAACTTTTATTTCCCCTCTTGGAGTAAATACATAAACTTCATCTACAAACAGCTCAGTTTTTAGAGTATTTAAAAATTCTTGTGGATCTTGCATATCTTTTTGCCATTCAAGAGTTTCTCTAAGCCATGATAATTTATCTTCTTGAACAATTACAGAAGTCTTTTTAAATCTATTAGCTTCCTTGTAAGCCCAATGCGCTGCAATACCAAACTCAGCAATTCTATGCATTTCCCAAGTACGAATTTGAACCTCAAAAGGTGTTCCTTTTGGTCCTATTAAAGTTGTATGTAATGACTGATACATGTTTGGTTTTGGAACTGAAATGTAATCTTTAAATCTACCTGGCATTGGATTATATAATTCATGAACAACACCTAAAGCCGCATAGCAATCCTTTACACTATCAACTAAAATACGTAACGCAAATAAATCATATATTTGGTCTAAGGATTTATTATCTCTCTTCATCTTTCTATAAATACTATACAAGTGCTTAGCTCTTCCTGTTATTTCTGCTTTGATTTTTTGCCTTTTTAATTCATCATTTATTTGGTCTACAATTTGATTTATAAACTGTAGTCTTTCTTCCCTTTTCTTATCAATACCATCTACAATTTCTCTATATTCATCAGGATTTAAATACTTAAAAGACAAATCCTCAAGTTCCCATTTCAAAGAATACATACCCAACCTATTAGCAAGTGGAGCATATAAATCTTGGGTTTCTTTAGCTATAGCTAATTGCCTTTCTCTTCTTAGGAACTTCAAAGTTCTCATGTTATGCAGTCTATCAGCTAATTTTATCAAAATAACCCTAATATCTTTTCCCATTGCCAAAAACATTTTTCTATAATTCTCAACCTGTTGTTCCTCAGCACTAGTATACTTCAAATTTCCAAGCTTTGTAACTCCATCAACCATCTCGGCAATTTCAGTTGAGAACTCTTTTGCTAAGTCATTTATAGTAACCTCTGTATCTTCTGCTACATCATGCAATAAAGCCGCACAAATTGTAGCATCATCTAATTCAAGTCCTGCTAAAATATACGCTACTTGAACGGGGTGAATAATGTATGGCTCTCCAGATTTTCTAAGCTGATCCCCGTGTTTTTCTTTAGCAAAATCGTATGCTCTCCTAATAAGCTTCAAATCACTCTTTCTATTGTTCTTCTTCATTTTCTCAAGAATATCATCTATAGTTACATCCTTAACTTCAGACATAAAACAATCCCCCTTTTCTATAAACAATTTTTTACAATTTAGTACGACTTTCTCATATCCTTCAAATTAAACTGGACACTTTCTCTACCATTGAAACTGTTAATCTCAAGATTTCCTAATACATCAACTTTTTCTCCTAGCAAATACTCATTAGCCAAATATCCCATATTAAATCCAATAGCATCAATTATTAAATTCTCATCTTTTAAAGTCAACTTCAAATGTTTTCCTTCTGATAAAGCTCTGATTGAATTAATCTTCAAATTTTTATACATAAACATTGGCATCTTATTTGCTTCTCCAAAAGGTTCTAACATACTTAGCTCATTTACTATACTTATTCCTATATCCCTTGCAGTCACCTCTTCATCAACCTTTATCACTGGTGCTAATCCTTTTATGTCGCTGTTATTAACATATTTTTCGAAGTCTTCCTTAAATTTCTCAAAGTTATCTCTTGCCACACTAATACCAATAGCCATAGAATGTCCACCAAATCTATCTATATACTTATCACATTTAGTTAAAGCCTCATGCAAATCGAAACCTGGAATGCTTCTTCCAGAACCTTTTCCCTCGTCTCCTTCTATACAAATTAGTATGCTTGGCTTGTAATACATCTCTGTCACTTTTGATGAAACAATTCCAATAACACCATGATGCCAGTTTTCATCTGCCAACACTATACATGGTTTGTCCTTTTCTCCTTTTTCTATTTTCACTAAAACTTCTTCAAATATCCTTTTTTCAATATCCTGTCTTTGTTTATTATACTCATTTAATTTTTTAGATATGTTTGTTGCCTCCACTATATTATCTGTCAAAAATAACTGCAGTGCATCCTGCTCATGTCCCATCCTGCCACAAGCATTAATCCTTGGTGCCACTCCAAAAGATATTGCTGATGAATCTATTTTTTTATATCCAATTGACATTAATAAAGCTTTTAGTCCTACATTCCTAGTAACTTCGACTAATTTTAATCCCAATTTTGTTATTACCCTGTTTTCATCCACAAGCGGAACTATATCAGAAATTGTTCCCACACATACTATATCTAAATACTTCAAAAACTCCTTTTCTTCCAAATTATAAACCTTACTAATTGCTTGTATCAATTTGAATACAACACCCACGCCTGCTAATTGATTGAATGGATATTTATTATCCTTTCTTTTTGCATCAACCACAGCAATAGCATTAGGCAACTTTTCTGTTGGTTCATGATGGTCTGTTACTATTGTTTCTAATCCCAAACTGTTTCCATATTCAACCTCTTCTATACCAGAAATACCACAATCCACAGTAATCATAAGTTTATACTTTTCTTCAACAATTTTATCTATAGCCTGCTTATTTAAACCATACCCTTCATCTAATCTATTTGGAATATAGCTATCTACTTGTAACCCTCTATCCGCTAAGAATTTTTTTAGTACAGTGATACTTGTTATTCCATCAACATCATAATCCCCATAAATTATAACTTTTTCCTGATTTTTTATTGCTTGTATAATTCTATTTACTGCAATTTCCATGTCTGGCATTAAATATGGGTCATGAAAATCTTTTCTTGTAGGGTTTAGAAATACTTCAATTTCATGTTTTGTTTGCAAACCTTTGTTAGCAATAATTGTAGCTAATAATCTGCTTAGCCCAAACTCTTCTTGTATTTTTCTTACTGCTTCCTCATCTTTTTCATAAAACTCCCATTTCTTATTCATCTTTTTTCTCCTTAAAAATACATATTCTATGTTATTGTATACCATTTCTTTACATTTTTAAAGGTTTTTTTACAAAAAAGATGAAACAATCGTTACTGTTTAACACTTTTTATAAAATAATCCGCCCAAACCATAGAATTAAGTAG
>CAMPBM010000005.1 GCA_946637865.1 uncultured Lachnospiraceae bacterium | reverse complement strand
GCAAGTCTGCGGAATGTTAATATATTGTAAGCGATTACATAATTTTAATTTTTGATTACTCTACTTTAATAGCCACATGAACTGTAACAACAGTAACTATAGTCGAATTATGTCGAACGATTTTTATTGACTATTAACCATATTCCTGATATTATATTTATAATAGATATCTATATTAATTATTTCAAAATTTTCAAATAAACGGAAAAATGAAAATTGCTCTTAGAGAATTTAAATCTAAATAATTAAAAATCTAAATTTTAATCCAAATAAAAGATAAATGAGACATGGGAGGTGACATTTGAAAAAACATTATGTTACATTTTTAGCGTGTGCTATGATATTACTAAGTATATCTATAGTAGAGTTTTGCTTATATAATATAAGCTACAACGATAATAAAAAAGAATCAGAGAAGGAATTAAAAATAGCATATGATTCAATTAACACGGTGAATAATGATAGGCAATATCCAGAATTGCCACAAAGTTGGTACGTTAAGGTAGCTAAAAATTTAAATAATGGTAGCTTGAAGAATGGTGTAGAGTCTGAGGTATCTAACTATAAGCAAGAAATACTATGTGAAAACAATATCATAGGTGTTCTAGTAATAAAAAAACTACAAATAGAAGCGCCGATTAAGGAAGGAACTTCTCAAGATGTAATGAAAACATCGATAGGACATTTTGTAGAAAGTGATTATTGGAATGGCAATGTATCCTTAGCGTCACATAATAGTGGAACAAGTGTACATTATTTTGAAAAAATAAATAAGCTAGGTGTTAATGATGAAATAGAGTACATAACAAAATTAGGAACGAAAGTTTATAAAGTTCAAAGTATAAACAAAATAGAAGATACCGACTGGTCTATGGTTGTAAAAAAGGACAATACACCAGAAGATATTCAAAATACAATAACTCTAATAACATGTATAACAGGACAACCTAATTATAGGTTGTGTGTCAGAGGAGTAGAGATATATAATTAGAAAGGATGTAAAGTGTATGACAAAATCAAAGATAGTAAAATTTTTATGGATAGTGGCAATGGTAATAACACAATGTCTTGCTGTCATAAGCTCTGTAAAAGCAGTGAGTATAGGAGAAACTAAAGATTTGGAGAGAGGAGAGCTAGGATATTATTGTGTTCAAAAATGGAATGGTAGTGGATGGATTTACCTTACATACAATCAAACCTTTTATACAGACACAGATGGTCAAAGATATTTAGCCTACTGTTTATCACCAGGTTTACCAGGTGTTGGATATGTACCAGGTGAAAAAGAAACATATCAAGTAAGAGTAAAGGAAAACTTAAATAATAATACTATATGGAGAGTATTAAAAAATGGTTATCCTAATAAGTCAGTGGAAGATTTGGGTTTAGAAACTGAGGATGATGCTTATTTTGCAACAATGCAAGCTATAAATGCAATATTGAGAGGATATAGTTTAGAGCAAGCAAAAGAATTATACACGCCAGGACAATTTGCTATTAATGGAGAAAGTATAGAAGACATACAAAGGCGAGGAAGTAAGACCTTAAATGCTATGTACAATTTGATAGATATAGGCTTGAATGGAACCGAAACCAGAGAACAGCTTTTAAGTGCATCAATAGAGGAGACTTCTGAGTTGCAAGAAGAAAGTAAGGAACTTCTTTCACAAACGTTTAAAGTTCAATCACAGTCAGATATTTCTAAATACGAAATAAATGAATTAAGAAATTTACCCGAAGGCTCATTTGTGGCAGATTTAGCAGGAAACCAAAAGCAAATCTTTGAAGGCGGAGAGTTGTTTAAGATAATGATTCCTAGAGACAGTATATTAGACAATATAAAAGGAGAGATTTCAATAAAGGTAACTCAAAAAAATTATCCAATATATTATGGAGCATCATCAATAGAGGGATGTCAGGATTATGCATTATGCAATAATTCTTATTCCGAAGTATATGCTAATAAAGAAGTGTACATTCAAACAGATAAATCAAAATTAACAATAAGGAAAATTGATGCAAATACGAAAAAACCAATAAAAGGAGTAAAATTTCAAATTATAGTTAACAATGAAATTATAAATACAGTTGCAACAAATGAAGATGGAATAATACAAATAGCAAACTTAAGACCGGGAAAAGTAATTATTAAAGAGGTTGAAACAGTTGGAAAATATAAGCTTGAATCAAAACCAATTATTGTAGAATTAAAATATAACGAGCTAAAAGAAATTGAAATTGAGAATGAGCTACAAAAAGGAAATATAAAAGTTATTAAAATAGATAAAGATAATAACAAAATAAAACTTTCAAATGTAAAATTTCAATTAAAAGATGAAAATAATAAGATAATTAAAGAGGGTATTACTGACAAAAAAGGAGAGTTGCTATTTGAAAATATAGTAGTTGGAAATTATAAAATAGTTGAAGTCGAAACAAATAATGAATATGTGCTAGACAGTAATGAAATTGAAGTTAAAGTTACAGATGGAAATACACGAATATTAAAAATAGAAAATGAATTAAAAAAGGGAAGTGTAAAAATTATTAAAATGGATAAGGAAAATAATGAAATTAAATTATCAAATGTAAGGTTTCAGTTGAAGGATGACAGTAACAGTGTAGTAAAAGAAGGTGAGACAAATAATAATGGTGAGCTTATTTTTGAGGATTTACCCATAGGAAGATATACGTTAGTTGAATTGAAATCAAATGATGAGTATGTGGTTTTAGAAAGAGAAATACCTGTACAAGTTGTTGAAGGAAAAGTGCAAGAATTAAATATAGAAAATGAGAAAATAAAAAAAGAAGAACCTAATAATAATGAGGAGGAAAAAATAGAAAAGGTTGTTGAGAATAAAAGGTTACCTAAAACGGGGAATATTGTAAATCTTAAATACAAAGGCTTTAACGAAATGGCAATCTTAAGCGTATGTAGTATGCTATTTGTAATAAGAAAGTTCTTATAATTTAATAGATTTGACACAAAATAATGTATATCTAATATGCTTTAAGTGACTATATTATAATATAGATTATATAGAATATTCTATGTAATCTTTAGAATTAACAATATTATTGGGTATTTCCTTTATATTTTGTGTTACAAGAATGGGTGCCAAATCTATATATGTTAAAGTTATTCTTCAATTTCTTCCGAAAGCTTATGTATAGCTTTAGTTTCAATACGAGACACATATGAACGAGATATTCCAAGAATTTTTGCAATCTGATTTTGAGTTCTAGGTTTTTGACCGTCCAAACCGAAATCGCATTTCTATAATTAATTTTTCACGGTCTATTAACACCTCTTTCATTTTTTCATATAATTTTTTTATTTTGAATTTTAAGTCTACTTCATCCTCGATACTTCTTTCATCAGTTTCAATTACTTCTTGCAGTGAAATTGTATTATCATCTTTATCTGAACCAATAGTATCTTCTAAGTAAACTTCTGCACCCAATTTTTTTACTACCCTTAAATGCATTAGAACCTCATTTTCTATGCATCGAGAGACATACGTTGCCAAGCGAACACCTTTGCTAGAATCAAAACTCTTTATTCCTTTTATTAAACCAATGGTACCAATTGATATTAAATCCTCATGGTCCACATTTGCTGTGCTATATTTTTTACATACATGTGCAACTAACCTTAAGTTGCGCTCTATTAGTACATTCCTAGCTACTTCATCTCCCTGAGCATAGCGTTCTATATATATTTTCTCTTCTTCTGAAGAAAGTGGCTCAGGAAATAAACTATCATTAGAAATATATCCAACTACGAAAACTGCGCTTTTTAAAAATGCTATAAAACTTGATATACAGAGAGTTAACATATATTTACCTCCATTTCTATATATAATAAGTATATGAATTGAATAGCAAGTTTGTGCCTGGACTTATTTTTTTTCATATACTTGTAATATAAAAAAAATTACTGTATAATATGCAAGATAAAATAGACAAATACCAATTTAACCCCGAAAAGAATAAGATATATAGGCATAATAACTTTTCTTAAATGGATTTGTCATAGAAAGGAGAAAAAAATGTTAGAATTAAAAAACATTACAAAAGACTATCTTTCTGGCAGTATGAAGGTTCAAGCTTTAAAAGGAATAAACCTAGAATTCCGAAAGAGTGAATTTGTTTCAATACTTGGGCAAAGTGGTTGCGGAAAGACTACACTTTTGAACATTATTGGAGGTCTAGATAGATATACTAATGGTGATTTAATTATCAATGGAAAGTCGACAAAGGAGTTTAAAGATAAGGATTGGGATGCATATAGAAATTATTCAGTAGGTTTTGTTTTTCAAAATTACAATTTAATCCCACACCAAACTGTACTTTCAAATGTTGAATTAGCACTAACGCTTTCAGGAGTTTCTAAAAAAGAAAGAAAACAAAAAGCTATAAAAGCATTAGAAAAAGTTGGGTTGAAGGATCAAATACATAAGAAACCAAATCAAATGTCTGGAGGACAAATGCAGAGGGTAGCAATAGCTAGAGCTCTAGTAAATGACCCTGATATTATTTTAGCTGATGAACCTACAGGAGCATTAGATACAGAAACTAGTGTACAAATAATGGAGCTTTTAAAAGAAATATCTACCAATAAACTAATCATAATGGTAACTCATAATCCAGAGCTTGCTGAAAAATATTCATCAAGAATTGTAAAAATACTTGATGGAAAAATAATAGATGATTCAAATCCATATACAGAAGCGGACAGACAAAATGAGAAGAATATTGCAAAAACTGGAAAAACATCTATGAATTATTTTACAGCCTTAGCACTTAGTATGAATAATTTGATGACCAAAAAGGGAAGAACACTTTTAACTGCATTTGCTGGAAGTATTGGTATAATAGGTATTGCACTTATATTATCACTTTCAAATGGAGTTCAGAACTATATTCAGAAGGTGCAAGAAGATACGTTATCTTCATATCCTATTACAATACAAGAAGAAAGTGTAGATATGACAAGTATGATGACAGCTATGATGGAAGAAGAAAATGATGATAATAAACATAACGAGGATGGAAAAATCTTTTCTCGCAATATTATGGGAGATATGTTAAGTACATTATCAACAAAGCTAAAAACTAACAATTTGCAAGAATTTAAGAACTATATTGAAAGCGAAGAAAATGAAATAAAGGAAAATGCAAATGCAATACAATATAGTTATAATTTAGACTTGAATTTATATAGTGAGGATGTGTCTAATGGAATTGTAAGAGTAAACCCAAGTACTGTAATGAGTAGCATAGGTCTTGCACAAGCAGAGGATACGCAAGAAAATACAAATAGTTCATTAATGATGTCTATGTCATCATCTATGTCTTTTGGAAGTACAAATGTATGGAAAGAGTTAATAGATAATAATGACTTATTAAATTCACAATACGACGTAATTGCAGGAAAAATGCCAGAGAAGTATAATGAGGTAGTGTTGATTGTAGATAAAAATAATGAAATTAGTGACTATACTTTATATGCTTTGGGATTAAAAAGCCAAGCTGAATTAAAGAATATGATGAAAATGATAGAAAATGGTGAAGAAGTAGAAAAGAAAGAAATTACAACATACAGCTATGATGATTTTTTAAAACTATCATTTAAACTTCTATTAAATACTGATTTCTATGATAAAGCAAATGGAATATGGATAAACAAGTCAAATGATCAAGAATATATGAAGACAAAGATAGCAGAAGCGGAAAACATAAAAGTTGTAGGTATATTAAGAGCAAAAGAGGGAAGCAATATACAAAAAACTTCAGGTGAAATTGGATATTCAAAAAACTTAACGGAATATGTAATTAATAAGATAAACGCTTCAGAAATAGTTAAAGAACAAAGAGAAAATTCAGAAATAAATGTATTGACAGGATTACCATTTATAGATGAAACGGATTTAGGTCAGATAAATAATGTATTTGATTATAATAACCTTAATCCAGAACAACAAATCAATATGTCAGGTTTAGATATGAAGGAAATGGCAAACTTTATGGCAAGCTATACTCAAAATAATAATGCAACATATAAAAGTGTGTTAAAAACTTTAGGGGCAGTTGATTTAGATAAACCATCTGAAATAAATATTTATCCAAAAGACTTTACAGCAAAAGAAAAAATTTCTGATGCAATAGAGAAATATAATGAAAATCAAAAAAATAATGGAAAAGAAGAAAATGTCATAACATATTCTGATTTTGTAGGAATGATGATGTCATCTGTTACTACAATAGTTAATATGATAAGTTATGTATTAATAGCATTTGTATCCATTTCATTGGTAGTTTCCTCAATTATGATTGGAATAATAACATATATTTCAGTGCTAGAAAGAACAAAAGAAATTGGAATACTAAGGGCAATTGGTGCATCTAAGAAAGATATTTCAAGAGTATTTAATGCGGAAACTATTATTGTAGGTTTCTCAGCAGGGCTAATAGGTATAGGTGTTACTATTCTTTTAAATATACCAATTAATATTGTGATAAAGACATTGACAGGCGTTCCTGAAATTACAAGTTTGCCAATATTAGGAGGCGTAATACTTATTGTCATAAGTATTATATTAACTGTAATTGCAGGATTAATACCATCTAAAGTAGCAAGCAAGAAAGATCCAGTGGAGGCACTAAGAACAGAATAAGCTCATAGGTTTGTCTTAGCACTTCTGTAATTAGATTCAGGTATAACGAATTGAGATTATCTGCTCTTACAAATTTTTGAAATTTTACTACTCTACAGTTATAGAACATGAATAGTAACAAAATATTTAAGCAAGTTAGATAAATCGATAAAAAATTATAGAAAAAGGAAAAGTAGTCATAATATATAAAAAAGTCTCAGAAAACATCCTATAAAATAGGGTAAAACCTGAGGCTTTTTTATTGTTTTACAATATGAAAGTAAGCTCCATTCGTAGCAATGCTGTTAACTTAAGTGATCCATCAAAAAATCATAAATGTTGAATAGCATTTCTTGCTAACTCATCACACCTATTATTAAATTCATTATCACTATGACCTTTAACCTTAATAAATGTTACCTTATGAACTTTCGTCAAAGAATACAATTCTTCCCACAATTCCTTATTTTTGACAGGTTGATTATTCGACGTCTTCCAATTATTTTTAATCCAATTATATATCCAACCCTGATTAAAACAGTTAACCACATAAGCACTATCGCTATATAAAAGTACTTTACATGGAAACTTTAATAGTTTTAATGCTTCTATCACAGCAGTAACCTCCATAATATTATTTGTAGTATTAGGCTCAGACCCTGATATTTCCTTTTTAGTACCTTTATACATTAGCACACTACCCCAACCACCAGGTCCAGGATTTCCGAGAACAGGCTCCATCTGTATATATTGTAACTTCTTCCATTTCTTAATTCCTTTCATACGGTATTTTAAAGTTATATCACAACCAAAAAGAATAAATTGTTACCTTCTAGTTGCAGATAACATCTTATATATGATATTATAGCAGTAAAATTGATTATAAACAAGTTTTTTTAAGTAACTGTTATAATTTATTATTCTTCAGGTGTTACTGGTCAGCCATTATCGTTGAGTAGTGCAATAAAAGAATTATATAAAAGTAGAAAAACATATTAACAATGAAACTCTAAACGCTAAAGTGTTTGCAAATTTTGTTAAAAAGCAAAAGGAATACAAATTATAACAAACAACCTTAAATTTATGCTTGCAAAATAGGAGGAATAAAATATGGAAAGGAATTTAGGAATTATTGCTGAATATAATCCATTTCACAACGGTCATCTATATCATATAAAAAAAGCAAAAGAAAAAACAGGAGCAACTTCAGTTGTTTGTGTAATGAGTGGAAACTTTGTACAAAGAGGGGAAACTTCATTAGTAAACAAATGGACCAAGGCAAAAATGGCATTGGAAAATGGAGTAGATTTGGTCTTGGAGCTACCAACACTTTACAGTATTTCCAGTGCGGAGAACTTCGCACGGTGGAGCCGTGAAGATAATGGAGGCAATGGGCGTTATTACAGATATATCATTTGGAACAGAAACAGAAGATATTAGTGCGTTGAACGATATTGCCAAGGTGCTTGAAGAAGAACCCAAAGAATACATAAAGCTACTAAAAGAAGAATTGAAAAGTGGAGTGTCTTTCCCAAAAGCTAGGGAGATAGCTGTAAATAGATTTTTAGATAATGACATAAAATATAAAGATGTTTTAAAGTACCCTAATAACATATTAGCTATTGAATATCTAAAGAGTTTAAAAAAGCTAAAGGGTAATATTGAAATTACTCCTGTAAAGAGAGAAAAAGTAGCATATAATGATGACATAGCAGTAGGACAGTTTGCAAGTGCAAGTGCCATTAGAAAGCTTATTAAAAATGGCAATTTTACTGAATTAAAAAAAGTGGTACCGGAGTCTTGTTATAATGTACTAGTAAAAGAGTTTGAATTAGGAAATGTGATTAAAAGTCTTGCTAGATATGAAAGCGAAATTATCTATGTACTAAGAAAAATGTCAATTAATAATATTGCAGAATTACCTGATGTTTCAGAAGGTTTGGAGTACACTATAAAAAATGCAGTAAATTCATGTAATACGTTAGATGGATTAATTAATTTAGTAAAAAGTAAGAGATATACGCAAACCAGAATTCAAAGAATTCTTATTTCTGCATTGTTAGGAATAACAAAAGATGATATTGAGATGTCTAAAGAAACATTTCCATATGCACGTGTTCTTGGATTCAATAATAAGGGAAGGGAGTTATTATCAAAGATTAATGCAAATAATACTAAAGCCCCTTTAATTACATCCGTAAAAAAATTCGTAGATAGTAACAAAGATGAAAAGCTTAAAAGAATGCTAGAAATTGATGTGTTTGCTACCGATGTGTATGCACTAAAATGTAAGAACGAGTTTAAAGCTAATATGGATTTTACGAAGAATATAATACTGAATAACACAGTTTTTACAATTCTTTAAATATATGAGTTGAAAATTATGATGCAAGTTTGATATAATATGTTTGATATAATTTAAGAGAAGTTGTATTCTTGAAAAGAATAGTGATATTGGATGCCAATATTACAGATTAGGTAATAAAAGGTTGCAATATAAATTCTAAGGTTAACTTTAAATGTTGTATTAGGAATTGGAGGAAATGAAATGAGAAAAAGTGCAAACTTAAGACTATCAAGGAATCTGTTGCTTTTTTTAGGTCTTATATTACTTACATTTTGGTTACTATTTAAAGGACAGAATATAGAAGGACTGATTGATATTGTAAAATCTGCTAATAGTTATTATATATTTTTAGGTATTTTTGTAATGTTTTTATACTATTCAATAGAAGCATATAATATACGTAGTGTATTAAAATCGTTTGGCGAAAGAATTTCACTATTAAGTGCACTAAAATTTACACTGATAGGTTTTTTCTTTAGTGCAATAACTCCAGCAGCAACAGGAGGACAACCAGTAGAAATATATTATATGACAAAAGAAAAAGTGTCAGGTGCAAACGCTACAATGGCTTTGCTGGTTCAACTATGTGGCTTTCAAATAAGTACAATATCACTTGGTATAATATGTGGATTATCAAATCTAACTTTATTATCAGAAGGACTTGGTTGGTTATTTATGCTAGGTCTTACTATAAATGGATTTGCACTTGCAATCATGCTAATGTGCATTTTTTCAAAAAAACTTACAAAAAAAGTTATTAACGCATTAATAAGAATATTAAAAATTTTTAAACTAAAGAATACTGATGCCAGAAAAGATAGAATAGAAGAAGGTCTAGAAAAATATAATGAGAGCTCAGTATATATAAAATCACATAAAAGTGAATTTATAAAGGCAATTCTTAGGGTTTTCGTGCAGATTATTCTTTTCTATTCAGTACCTTTCTTCGTATACAAAGCATTTGGATTGAACTCACATACTTTTTTTCAGATATTTACTATGCAAGCTGTATTATATACAATAGTTTCAGGGTTACCATTGCCAGGTTCAGTAGGTGTGAGCGAAACTGTTTTCCTTGGAATATTCGGAAGTGTATTTGGAGAGAAACTATTAAGTGGTGCAATGCTTTTAAGTAGAGGTATAACATTTTATTGGTACGTAATTATAAGTCTGATTGTTGTAGTAATAAATGCTATTAGAATGAAAGATGTAGTAGGAGAAATTGATGAGAAAGTAATAGAAGCTGAAACTGAAAAGGCTGGGGTTGCATAATTTTAATTTTTGATGGCTACCTGCAAAAGTAAACCACCTGAACTGTAACAAATTGTAACTAAACATTAATCAATTCTCTCAAAAACAGTTGACATTTCGAAAAAAAAGGGTATAATATACCTATATTGAAAGACGAAAATGAGACAAAGTAAAATAAGGGCTGTCTAAAGAGAGGATTAGTCAAAAGAGGCTGAAAGCTAATCTAGAAAAGTGTATTTGAAAAACTACCTCATTATGTTGTTAGAGTAAAAATCTAACCGTATGACTTACGTTAAAAGGTCTAAATTAAGTAAAAATTAGGATGGAACCGTGTTAAAAAAATCTTTAGCACTCCTATAAATACAAAGGCACATGTATTTATAGGAGTGCTTTTGTGTTGCAATAATAATGAAGGAATTATCTCAAAATGTTTGCTAAAAATTACGCATATTGAAAACATAGAACAGATAAATTTGAGATTATTCCAAAAGGAGGAATTAGTATGGTTAAAATTGAATTAAAAGATGGCTCAATTAAAGAAGTAGAGCCAGGAAAAAGCATTTTAGAAATTGCAAAGGAAATTAGTGAGGGTCTAGCAAGGGTAGCAACTGCAGGTAAAATAGATGGAGAAGTAAAAGACTTAAGAACATTGGTTGAGAGTGATTGCAAACTAGAGATATTAACCTTTGAAAGTGATATAGATGGTAAAAAAGCATATTGGCACACAACATCTCACATTATGGCACAAGCTGTAAAAAGATTATTTCCAGAAACTAAGTTAGCAATTGGACCTGCAATAGACGAAGGCTTCTACTATGATTTTGATGTAGAAAAACCATTTACTGATGAAGACAAGGCTAAGATAGAAGAAGAAATGAAAAAGATTATAAAAGAAAATTTACCTATAGAAAGGTTTTCACTTCCTAAACAAGAGGCTTTAGAGTTAATGAAAGATGAGCCATATAAGGTAGAATTAATAAACGATTTACCAGAAGGAGAAGAAATTAGTTTTTATAGGCAAGGTGAATTCACAGATTTATGTGCTGGTCCTCACTTAGAGAGTACAGGTAAAGTAAAATCTGTAAAAATATTAAGTTCATCTGGGGCATATTGGAGAGGTAGTGAGAAGAATAAAATGCTACAAAGAATATATGCAATTTCCTTTCCAAAAGCAAGCCAATTAGAAGAACACTTACAATTATTAGAAGAAGCAAAGCAGAGAGATCATAGAAAAATTGGAAAAGATTTAAAATTATTTATGACTCATAAGTTAGTAGGTTCAGGGCTACCAATATACTTACCTAATGGTGCTACAATTAGGAGAACGCTAGAAAGATATATTCAAGATAAAGAATTAGCCTTAGGATATCAACATGTATACACTCCTTCATTAGCTAATGTTGAACTATATAAAACAAGTGGTCATTGGGCTCATTACAAAGATGATATGTTCCCTGTAATGAAAATGGATGAAGAAGAGTTGGTATTAAGACCTATGAACTGCCCTCATCACATGTTAATATATAAAAGCGAGTTACGTTCATATAGGGATTTGCCAATAAAAATAGGGGAGCTTGCACACGATTTTAGGTATGAAAGTAGTGGCTCTGTATGTGGACTTGAAAGAGTTCGTCAAATGTGTCAAAATGATGCTCACTTATTTGTTAGACCAGATCAGATTAAAGATGAAGTAGGTAAGGTTTTGAAATTGATTGTGGAAGTGTATCAAAAGGATTTTGGGTTCCCTGCTTCTGCATTTAATTATAGATTGTCGTTAAGAGATAAGGCTAATGTAGAAAAATATATAGATAATGATGAAATGTGGGAGACTGCAGAAAGTCAGTTGAGAGCGATTTTAAAGGAACTAGATATAGAGTTCTATGAGGCTGAAGGTGAAGCCGCATTCTATGGACCAAAAATAGATATTCAAATAAAAACTGCATTAAATCACGATATAACAATTCCTACTTGTCAACTAGATTTTGCTTTACCAGAAAGATTTGATTTAACATATATTGGAGAAGATGGAAAAGAACATAGACCAGTTGTAATACACAGAGCAATTTTAGGTACTTCAGATAGATTTATGTCATTCCTAATAGAAGAAACAAAGGGAAATTTCCCAACTTGGTTATCACCTGTTCAAGTTAAGGTAATGCCAATTACAGATAATCAACATGATTATGCAGACAAAGTTGTCCAAAAGCTAAGAGAAAATCGCATAAGAGTTGAATTTGATGATAGAAATGAAAAAATTGGATACAAGATTAGAGAAGCACAATTGCAAAAAGTTCCTTATATGTTAATAATAGGGGACAAAGAAGTAGAGGCAAATAGTGTAGGCGTACGTTCTAGAGAAAGTGGAGATATTGGTGCTATGCTTGTCGAAGATTTTATTGAGAAAATAAAAATTGAGATAGATAATTAAACTGGAGACGGAGATTTTTAAATTGGGGATGGAGATTTTTTCAAATTTTTTAAACTGGGGACGGAGAATTTTTCAAATAAATTGGGGACGGAGAAATTAAAAAAATCTCCGTCCCCAATTCCAACTTAAGCTGTCAGAAACTCGTATAAATTAGCTGGCTTTTCTGACCAAATTGATAGCTGATCGCCATACTTCCAAATGGCTATAAGCAGTTCGAGAGCACGGAATTTTTGATTAGCTCCAATCTTTTCCAGATTGGATGCTTGTGCAGCTTCTACTATGCATTCTGAAAAATCCTTTCCTGTAGCCATTAGGAATTGTACAGTTTTCGCAAATCTTCTTGCAAAATTCATTATTTCTTCTGATGAAGAATCAGAAAAATATTCGCATTCTATCAATGCACTCCATGAATTCTTTGCAGAAGAACAACTGTAGGCGATAGAGCTCATCTGGTCAATAGTTTCTACATCCAACATTTTTAATTTTCCTCCTTAATTAAGGGATTGGTTTATAACGAATGTGATAGACATTGTACCACATTATGTAAAATATTGCAATACTTTTGAAAAAAATAATCTACATTTTCATTTACTAGTCACAACTTTTGAAAAAAATAATCTACATTTGTTGTTAGAATTGGAAAATTGTTATATAATAGCGAAAAACAGTTGAAGGAATGAAGGGAAATGAGATAATTAAATGGGAAACATAGTATTATTAGATGAATTAACAATTAATAAAATAGCAGCAGGCGAAGTAATAGAAAGACCGGCAAACGTTGTAAAAGAATTAGTTGAAAATTCAATCGATGCAGGAGCAAAGAATATTGTTATAGAAATAAAAAATGGAGGAAAAACCTTCATAAGAATTTCAGACAACGGAAAGGGAATAGAGCCAGAAGATATGCCAATAGCACTTGAAAGGCATGCTACAAGTAAGATAAGAAAAATAGAAGATTTGGAAAGAACATATACCATGGGATTTAGAGGAGAAGCTTTAGCAAGCATCGTAGCAATTTCAAGATTGACTATTGTATCTAGAACAAAAGATATGCCTGTGGGGGTAAAACTTATTGCAGAAGCAGATGAAATACTTAATAAAGAGGAAGTAGGATGTCAAATTGGTACGACAATTACAGTAGAAAATCTTTTTTTCAATACACCAGTTAGATACAAATTTTTAAAGAATGATGCGACAGAATTTAGGTATATAAAAGAGTTAATTCAAAAGATGGCCTTGGCAAATTTAGATGTCAGTTTGAAGCTTATAAACGATGGAAAAAATGTGTTTCAGTCAAGTGGAAATGGTAAGATTGAAGATGTGATATATACATTGTATGGAAAAGAGGTAAAAGATAATCTTATAGAGGTTAATCATCAAGAAGGAGAAATTAGCGTAACAGGTGTTGTTGGAAATACACTTATTGCAAAGGATAGTAGGAAAAATCAGATTCTATTTTTAAACAAAAGAAACATTAAAAATCAAATGTTAACAAGTAGCGCAGACCAAGCATTTAAAGGTGGGACAGGTATAGGAAAGTATGGCTTCTTTATATTAAATATGGAAATGCCAGCAGAGTACTATGATGTAAATGTGCATCCTACAAAGATGGAAGTTAGATTTAAAGATGAGCAGGCGCTCTATAGGGTTATGTATCATGCTATAAAAGGAGCGTTGCTAAATAAAGAATTTCTAGGAAATAACGAACTTGAAAATAATAAGACATCATATATTGAAAACGAGCTTAAGTTTTTAACTAATCATTATAATAACAAAGAAGAAACCAGCAAACTGAATAATGATTATTTCGGCAAAAAGGATTTTAGTACTAAAACAGAAAATAATGAAAATAAAAATATAGGAAATACTACTAATGATGGGAGTGGTAGAGATAGTACATCAGCTTCTAAATACTTAGATACGTCAAAATTAGGTCTTCCAATAGAGGATATGTCAAATTCCAAATTGGTAAATATAGGTGACTCTGATAGAATAGATTTAATAAATAGAGATAAAATAAGAAATGTTAACTATAAATATATCGGAATAGTATTTAGAACATTTATTATGCTTGAGATAGATAAGGAATTGTATTTAGTAGACCAGCATGCTGCCCACGAGAGAGTGTTGTACGAGCAAATAAAAGATAATTTTAAGAATAATATGTGCAATAATAGTCAGTTGATGCTAATCCCTGAAATAGTTAATTTAACACATAAGGAGATGGAGTTTATACAAAACAATTTAGAGTTGTTTCAAAATTATGGCTTTGACGTAGAGCCTTTTGGTGATAACTCGTTAAAGATAAATGGTATACCAGATATAGAATACAAAACAAAAATAGATACTAAAAATATTTTTCTGGATATTTTGGATGAAATGCTTACTAAAGAGAGGAGTACTATAAAGGATATTGAGGAAAGGTTTATAGCAACTGTTGCATGCAAGGCTGCGGTTAAAGCTAATATGGATTTAGCTGAAAATGAGGTTCATAAATTATTAGATAGACTGCTTAAGCTAAAAAATCCATATACTTGCCCACATGGTAGACCAACTGTTATTAAGTTGGAATTCTAAAATAAATGGAGAATTGTGGTTGTCCAATAATGAATTAATTTTTCAAGAAGATTAATAAAGGAGATATAATAATGAATCAGTTTTCAAGAACAGAATTAATAATAGGAAAAGATGCGATAAAAAAGCTAAATAATTCAAAGGTGGCTATCTTTGGAATTGGTGGTGTGGGTTCATACGTAGTAGAAGGTTTAGCAAGAGCAGGCATACAGAATTTTATTTTGGTAGATGATGATAAAGTATGCTTAACTAATATAAATAGGCAAATTATAGCTACGAGGAGTACCATAGGCAAACAAAAAGTAGAAGTAGCGAAAGATAGAATACTAGACATAAATCCAAATGCAAGAGTGGAAATATATCAAGAATTTTTTATGCCAAATAGCCCAGAGATACTAGATAATACAGTTAATTATATAGTAGATAGCGTAGATACTGTTACGGCAAAGATAGAATTAGTGGTTAGAGCAAATAGGCTAAATATTCCAATAATTTCTAGCATGGGGACTGGTAATAAACTTGATCCAACAAAATTTGAAGTTGCAGATATTTACAAAACAAGTGTATGTCCATTAGCAAAAGTAATGAGGAAAGAATTAAGGGCAAGAGGTATACAGAAATTGAAGGTGGTTTATTCTAAAGAGGAACCAATAAAACCAGCAGAAACTGAAGAAACAAGTTGCAAAAATAATTGTGTGTGTCCTCCAGGTACTAAAAGGAAATGTTCAATTAGGAATCAAGTTCCCGGTAGTATTTCTTTTGTGCCATCAGTAGCAGGGTTAATTATTGCGGGGGAAGTTATAAAGGATATTATTGCAATTTAAGCTGTAAAAACAAATTATGGGTCAGGCTTGGTGCTTTTGCAATAAGCCGTCCAATATAATAATTATGTAATCACAAAAAAACATATTAACATTCCGCAAACTTGCTGGCTCGGCTTTATCAAAAGGCAAAAGAAATTTGAAAATAGTGTAAAGTTTTGATATGGTTTATTCCTTTTGCATCTTTTGACAAACCTTGCCAAACTGCGCGTTCAGAGCTCCATTGTTAATATGTTTTTCTGTTCTTACATAATTCTTATATTGGACTACTCAACAATAATGGCTGACCAGTAACAAGAATTATGCTAATCGCAAAAAAAAAACAACAAAGAGTTGACATAATAAATAAAAAATGATAAAATAAGAACATCAATTTATAGAAAGGAGGTTCCCTAAATGAAAGGAACCTATCTTAGAAGGATTTTATACTTCGTAGAACAAGCTAAAAACGCAACTCGGACCACTACTTTTAAAGCAGCAGTAGCTCACATTTATGGTGAGGTATCAATTTTTCAAAATGATTGTTGTTTAGATTGTAGTCTTGATGGCGACAACAGTGAAGGTCAGATGAAGGCTATAGCTGTTGAAGAAACTGCGCTTAAACTACTTAATGCAGAACCTATGGATGTGCCACAGCACATCGATGCGTTCTACAGAGCACTGGATGCTCTGATTGTCTACTTGAAATCCTAAGCAAAAATGCAGGTGTTCTCACCTGCATTTTTTGCATATAATTGGGTTATAGGTAAAAACATAATAATGGAATAGTCAAGATAAATACAACTGGTATTGGCTTTTGTACAAAGAGGGATTTGGCAAATTGGTACAGTGGAGTTGCTGATGTTTGGATTTATATATTTAATCCGCGTAGTATTATGGAGATGTAATAAAATCAAAAAAATATAGAATAAAGAATAGAAAAATAGAATATAGAGGTGAATAGTAATGTACAAAGAGATAAGGGATGAACTAGTAAAAATATCGGATAAAGAATTTGCAAAAATGACAGCTAAAACGTGTCCAGATGTAGATATTAATATGATTTTGGGGATAAGAATCCCAGAACTTAGAAAAAAAGCTAAAGAAATTGCAGTTAGTAGTGAATATAGAAATTATATAGATGAAGGAAATAAGCAAAAGGATAATAAGTATATTGAAGAAATTATAATGGAAGGTTTGGTTATAGCATATTGTAAAATGGACTTGAAGGAAAAATTGGAATATATGAAGTTATACATTCCACAAATTACAAACTGGCTAATAAACGACGTAGTTTGTTCAACATTAAAGGTAAGGAAGAAACAGGAAAGAATGATGTTGTGGGACTTTATTGCGCCATATTTAAAATCACCAAATCAATTTGAGGTTAGATATGCAGTAACTACAATGTTAGATAATTTTATTGTTGAGGAATATGTAGATGGTGTAATATCTAGGTTGGACAATGTAACAAACAAAGGCTACTATGCAGAAATGGCAGTTAGTTGGACCTTGGCTGAAATAGGTATAAAATTTAATGATAAAGCTATGAAGTATTTAAAAGGAAATAATAATTTAGATACATTTACTTTCAATAAAACATTACAAAAAATGAGGGAGTCATATAGGGTTCCAATTGAATTGAAAGAGGAATTGAAGAAAATGAAAAGATTTTGAACAAATAGGAGAATTTAAAAATGGAGCAAAAATTAAGCAAACTATTTTTTAAGTGCGTAAATGAACTAAATAAAATTGGAATAGATATATTGAATGAGAAGAAATATGGCAAAATAGAAATATCAATTTCAAAAAGAAATAACAAAAGGTATGGCTGTTGCAAGCAAGAGGAGCCGGATAAAAATTATAAAGTAATTAGCAAGAGCGGAAATAGAAAAGTAATAAAATACGAAAGATTTAATAAACATCATATCGAAATTAGCCAATGGGTTTTAGAGCTTGAAGATAGTATTATAAAAAACACAATAATGCACGAGTTGATACATTGTATGCCGTACTGCAATAATCATGGTGTGGAATTTAAAAAATATGCCAACCTAATAAATATTAGTTATGGATATAATATATCAAGAGTAGGAGATAAGAGGAAGGACTTTGAAAAAAGTAATATTAAGTATATAGAAAAAGAAAAGTATAATTACAAAATTGTGTGCCAAGGTTGTAAACAGGAATTTTATAGGCAAAGAATACAAAAGAACTTTGTAAGAAAATACAGATGTGCTAAATGCAGAGGCAAATTTGAAATAATAGAATTAAAATAGAAAATATAAGTGGAGCACTTAAGTAGCCTTCTACGAAGCGGTCGAATGAGAATATTCGTAGAGGGCTATTTAAGTGCTCAAAAAAAATCAGAAATTTTCTTATTTCTTGTACAACAGGAAAGAAATCACTTCGTAGTGGAGCACATTGTACTCCAAAGAAAATTAAAGATTTTTTTATTTATACACCTATTCTTCCCAATTATGATATACATTAGTTACATCATCTAAATCGTCTAGCATATCCAAGAATCTTTGCATTTTTGCTGCACCATGTTCATCAAGTGAGGTATATGTAGTTGGAACCATTTGAACATCAGCCTCTAAAAATTCCAAACCTTGCTCTTCTAATTTTTCACGTACACTAGAGAAATCCTCAGGAGCAGTTGTTATTTCATAAACTTCGTCTTCTGAAGAGAAATCCTCTGCACCACTATCTAAAGCTATCATCATTAATTCATCTTCAGATAATGAAGTTGATTCTTTATCAATTACAATTACTCCTTTTTTGTTGAACATATATGATACGCAACCTGTTGTTCCTAAGTTTCCTCCTGATTTATCAAATGCGTGACGTACATCTGCAGCTGTTCTATTTTTATTATCTGTGCTTCCTTCAACTATAACTGCTACGCCGTTTGGCCCATATCCTTCATAAATTACTTCCTCATAATTTGCTGTATTTCCAGCACCAGAGGCTTTCTTTATAGCATTATTTATAGTATCGTTTGGCATATTTGCAGCCTTACATTTAGCTATTACGTCTTTTAATTTTGAATTTCCTGCTGGATCTGGTCCACCTTGTTTTACTGCTACTAATATTTCTCTTCCTAGCTTTGTGAATATTTTTCCTCTGGCAGCGTCTGCCTTTCCTTTTTTTGCTTGAATGTTATGCCATTTTGAATGTCCACTCAAATTTTATCTCTCCCTTCTTAATTTTTTTTCATTTTCAAGGCTTTTCAGCCTTTTTTATATAATAGGAAAGTTCTAGTATAGAGTATAAATTAACTTATAGAGCTTTCCTATTATATAAAAAGCTTCGCTAACGGTTGTACAGAAATTTTCTTGCAAAAATTTCGCACGCGAACAATTATACGCGGACATTTGCAATATATTTTTTCTTTTGCAGATTTCGTAATGTCCGCTATTGTTCTATAAATTCTAGCTGCTTTTTCACTTTTTGGAACTTTGTTGCTATTAGTGTTTTTTCAGTGTTGTGTGTCGAAACGATTGTGCCAAAATTGTGCTAAAATTTTATGTTGACGAAATTATAAAACTTAATTTCATCAAAAAAGCAATTATAGAAATTACCTTTTCGATTATAGCACACGATTTTTATTTTGAATAGAGTTTTTGAGTAAAAAACTTAATTTCACAACTGAGAAGTTACAGTTTTAGCGACTACCTGCATATGACATAAAAAAACTCCGTACACTTTTATTTGATTTCATTTTCATTATATTTTACAAGTTGAATTGCGCTATCTAAAGTTTCTGTACAACATAGTTTTCCATGATTATCTACATATATTAATTCGTTTATTCCTGTTATTTTTTTTGAAGCATTTATGTCTTTAGATAAAACTAGTTCATCTTTAAATTCACATGCATCTGTCACGGTTCTAATTTCGTATCCTTCCCTTCTGGATTTATATATTACATATTTTATTTTCTTATTATCAGATAGCTGAAATGCTTTTTTGTAGGGCATTTCTTTGTCAAATATTAAATAATAATCGTTACAATTTGTTGCCTTATCTAAAACAATTTCTATTCCTTCTACTTCAGCTATTGCATTTTTTATATAAACCTCCCAAAAGCCATCTGCTAAACTCAGTGCATTTAAAAAAGCCTCGTCTTCTGAGATTTCTTCATTCCATCCGAGGATTACACAACTTGACAAAATCAGGAGATATTTTATTTTCTACATATTCAAATTGCATATTGTCTGTTGCATCAATATTTTGTATTAATTCCTTATCCATATATTCAAAGGTTTTATCTATGTATTTAACTCCTATTTTTTTCAAGTATTCCTTACCAAATTTTCTCCATAATAGACCTATAGACGAATAAAATATTCCATTATTTCTTTGACCATTTCTATTTTTTTGATGATGATCAAATTCCCCTAACCCTATATCATAAACAATTTTATCTTTTACATCTTTATTACCTATAGTAGGAACTCTTAATAAAATTACGTTATCAATTATCTTACTTAAAAATATTGTTGATATAACATCATCCACATGGAATCTACCTGAGTGTGTTATACAGTTTGCTTCATCTATTTGATTAGTTAATTGTATATTTTTATACTTATTTAAACACATATTTTACCTCCTTGTTTTACTTAAATTTAAGAACTTTATTAGAAATAATTTTTATTCTGTTATTTATAACCAGTTTACAACATTATAAACTATTTATCGTAATAATGCATACTATTTTACATTATTTTTGTATTCTTATTTAAAGTGGTGTTACAATTCAGGTGCCCATAATGTTGATGAAATATATTAATACGAAGTGGAGTGCGCAGTTTGGCGCTCCCACCTAACGTCTTTTTCACATATCATAGCGCCAGCAAACGAACGGAGTATTAATATATTTCATCAACATTATGGGCACCTGAATTGTAACAAAGTGGTTGCTACATTGTCAATATATTGTAAGCGATTACATAATTCTTATATTGGACTACTTAGAAAAAATGGCAGACTAGTAACAATTGGTTATAGTTGTTCAGACTCCCATGCTTTTCGTGGTGAGCTACTTAAGTGCTCAATTCATTAAAATTTAATGAAACAAGACCGTTCCAAAAATGTTTCAAATTTGAAACAAAACAAGACCGTCCCGATTTATAGTTCTAAAACTTCAGTAATCGCATATTATATTATTAGTGAAGCAAATTCACAGCGCAAATGTATTAGGAAAATAAAAAAGAAAGGAAATAATCCAGATAGTATTTTGAAAAATGGATTATATGTGTACGAATGAGAACCTTAGAGACATTGAAGTCGATTATAATTAAATGCTTCCCAGAAGAATTGGTACAAGCCATGAATAATGTAAATTATGAGAAGGTTGAAGAAATTAGAATAAGAGTTGGTAAACCAGTAATATTAAAGATGAGTTCAAGTGAACTAATATTAAAATATCTAGTAAGTACGGAGGAGATATTAAACATATTACAAAGCTTTTGTGATAATTCAATATATACATATCAAAATCAAATATGCAACGGTTTTATTACTATCCCAGGTGGTCATAGAGTGGGGATAGGTGGAAGTGCTGTTGTAAAAGAAGGAAAGGTTACTAATATTACTAATTTGTACTCGCTAAATGTTAGAATTGCAAGGGAGATTCCAGATTGTAGTTTAGGACTATTACAATATGTTATAAATATTTTTAGTAATGATGTATATAATACTTTAATAGTATCGCCCCCAGGGGCTGGCAAAACCACAATCTTAAGGGATTTGGTAAAAAAAATTAGTAATGGAATACCTGAGATAAAATTTAAAGGACTTACGGTTTCTGTTATTGATGAGAGGGGAGAAATTGCAGCAATGCATAGGGGAATTCCACAAAATGACGTAGGTATGCGAACAGACGTGTTAGATAATATACCTAAAACTTTAGGAATAAGAATGGCTGTGCGTTCGCTTGCTCCACAGGTAATTGTTGCAGATGAGATTGGAAATAAGGAGGATAGTGAAGTAATCAACTATGCAATTTGTTCTGGTGTTAGGGGGATTTTTACTGCTCATGGCAGTAGCTTTCAAGATTTAAAGCTAAATCCAGAAATAAACAAGCTTATACAGCTAGGCGTTTTTGAGAAAATTATATTTTTAGATAAGGATAAAAAGGGATGTATAAAGAAGGTAATGTAAGACAAATTCTTATATTGGACGGCTTATTGCAAAAGCCCCAGGCTGACCTGTAACTCTTCTTTTGCAGATTTCATAATGTCCACTATTGTTCTTGAAAAACCTGATAAAATGTGATATTATTACTACAAGAGAGTTAAACATAAGATTACTAAGTATTGAATTCAAAACCAGAAAGGAAATGATATAAATGGGAGAATTAAACCTAGTAACAAAAATATGGAAACACTTTTGTCTAGTAAATAAACATAGATGGTATGTATTTAAACTATCAATAAAAGCAGGAATACCTTGGAGAGGACTTTTACATGATCTTTCTAAATATTCTCCAACAGAGTTTTTTGAGAGCGTGAAATATTATAATGGTAAAAGAAGTCCTTTGCATGTATGTAGAGAGGATAAAGGGTATAGTTTATCCTGGTTACACCATAAGGGAAGGAATAAACACCACTTTGAGTATTGGGAAGATGTAGATAAAAAAGGAAGACATCCAGTGTTTTTACCATATCCATATATTGTAGAGGCAGTTTGTGATAAAATATCTGCAGGAATGGTATATAACGGAAAAAGTTGGAACCATAAGGAGCCTCTTGAATATTGGGAAAATGTAGAGAAGCCAGGACCTGTACTAAAACATCCAGCAACTATAGAATTTATGGATACTGTATTGAAAAAAATATATGATGAAGGAGTAGATGCAGGTCTAAAACCTGACTATCTTAAATCTGTATATAGCACGGTTTTAAATAAGTATTTTCCAAAACGGTAATTAAATTTCATAATTTTTTGTTCTAAAACAGCTCGCACCCGAATATAATTTATATTACAGAGGTGTGGGCTATGTTTATGTTAAAATTTATTCTTTTAACAATACTATTTTGTACAAGCACGATGATAGGAGTATTAATTTCTAAAAGATATTCAAATAGGGTAAAAGTATTAAAAGAACTAAAAAAAGCATTAAATATCTTCGAAGTAAAAATAAACTTTTCTTATGAGACATTGCCAGAGATATTTAAAGAAATATCAAAAAAAATACATGGTACGGCTAGTAGAGTATTTGAAGATACAGTAAATATCGTAAATAAGGAAAATATTACGGTTGGTGAGGCTTGGGAAAGGTCTGTTGAATTAAATGGAGAGGAACTAAATAATGAAGATAAAGATTGCATAAAAACTCTAGGTAAGCTACTTGGAAAAACTGATATAGAGGGACAGCTTAACCAAATAAAATTAGTAACAGAATTTTTAGATAGTCAGATTAATGAGGCAGATGAAGAAAAAAGTAAGAACGAAAAAATGTACCAGAAATTAGGGGCGATAGTTGGTTTGATAATAGTAATTGTTCTCATTTAAAAAAGATAAATTACATATAGCAAATTGGAATGAATATATTTTTAAAGGCAAATGATATGTAACGTTACAAATAATACTAATTAGAATTATTATATAAAGGCAAGAAATACTAAAATACTTACTTTATAACGAAAGGGTTGGTAATTCGAATGAATGTTGATTTATTGTTTAAAATTGCAGGTGTTGGAATTATGGTTGCAGTCCTTCATCAAGTACTAGCTAAAGCTGGGCGTGAGGATCAAGCTATGATGACTACTCTAGCGGGTTTAGTAATTGTGTTAACCATGGTTATAAAGGAAATTAATACACTGTTTAATACGGTCAAAACTATGTTTAATTTATGAAATTTGGGGAAGTTAAATTGGGGACGGAGTTTTAAATTGGGGACGTTTTTAAAATCTTCTCCGTCCCCAATTTAAACGTCCCCAATTTAAAACTCCGTCCCCAATTAAAAAAGAAAGGAGCACAAAAGATGGAAATAGTAAAAATAATAGGAATAGGGCTAGTCTCACTAGTAATAATTATCATACTAAAGCAGTACAAGCCTGAATTTGCATTATATGCCTCGTTGTCTGCAAGCGTTCTGATTTTAATATTAGTATTCGACAAACTATTTGATGTAGTAAATCTACTAAATAATCTAGCAAGTAAGACAGCTATAAACTCAACCTTCATAATGCTTTTGTTAAAGATAACAGGGATAGCAATATTAACCGAGTTTGCAGTTAGTATATGCAAGGATTGTCGGTGAAACTGCAATTGCCAATAAAATGGATATTGGTGGAAAGGTAATTATTATCTCTGTTTCAGTGCCAATCATTTCAAGTTTATTGGAAACTGTAATAAAAATACTGCCATAGCAAATCTTTTTTAGATTAAAAGGTGAGAAAATGAAAAAAATTATAATACTAACAATTCTTTTTGAATTGGCAATTTTCATAAGCAGTGGTAATTATACAAAATGTATAGCAGTTCAAAAATCTGGTTCGAATGAGGAAAGTACCAATGAAATAATAAATACACAAAAAGAAAATTTAAACATAGCGGATTTCATAAAAGAGGCAGAATCATATACAAAAGAATCAATGCCAGATGTAGATTTAAATAATCTACTATCAACAGCTATTTCTGGAACAATAGACAATGTCCGATTGATTAGGTTTCTGTGGAGTTTATTAGGAAAGGAAATATTTAATTCGGCCGTAACTCTAGGAACAATAATAGTAATAATCGTAATTCACGGTATCCTAAAAAGTATAAGTGATGGACTAAATAATAAGGGAGTAGCTCAAGTAGCATACTACATTCAATATACATTAATTGTAGCTTTAGTTATGAAAAATTTTTCGGATATAATTTGCATGGTAAAAGAATCTATACAAAACCTAGTTTCTTTTATTAATCTATTAACTCCAATTTTAATTACCCTAATGATAACAACAGGAAGCATAGTTTCAGCAGGAATGATTGAGCCAATTATACTGTTTATGATTACTCTGATTGGAAATTTTATAGTTAATGTGATAATTCCAATAGTACTTGTGTCTACAGCCCTAGGAATAATATCGCAAATATCAGAAAAAGTACAAATTGACAAGCTTTCAAAGTTTTTTAAATCTAGTACTATATGGGTTTTGGGAGTTGTATTAACTCTGTTTGTAGGGGTAACTTCTTTAGAGGGAAGTCTAAGTAGTAGTGTAGATGGAATAACTGCAAAAACTACAAAAACTGCAGTTTCAAACTTTATTCCCGTGGTTGGTAAGATTTTAGGTGATGCTGTCGATACAGTTTTAGGATGCAGTATTATTCTTAAAAATGCATTAGGAATTGTTGGAGTGATAGTTATAATTGGAATATGTATAGGTCCTATTATAAAGTTAGTAGTATTAATGGCAACATATTATTTAGGCTCAGCACTATGTCAACCAATTGCAGATGGAAAAATTATCAAGTTATTAGAAAGTATGGGAGATACATTTAAATTGCTATTAGGTGTACTGTGTAGTGTATCGGTCATGCTAATTATAGGTGTTACTCTGGTAGTAAGAATTTCAAATAGTGGTGCTATGTATAATTAAATCATTAAAAAAACTGTTACAGTTTATGTGGTAGGTGTGCAGTTAGCCATCAAAAAATTATAATTACATAAAGGTTTATAGGCATATCCTTCTTAAAAACCTAAATTTATTATATAAGGAAATAGTTCAAGCTAATCTATTTGATAGATTGAAAATTGGATTATATGTAAGGCTATGGGATTTGTAAGTAACTGGGCTCAAGGAGTTATAGTAGCAGTTATAATAGCTACAGTAATAGAAATGTTGGTTCCAAGTAATTCAAATGGAAAATATGTGAAAGTAGTGGTAGGTGTGTTTATATTATTTAGTATCATATCACCAGTTATAAATAAAATGAGTGGTAATAGCTTAAAGATGAATGAGTGGAATTCATATATAGACAACACAAGTGAAGGAGCTATAGCTACTTCGGCAATTACTATAGATAATGATAATGCCATAAAGAAAATTTATATGGAAAATTTGAAAGTAGACATTAAGTCTAAAGTTAGCCAAAAGGGATATACTGTTGGAGATGTTAATATAGATATTCTAAATAATGATGACTACACTCTAAATAAAATAGAAATAAAAATTGTAGGCAAGTCAAATGATAATGTAGGAAATGGAAACTATGAGAATACAACAACAATCATCGAAAATATAGAAAATATAAAAATTAGCTTGGGGGGGAGTGGAAAAGATGAGAAAAAAGAAGAAGTGTCTATTCTTACAGAAAGTGAAAAAAGGAAGTTAAAGGAATATTTAAGTGGGGTATATGATGTAAACGAAAGCAACATTGTAATAACGTAGGGTAAAATGTATGCAAATAATTCTGTATAATGTTGTAGTGTGAAGGAGGAGTGAGAAATTTGGAAAATTTTAAAAATAAATTCCTAGCTAAAGCTGATGGACAAGCAAATAAGAGAACGATTGAGAACCTCGTGGTTTTTTTGATAATTCTTATAGCTACAATATTATTCATTAATTATATATGGAACGGAAATAAGAAAAATGAAAAAAAGGAAAATAATCCAATTGTATTAGCTGAATCTAATACCCTGCCAACCAGCAATGCTACGTCAGAAGGCAATACTTTGGAGAAACAACTTGAGGATATTTTGAGAAATCTTGATGGAGTTGGCGACGCAAAGGTTCTTATTACATATTCAGAAACCAATAAAGTTGTGCCAATGTATAATGAAGATAATCAGCAAAGCGTTACACAAGAAGAAGATGTTCAAGGACGGGGTGAGAACAATTAATGAAAACTCAAGTAAAAAGGAAGTGGTGTATGAAGAAAGTAATGGACAAAGGAGTATAGTTACAAGTAGCGTTATTACTCCTGAAATAAAAGGAGCGGTAATACTAGCTGTTGGAGCAAATAATGGGGTTGTTAAAAGCAATATTGTACAGGTCGTAGAAGCGGCGACAGGATTGCCGACACATAAGATTCAAGTATTTGAAATGAAAATGGAAAGGGTTGGTGAGTAATTATGAAAATACTAAAAAGAAATCAAGTGATTTTGTCTGTATTAGCTTTGATGCTAATTACGGTTGGGTATATGAGTTTTAATCCTAATATGACAAATACTCTTGAAACAGGGGCTCTTATGGATGCAGAAAAAGTAGCTGGAATAGGAGATGCAAAGCTTGTAAATAGCAATAATACAGTTCAACAAGAAGGTGATAATAAAAAATCTGAAGAGGTTCAAAATTCAAAAGTAAGCTCAGAGGGAAAAAATAATAATTCATCAAATGATGATAAAATTAGTAAGACAGAAACAGCTGAAAGTGCTGTAAATAGCAATACAGAAAAGACCACAAGTACTACATCTGCAAGTAGTACTTCCACAAGCAAGGAAGCTAGCACAAAAAAAGACAATGTTACAGATGTAAATAAAACAGAAAAAAATACGGAGACTAAAGAAACAGCATCAAGTGCAAGTGGAACAGATTATTTTGTTACGTCTAAAATGGAAAGGGATAAGATGTTTTCACAAATGGTAGAAACATATCAGAAATTATTAGAGGGAGGTTCTATTTCCGCAGAGCAGAAAAATATATCAACTCAGGAAATTGCTAATATAAATAATCAGAAGAATGCAATAATGATTGCAGAGAATTTAATAAAGAATTTGGGGTTTGAAAATGTAGTTATTTTTGTTAATTATAATAGTACTAGTGTAATAGTTAAAGCTAGTAAGCTTGAGGAATCAGATGTAGCACAAATTCAGAATATTGTTTGCAGGGAAATTGGGGTTGATGTGGAAACTATTCATATTAGTACGAAATTGTAAATTTATGGTCTAATCCAATTCCAAAATTAACAAAGAATCGTTTGAAAAAAGTTCCTTTTTATGATATAATCTCCGTTGTGCCTAGTTAAAACATAGAATCAAAATAGAAAAAATATATAAGAAAAGGAGATAAAAATGGATAAGGAAGAAAACATTTTAGGAACAGAAAAAATATCAAAATTAATTCGTAAATTTTCAATCCCATGCGTTATATCAATGCTGGTAAATTCATTATATAACATAGTTGACCAAATATTTATTGGTCGAGGAGTTGGAATGTTAGGTAATGGAGCAACTAATGTAGTGTTCCCATTATCTATTATAGCACTTGCATTTTCATTAATGTTAGGAGACGGTGCATCTGCATATTTAAGTCTAAAGTTAGGGGAAAAGAAAAAAGATGAAGCTGCAAAAGGTGTAGCAAATGGAATTATATTAGCAACTATTGTGTCAGTACTATTAACTACTTTCGCATTAATATTTTTACCACAGCTTTTAAATCTATTTGGATGTACAGATAATTTAAGAAATTACGCAACGGCGTATGGAAGAATTATAGCAATAGGGTTGCCTTTTGTAATGGTAGGAACAAGTTTAAACTCTATCATAAGAGCAGATGGAAGCCCTAAATATTCAATGATATCAATGGTTTCAGGTGCAGTGCTAAATATTATTTTAGACCCAATTTTTATTTTTGTATTTAAAATGGGAGTAGAAGGAGCTGCTATAGCAACGGTACTCAGCCAATTTATAAGCTTTGCAATAAATGGTATGTACATTAAAAAGTTTAAATCAATTACAATAAATAAAGAAGCATTAAAACTAAAAATTGCTGTATGTAAGAAAGTGATACTATTAGGAATTAGTAGTTTTATCACTCAAATGAGCTTTGTATTATTAGCATCAGTTGCAAATAACCTACTTGGAAAATATGGTATGGAATCTAAATTTGGATCTGAAATTCCAATTACGGTGTTAGGAATTGTTATGAAGGTTAGTCAAATTTTAAATAGCATTGTTCTTGGAATTGCAGTAGGTTCTCAACCAATTTGGGGTTATAATTATGGTGCTAAAAAATTTGATAGGGTAAAACAAACATTAAAAATCGTGCTAAAAATAAGCGTTGTAATTATGGCAGTAGCATTCATTATATTCCAAACAATACCAGATAAGCTTATTTTAATATTTGGTAATGGTGATAGCAATTATATGGAATTTGCGTGCTTAACTTTCAGAATATATTTGTTACTATGTATTTGTACAGGTGTTCAATTACCAGCTGGAATATTCTTCCAAGCAATTGGCAAGAGTAGTAGAAGCGCAGTATTATCATTATCAAGACAAATATTGTTTTTAATACCAGCAATGTTTATATTAGGTAAAACATTTGGAATTATGGGGCTTCTATATTCAGGAGCAGTAGCTGATGGGCTTTCCTTCGTTCTTGCAACTATTTTACTAATAGTTGAGATTAAAAATTTAAACAAATGGAAAACAAGAGAGGAAGCACTAATTGATGATACGAGTACAGACAATAAATTAAGTGAACATATTGTTATTACTATATCAAGAGAATATGGCTCTGGAGGAAGATACGTTGGAAGATTGATTGCAGATCAACTAGGAATAAAATTATATGATAAAGATTTTATTGTGAAGCTAGCACAAAAAACTGGTTTATCAGAAGAATATATTGAGAATAACGAACAAAGAAGAAACATTATGGATAGTTTAAATAGTGGATATTACTTTGGAATGAATAATGCTGATGAATTATTTGTAAAGGAATCAGAATTAATTAAGGAAATTGCCAACAAAGAGTCTTGTGTTATTATAGGTAGATGTTCAAATTTTATATTAAAAGATATGAACAATATTGTTAGGGTGTTCATTTATAGTGATATGAAGGATAGAATAAAAAGAGCTACTGATATTTATGGATTAGATAAAAATAAAGCTGAAAAAGAAATCATTAGAATCGATAAATTAAGAGCAAATCATTATAAGTATTATACTGATAGCGACTGGAAAGATAATTCTAATTATGATATTTGTATTAATAGTGATACTTTAGGTGTTGAGAAAACTGCTGACTTAATTTGCAAAATTGCTAGAGAGAAAGAGAGTAAGGTTAGGGTTTAGTATAATTCTTATATTAAACTACACAGTAGTAATAGGGGATTAGTTTTTTTCATTTATTGTGAAATATATTTTGACATTTGAGACAAAATATGTTAAAATAGGAAATGTATTGTGACATTAAAAAAGAGAGGTTTATAGAATAAAAAGTAAGAAATTTTTATAAACACATTAAGGGAGGAATTATAAAATATGAAAAGTAAAAAGATTATAATTATAATGACAGTGGTTACAGTTTTATTAATCACTGCAGTTGTATCAGCTATATTTGTATTTCAAAAGAAAGATACTGATTTATTAAAAACAGCAGAAAATATAGAAAATGCTAAAATAGCAAATGTAGAAAATAGTGAAGTAGTAGATGCATCAAATATAGAGAACAATGAGGTAGTAGAAGCAGAAAATAGTGAAGCTGTAGAAACAGATAACAGTGAAATAGAAAATGTGGAAAATAATGAAGTAGAAAACGTAGAAAACGTAGAAAACGTAGAAAACATAGAGAATACTGAAACAGCAGATGTAGAAGTCGTTGAAACAGTAGGTGAACCAGAATCAAGTAGTGAAACAACTATACAAGAAACTAGAATGGCAGTAGTTGATTCAGACGAAACAGCATCAAGTCGTTCATCTGTAGACAGAGAGAACGTATATGTAAATAGCAATCCAGAAGCACAACCAGAAAGTGTATATGATGAATTAGAACAACATATAGGAATAGAAGATGTACAAATCAGTTTTGATATGGACGTATCAGTACCTACTGGTTTATCAAGAGAAGATTTCATAACTTTTGTACAAAACATGAGATGTGATTCAACTGGAATATTAGCTAGAAATGCTGGATTTATTTGGGATTGTTGCCAAAAATATAGCGTTAACGAGATATTTGTTTTAGGAATTTGTGGAATTGAATCTGGTTGGTGTTCAGCACCCCAACATCAAAACACACATAATTATTCAAGTTTGATGTCTGGAGGACATTTAATTCCATATTCATCAGATGAAGAAGGTTTTGAAGCTATGATTAGTTTATTAGGTTTAAGATATTTATCTCCAAACGGAAGTTTCTATCATGGTGCTACAATTACAGGTGTAGGAACATGTTACTGCAATCCAACAACTTGGCCAAATGGCGTGTTTACATGTATGAGACAAGCTCTTAACTAAAAACAATATAAGAACACAATATATTACCAAAATAAAACATGATGTGTTAATAAAATAGAATTGGAAAGGTATTCGTTAGTTAAGCAATACATAAAGTGTTTGCTTAGTTGGTGAATACCTTTTTTGTACAATTTTTTAAAAGTAATTGTTGTAAATTTTATAAATATTGGTATAATAGTATAGAAATCAATGGAAAACAAGGAGGAGTTACAAATGGTAAAAAAAGTGGCAATACTAGCTAATGGAGGAGATGTTTCAGGGTTTAATGCTGTTATTAGAGCAATAGTAAAAACTGCTGAAGGGAGAGGTGTAAAATGCTATGGGTTCATAGATGGGTATAGAGGATTATTAAAAAATGAATATATACCTTTAAGCACATCAGATAGTAGGAAAGCTTCAGGAATATTACCTAAAGGAGGATCAATTATTGGTTCATCAACAAATGCAAATGTATTTAACTATAAAGTTGAAGAAAATGGAGAGATTGTATATAAGGATTTATCAGACGTATGTGTAGAAAATTTAAAAAAAGATGAATTCGACTGTCTTTTTACATTAGGAGGAGATGGAACACAAAAATCAGCTAGGGATTTTTCATTAAAAGGTATAAATGTTATAGGAGTTCCTAAAACAATTGATAATGACGTAGCATGTACGGATATTACTTTTGGGTATAATACAGCTGTTTCAGTGGCATCAGATGCACTAGATAGACTGCACACAACAGGTGAAACTCACCATAGAATAATGGTATTAGAGGTTATGGGAAGGTATGCAGGATGGATTGCATTGGAATCTGCTATTGCCGGAGGTGCAGATGTTGCGCTAATTCCAGAAATTCCATACGACATAAATAAAGCAGTAGAAAAAATTAATCACAGACGCGATATGGGAAAAAACTTTAGTATTGTAGTTGTAGCAGAAGGAGCTATGCCTAAAGGAGGAGATATTACAATAGAAGGCACAAGAAATAATGGAAGTGGTGTGGATAATACAAAACTTGGAGGAGTTGGAAGTATAGTTGCTAAGCAATTAGAAGAATTAACTGGTTTGGAAGCTAGATGTACTGTATTAGGATATATACAAAGAGGTGGGACTCCTACAGCTTTCGATAGAGTACTTTCAACAAAATATGGCTCTAAGGCTATGGAGTTAGCTTTAGAAGGTAAATTTAATGTTTTAACAGTATTAAAAGATGGAAAATTAGACTGTGTTCCTTTGGAGGAAGTAGTAGGAAATAATAAGGTTATAGGTGCTGTTTCAGGAAATACTAAAGAAAGTAATATAAGAAAAGTTAATATGGATAATGATCTCGTAAAAACAGCAAGAAACATAGGTATTTGTTTAGGAGATTAATGGTGTTATTTTGAATTTTATATGCGATAGGTACTTTATATAATAGGAAACTATATGAAAATTCTAAAGTAGCTACGCAACTTGAAGTGAAAATAGTTTTATTTTCAAAGGGAGGTTATATGTAAATTGAACACTTTAGTGCTTCACTACGAAACAGTTGAATAGAAATATGTGTAGAGGATTACTAAAGTGTTCAATAAAAGAAACTCAGAAAAATTTTTTATATCTTATAAAATGGTAATGTAATCACTTCGTAGCGTGCTACAAGAGTACTCTATAAATAACCCAGAAAATTTTCTTGTTTCTCCTGTCGAAATTCAAAATACATACAGTAAAAAAGGAGTGAGATGATGAAAAAAAACAAAATAAAATATTTACACATAACTGTAATAATTGCAGGAATAATTTTTAGCTTTTTAAGTGTTTTTCATACTGGTCTGTGGTTTGATGAAGCTTATTCAGTAGGATTGGCAGATAAGTCTTTTAGTGATATATGGACAATTGGAGGAAACGATGTTCACCCAATTTTGTATTATTGGATTTTACATATTATTTATCTTGCTACAAATGGTAGCATTATAGCATATAGGGTATTTTCAGCAGTATGTATTAGTGCCCTTCGGAATTTTAGGTTTTACTCATATAAGAAAAGATTTTGGAGAGAAGAGTGGCGTTTTATTTTCGTTTTTCTCATACTTTCTACCAGTTGTTTGCATATATACTTCCGAGATAAGAATGTATTCTTTAGCTATTCTTCTAGTAACTATTCTTGCAATTTATGCTTATAGATTATACAAAGATGATAGCAATAATAAAAATTGGATTATATTTGGAATTACAAGCTTAGCATCTATCTACGTGCACTACTATGCACTAATGGCTGCTGGAATAATCAACTGTGCTTTATTGTATTATTTTATAAAAAATAAGAAAAAGGCATCAATAGTAAAAATAATAGTATCCGGTGGAATTCAATTAGTATCATATATTCCATGGGTATTATGCTTTATAAAACAGATGAAAGGTGTATCAAAGGGATTTTGGATTTCAGTAGAGTTTCCAAAAACTCTGTTTGAACTAGTTGGTTGCCAATTTAATGGAAATGTAGCAGAATCAGTAGGATTCACATTTTCAATTATAATATATGCGTATTTAATATATAGCATAATTAAAGCAAAAAAGACTGGAGAAGACTATAAAGCAGGAGTAATGGCATTGTTAGTATATTTATCAGTTGTAATCTCAGCAATAATAATTTGTTTAGTATTGTGGACTATAATTATACTGCACAGATATTTGTTTGCAATAACAGGCTTATATATTTTTGGAATAAGTTATTTCTTAAGTAAAGAAAAAAATAAATACATAGTATATGGAATATGCATTATAACTCTTGCACTAGGAATATATAGTAATTATAAGCAGATAACAATGGTATATGACAATAGTAATATGGCTCAAATAGAATATTTAAAAGATGAAGTACAGACTGGTGATGTTATAGTTTTTGGTGAGGAAAAATTTGGGGAAGGAGCGGTTGTTTCTTTATACTTTAAAGATAATACGCAATTCTACTACAATCCTACATATTGGGGAGTGGAAGAAGCGTACAAAGCTTTTGGAAACCAGCTAAATGTATATACAAATACAGATTTTCTAAAAAATTGTACAGGCAGAGTATGGATAATAGATTCAGAAGGTGCTAATTGTTATAATCAGCTATTTAATAATGAGAATTATAGAAAGGTAAGTGAAAAATTAATACGTACTAAGTATCGTGATTATGTATATAATATGATACTAGTAGAGAGCGTAAAATAATTTTGTGCCTTTTCCAGAAAGGAATGTTATTAATTATGAAAGAAAAAAATAAGATATCAGTAATACTAGGAGCTTTCATTGGCGCACTTATAGGTACAATTCCGTTATCAATTGTATATAGCTTTGGTAACATATTAATTGCTATAATGTCTTTACCAATTGCGGTTTTTAGCTATTATGGATACAAAATAATGAAAGGAAAGTTAAATAAAAAAACATCTATTACTATTATTATTTCATGTATACTGTCAATTACCATATCAACGTTTTTGATAATACCGGCAATTAACCTGCTTGCGAGGGGATATAAAGCTAGTTTTCAAAATTTATCAATGTTTTATGGTATAAATGAGATAAAAGAAGAATTTATTAAAGATTATATAATATCACTATTTTGTGGACTTTTGGGAAGTAGTGGGGTGATTTTTTATATAAACAAACAGTTAAAAGAAAGTAATAATTTCAAGGAGGAGATGAAAAGTAATAGTATAGAGGAGGGCAGTATAGAAGAGAAAAATAAACAAAATGATAATATAGAAAAAAACATAGAAAATTCGCCAAACAGTATAGAAAAGTACAAGAATAAGGCTATAATTATAATAGTTTTATTAATAGTATTTAGTATTCTTATAGTTATAGGAAATTCTATAGCAGGAAAAAATAATAAACAACCAAACGAGCAAAATAACGAAAAGGAAGGTCAAAAGGTACTAGAAGAAATACAAGTTGAAGTAAATGAAATAGAACATAAGATTCCAGAAACTAATTTAAAATTTATTCCAAAAGACGATTTAAAAATACTAACTAAAAAACAAATTGAAAAATATTTTGGAGCAAATGCTAGCAATTATGAATTAATAGCAATGGATGATGCGGGTACGAAAATGTTATATATGTTTATAGATAATAAAGAGGATGTGAAAGATTTAAATGCAACTGAATATTTAAGACATACATTTAGTGATGATGAAAGTGTTGAAATTACAGAAATACCAATAGCAGGGACAACATTTGAAAAGGCACGGAGTCAAACTAGATGAAGAAATTGGCAATTTTTTGTTAGAGCGCTATGTATGTAAAACAGACAATGCATTTTTAGTTTTTGATTACTGCTATCCTGCGGACGGAGTAAGTAGTTTCGAAGAGATGATTGTAAAGGAGTAAAATCATGATTTATGAATTTGAAGTTCCAGCTAAAATTGTTGGAAAAGGAAGACCAAGATTAAATAGCTATACTGGTCAAGTATATACTCCTACTAGAACAAAAGATTACGAAAGTTTAGTAGAACAGTATTTTTTGCTTAAATACCCTAGATATAAAGCTTTAGAGGGGAGAGCAAAAGTAAATATTATTGCATATTTTGAAGTTCCTAAATCTACCAGTAAAGTAATGAAGGAGCAAATGCTAGAAAATAAAATAAGTCCTACTAAAAAACCAGATATAGATAATGTTGTTAAAATTGTATTAGATGCAATGAATAAATTTGCTTTTAAGGATGACACACAGATTACTAAAATTGAGGTAGAAAAGATGTATTCTGATACAGAAAAATTATATGTAAAGATAGAAGAATATTAAAGTGAGTGGTTACAGTTCACGGTTTTTGCAATAAGCCGTGAACTGTAATAGTGAGTGAATTAGAAAGGAAGAAAATCGATATGAAAATTTTAAATAAATGCATAATTTTATTGGTAATGTTAGTTTTAATAGTATCCCTAACTGGGTGTGAAAATGGAAAAAATACGGCAAATAATAGTAATTCAACTTCAAGTAGCAATTCAAGTGCAAGTAATAGTTCAAATTCAAAAAATAGTTCATCTAATGATAAAAATATTACTCGTGAAAAGGCTGAGGAAACAGATTACGTGGCTAATGCAGAAAAGCAAGTAGCTTTACCAAATAAAGGGGAAACAATTGCAGTTATGCACATTAAAAATTATGGAGACATTAAAATAAAGTTTTTTAAAGATGTGGCACCAAAAGCCGTAGAAAACTTTATAACACATGCAAAAGATGGATATTATAACGGATTAGCTTTTCATAGAGTAATAGAAAACTTTATGATTCAATCAGGAGACCCAACAGGAACAGGTGCTGGTGGAGAAAGTATATGGGGAAAAGATTTTGAAGATGAATTTTCACTTGATGTAGTTCCATATAGAGGTGCATTGTGTATGGCAAATAGAGGGGCAAATACAAATGGAAGCCAGTTTTTTATAGAGCAAGCTGGTTATGATGAGAATACTGTAAAAATGTTAGAACAGTATGGATATCCTCAAAAATTAATCGAGGCATATAAAACTTATGGAGGTAGTATGCATTTATTTCTTGTACATACGGTATTTGGTCAGGTAATAGAGGGAATGGATGTTGTTGATAAGATTGCAAGTACAGAAACAAATTCAAGCGACAAGCCTGTTGAGGATGTCGTTATCGAGAGTATAGATATTATGGAGTATTGATTAATACACCGTGGCCTGTAACATCTGTAACAGAATAAGTTACAATTCACGGCTTTTGCAATAAGCCGTAAAAAATCAAAATTATGTAATCGC
>CAMPBM010000004.1 GCA_946637865.1 uncultured Lachnospiraceae bacterium | reverse complement strand
ATGAGAAGAAACACAATCATATCTGATATATTTAGTAGACTTCATTATATGGATAAAGTTTCTTTCATGTACAAAATTCAAGAGCTTCAGAAATCATTGCACTGTTAGTTGATAATAATATGGTTGATAATGTAGAGGGAAGCAAATATATATTTAAACGATAAAAAAAGTCCGGTTATTTTTATAAAAAGTCCGACCAAAACCGGACTTTTTGTAAAAAAGAATTTCAATAAGGTAAAAAAGTCTGGCTAGAAAAATATTTGATAACTGTAAAAACATTGAACAAAATTTAGTTCAATGTTTTTTTCGTATAAAATTGTAAATTCTTGCAATACTAACAATATAAAACTTTGAAAAACAAGGAGGAAAACAAATGAAAGCAACAGGTGTTGTAAGAAGAATAGATGATTTAGGTAGAGTAGTAATACCAAAAGAAATAAGAAAAACGCTTCGCATAAAAGAGCGGAGACCCATTAGAAATATTTACAGATAAAGAAGGAGAAATAATACTAAAGAAGTATTCTCCAATAGGTGAACTTTCAGAATTTGCAACAGAATACGCAGAAACATTAGCCAAGACAACAGGTCACATTGCATGCATAACAGATAAAGATACAGTAATTGCAGTATCAGGAGGTTCAAAGAAAGAGTATTTAGAACAAGGAATAAGCCCAGAATTAGAGCAAATAATGGATGAAAAAGAAAACTATACCAGTAAAGAAAATAATGATGTAGCAATTCCTATTACTAAAAACGAAAATGAAGCCAAAAGAAATAATGCTCAAGTAGTATATCCAATTATAGCTGATGGAGATGTAATAGGAACTGTAATATTACTATCGAAAGATGAAAATGTAAAAATGACGGAAGTAGAGCAAAAAGTAGTACAATCTGCAGCAAGTTTTTTAGGAACACAAATGGAATTATAGTATGTTAATATAAAACATTAAAAGACCATAAAACAGCCTAAATCAGGTAAAAATGGTCTTTTTTTAATGTTTTTCAACTATATTACAAAAATATTAAATTTATATTACATTTGTAATATTTGTTACAAAATAAAAAAAATGTGGTATCATTATGGTAAGAAATAGTCGAAAATGAGAGGAGCAAAAATATGAGGAAACATACAAAAGAAAATGGTTTAGTAATGTATGAAGATAATATTTTCGCAAAAGTAAAGAGATTCTTTTTGAAAAAAATTTGGAGACAAAACAATGCAGAAGGAACGTACGAGCGAGATTATCCAGGCACTAAAGAAAGAATAGAAGTTGCTAATGGAGAAGTTAAAAAGAAAAGGGCATTGTATAATTTTGATGCGGAAGACGATGAGATAGTAAAAAATAAAAATTTTAGTACGGGAGAGAATACAGAGAATTTTATGGAAATTGACAATTTTGTTAGAAAAGAAGGAGAGAATAGTATATATAATGCACCAATTGCGCAAGATGTAGAAAACCAAGAAGTCGAAGAGAATTACATAGGTATGGCTAAGAAGGAGCTTACTGTGGAAGAGGAAAAAGAAGAGTTAGAAAGAAAGTTAATGCGATATTACGAAAGTATAAAGGATATTGCAAATATGTCTATGTGAATGTGACAGGCGGGCAATACTGTCAATTTAAGTCCCCAAATGTTTCATTTAATTGGAAAAAATAAGAAGGAATACTTGAAAAGTATTCCTTTTTGTTATACAATAAATCGGGTTGCGTTATATGTAACCGTTATATGATGCGAAAGAATGCATCGGAAGGAGGAATTTTTATGTCAGTTAAAGTGGCTATTAATGGATTTGGGCGTATAGGACGTCTAGCATTTAGACAAATGTTTGGAGCAGAGGGGTATGAAATTGTTGCAATAAACGATTTAACAAGCCCAAAAATGTTAGCTCATCTATTAAAATATGATTCTGCACAAGGAACATATGCTAAAGCAAATACAGTAGTTGCAGGAGAAGATTCCATAACTGTTGATGGAAAAGAAATAAAAATATATGCAATGCCAAACGCTGCAGATTTACCTTGGGGTGAAATTGGAGTAGATGTAGTATTAGAATGTACAGGGTTCTACACAACAAAGGAAAAATCTCAAGCGCATATTGATGCAGGAGCTAAGAAAGTTGTTATTTCTGCACCAGCTGGAAATGATTTACCAACAGTAGTTTTCGGTGTTAATGAAAATATATTAAAACCAGAAGATAAAATAATTTCAGCAGCATCTTGCACAACAAACTGTTTAGCACCAATGGCAGATGCTTTGAATAAATATGCACCTATTCAATCAGGAATAATGTCTACAATACATGCATATACAGGAGATCAAATGTTGCTAGATGGACCTCATAGAAAAGGAGACTTAAGAAGAGCTAGAGCTGCAGCTTGCAACATAGTACCTAACTCAACAGGAGCTGCAAAAGCAATAGGACTAGTTATTCCAGAATTAAATGGAAAACTAATTGGCTCAGCTCAAAGAGTTCCAGTTCCAACAGGTTCTACAACAATATTAACAGCTGTTGTAAAGGGAGATGATATTACACCAGAAAGCATAAATTCAGCTATGAAGGCAGCTTCTAGTGAATCATTTGGATATACAGATGAACCTTTAGTTTCTTCAGACATTATAGGAATAACCTACGGTTCTTTATTCGATAGTACACAAACAATGGTAACTAAGATTTCTGATGGATTATATCAAGTTCAAGTTGTAGCTTGGTATGATAACGAGAATTCATATACAAGCCAAATGGTTAGAACTATAAAATATTTTGCCGAATTGGCATAAGGTAAAAATCTAGGACAACCTGTAATTGCAAAATAAACAATGCTGTCGACATAAGGAAATTATACTTTTCTTAAGTTGACAGCATTGATGAAATAAGGGCGTCCTTGATTTTTCACAAACATTAGAAAAGAGGTGCTTTTTTAAATGAATAAAAAAACTGTTAAAGATATAGATTTAAAAGGAAAAAAGGTTATCGTTAGATGTGACTTTAATGTTCCACTAGACGATAACGGAAATATTACAGACAATAGAAGAATAGTGGGTGCTTTAGATACTATAAAATACTTATTAGAGCAAGGGTCTAAAGTTATTTTAATGTCTCACTTAGGAAGACCAAAAGGAGAGGTTAAGCCAGAATTTTCTTTAAAGCCAGTAGCAGAAGAATTATCTAAATTATTAGGTAAGGAGGTAAAACTAGCAAGCGACATTGTTGGAGAAAGTGCTAAAAAATTAACATCAGAAATGGTGGAAGGCGATGTAGTTTTACTAGAGAATGTTAGATATGACGCTAGAGAGGAAAAGAACGATTTAGAACTTGCCAAAGAATTGGCTTCAATGGCTGATATATATGTAAATGATGCTTTTGGTACAGCACATAGAGCACATAGCTCTACTGCAGGAATTGCTGAATACTTACCAGCTGTATCAGGTTTCCTAATGGAAAAAGAATTAAACTTCCTAGGAACAGCATTAGAAAATCCAGAAAGACCATTTGTTGCAATTTTAGGTGGAGCAAAAGTTTCGGATAAAATTGCAGTAATAGATAATTTATTAGAAAAGGTTGATTCGCTAATTATAGGTGGAGCAATGGCAAATACCTTCATAAAAGCAATGGGATATAGAGTAGGAAAATCTTTATGCGAAGATGATAAATTAGGCTTAGCTAAAGAATTAATGGAGAAAGCTAAATCTAAGGGAGTAAAACTAATATTACCAGTTGACGGTAAATTGGGAAAAGAATTTAGCAAAGATACAGAAACTCAAACAGTAAATATCGCAAATGTTCCAGAAGATTGGAGTATATATGATGTAGGACCTAAAACAATAGAATTGTATAGAGCAGAGTTAGAAAAGGCTAAAACAGTGGTATGGAATGGTCCTGTTGGATTATTCGAATTTGATCAATTTGCTGTTGGCACAAATGCTGTAGCAAGCATATTAGCATCATTAGACAATGCTACAACAATAATAGGAGGTGGAGACTCTGCAGCAGCTGTCCAAAAATCTGGACTAGCAAGCAAGATGACACATATCTCAACCGGTGGAGGTGCTTCCTTAGAATTTCTAGAAGGTAAAAAATTACCTGGAGTTGAATGTTTATTAGATAAATAGTAAGTTATAATAATTGTAATTAAAATGTGAATAGGGAGTAATATATGGATGAAAAATTTTTATTTAATGATTCAAAAAAATCGTTAAAAAATTCTAAAAGAAGTATAGGGTTGGTTATAGAAAATTACAATAAAAAAGTAAGTGAAAAACTGTGTAGTAATAACAAGGATGAGAAAATGGATGTATATAGAACTCTTTTAGTATTTATGATGAAAAAAGCTAAAACATTAGAAGAAATGAAGCCAAAAGAAGACTATGATAAATGGAGAAATGATAGAATAAAGCGAGCCTTGGAAATACGAAACAGGATAATTAAATCCTATAAAGAAATTTCAGGAAAAAATATAGAAGAAAACACTGATACACCAGACCAGATTATAGAGGTATCTAATCAAATCTTTGAAAAAGAGGAAAAATTGTGGAAAGGTGGAGCAATGTGTAAAATGATTTCTGATTTTAAAACGGATATCATGAAAGAATATTGTAAAGAGAACAAATACGTTTTTACAATATTGAAACAAGAACCTAAAGACCACAAGTTATTGCCTGCAAAAGCTAGAGAAAATGAATATATGAATGAAATTGTTGATGCACATTTTGCTACAGCAGATTATAATGGAATAATAGGATATATTTGCAGAGCTGTTAATGGCAATGGATTCCACGGAAGTTTTGAGAATGGGAAACCACTATTCGAATATCCAAAGAATCCATTTGCAGATGTAAGTGAACAGAATAATTCTACAATTGTAAAATTAGAGAGACCAGTAGTTATAGCATTAACGGATTCAAAGAAATATGAACCTGTATATGACTTTTGCACTGATAAAGCAGGAAACATTGGATTTAGGTTTGGTGGTGAAATGATATCCAGACTTAAAGAACCATTGAATTTTGAAAAAATTGAATTAGATTATATAGATAAGTCCGTATTCAAAGATATACAATTCAGAACACGTGATTCAAAAGGAAATATAATAAATCTTAATGAAAAATATTGTGGTGAAGAAATTGTAAGATAAATTACTATTTAATAACAGAAAGCGAGGACAAAAATGAGAAAGAAAGTAATTGCAGGAAACTGGAAAATGAACATGCTTCCGAATGAAGCAATAGCATGCATAGAAGAACTAGCACCAGCTGTTAAAGACACAAAAAACGAAGTTATTTTATGTGTCCCATACACAGACCTATTTTACGCCTTACTAGCAGCACAAGGAACAAACATCAAAATTGGAGCACAAAACATGCACTTTGAAGAAAAAGGTGCATACACGGGCGAGGTTTCAGGTCAAATGTTAAAATCAATCGGAGTAGAATATGTAATAATAGGACATTCTGAAAGAAGACAATATTTTGCTGAAACAGATGAAACAGTAAATAAGAAAATAAAATCAGCATTAGCTAATGAATTAAAACCAATAGTATGCGTTGGTGAAACGCTAGAACAACGTGAATCGGGTAAAGCAGAAGAAATATTTACAACCCAAACACGTAAAGCTTTAGAAGGCGTATCGCCAGAAGATGCAAAAAAAATAATAATAGCATACGAGCCAATTTGGGCGATAGGCACAGGAAAAACTGCAACTTCGGAGGATGCCAATAACAGTGTAAAAGCAATAAGAGGAGAACTTACAAAATTATATGGTAATAGCGTTGCAGAAGAAATAACAATACAGTACGGTGGAAGTGTAAAATCTTCAAACGCAAAAGAACTATTTACAACCTCAGACATAGACGGTGGACTAGTTGGAGGAGCTAGCTTGAAAGCTGACGAATTTGCAAAAATAGTTAACTTCGATAAATAAATGTCATCTTTCTAAATTATGTAACGATAGGGGAGGCAAAAATACAGCCAACCCTAATCTCGTTAATATAAATGCATAAACGAAAATATATAGACTCTAGATTGATAAAAAAATAATAAAAAGGATGTAAAATATGAGTATTTTAGAAAAGTATAAAGTTAATAGTAAAAATAATAGTGAATTTTATAAGGTATATGATGACAAAGGTAAATTTTTACGTGAAATAGATGTTCACGATGAAAAAAATTTGACAAATGAATTTCTGTATGGTGTTACCTGTTTTGTAATAAATGAAAATAATGAAGTTCTTATGGAGGTTAGAGCAAACACGGAGTTAACACCAGGAAAAATTGACTTAGTTTCAGGTCATGTAAATGGAAATGAAAGTGGAACAAAGGCAATAATAAGAGAATTAAATGAGGAAGTGGGAATTTTAAATGTAGGACCCAATAAACTCCATAAAGTTAGTGGATTAGCTAAACCATTAGGTTTTGAAAGCAGAGGTAAAATTAGAAATTTCTTTATTGATTTTTATTGTTTAATAACAAAAGCAGATAATGTTACATCAATCCAAAAAGAAGAAGTAAAATCCTTAAAATGGATTCCGATGGAGCATGCTTTTGAAATGATAAAAAGCGGAAAAACAAAATTCCCAAAACAAGAAGCAAATGTAAGCTATGAAGAAGTTTTTAAAAATGTTCGAGGAGTTTGTCTAAATAAAAATTTACAAGAAAAGAAGGTTGTAGAAAAATGATAGTAATATTATCTGGAATAACTGGTGCAGGGAAATCATATTTAAAAAAACACATAATTAGCAAATTAAACTTTAAAAACATCGTAATAATAACAACTAGAGCTAAAAGAATTGGCGAGGTAGAAGGTGTGGACAAGCATTTTGTAACTGAAGAAGAATTCGAAGCACTTAAAGAAAAGGGAGAAATTTCAGTTCCATTTGAATTTTTAGGTCACAAATATGCATACTATACAAGAGACTTATTATCAGATCAGAATGGCGTAACAGAGTTACACTATAGTACCATAGACGAATTTAAAAAAGTTGCAAAAGAGGTAGTATCAATATACATACAGCCTAATGTTGATATGGCGAAGAAGCAATTAAAGCTAAGATGCCTACCAAAGGCAATTGAAACGTTTAGGTTAAAAGAAATAAAAGAGCAAATAGATGAATTTGAAAGCAACAAAAAAGTAAGAGATAAATTTGATTATATAATTTCAAACGACTATACAGATGACTCTTTAAACCAGGCTGTAGAATTAATTAAAAATATTGAAGAAAGGAGATATGTTAGTGCGTAGTTTTAATTGGGTTCAAGCGGAGACGGAGAAAATTTTTAAATTGGGGACGGAGAAAATTTAAAATTTTTGAAATCTTCTCCGTCCCCAATTTAAAAATTTTCTCCACCCAAAATTAAACACATACTAACATGGAGTACAAAAATATGGATAAAAAAATTACAATGTTAATGATATTAGATGGATTTGGAAATAACAGCAACGAGAAAGGTAATGCAGTAAAATTAGCAAATACACCTAATATTGACAAGCTAATGAAAACATGCCCAACTACAGAAATTTTCACAAGTGGTTTAGCTGTAGGATTACCAGAAGGACAAATGGGAAATTCAGAGGTAGGACATACTAATATAGGTGCAGGAAGAGTTGTATACCAAGAATTGACAAGAATTACAAAATCAATAGAAGATGGAGATTTCTTCAGTGTACCTGAATTTGTAAAAGCAATTGAAAATTGCAAACAAAATAATACAAACTTGCATATAATGGGACTACTTTCAGACGGTGGTGTTCATAGCCACATACGCCACTTATATGGTTTATTAGAATTAGCCAAAAGAAAAGATTTTGAAAATGTATATGTTCATTGCTTTTTAGATGGAAGAGATACTCCACCAGCATCTGCAGAAAACTATATAATGGAATTAGAAGATAAGATGAAGGAAAAAGGAGTAGGTAAAATAGCAAGCATATCTGGAAGATTCTATGCAATGGATAGAGATAACAGATGGCAAAGAATTCAAAAAGCATATGATGCAATGGTTAACGGCGTTGGAGAAAAAGCAAAATCTGCTATATCAGCAATAGAAAGTTCATATCAAAAAGAAGTATTTGATGAATTTGTTGAACCAACGGTAATTTGCAATGGAGAAGAACCAGTAGCAACTATAGGAAAAAAAGATTCTGTAATTTTCTTCAATTTCAGACCTGATAGAGCAAGAGAAATTACTAGAACGCTAGTAGATCCAGAATTTAAAGAATTTGAAACAAAGAAACTAAACTTATGTTTTGTTTGTATGAGGCAATACGATGAAACTATACCAAATGTAAATATCGCATTTAAGCCAACAGTACTAACAAATACATTTGGTGAATATATAAGTAATAAAGGCTTAACACAACTTCGTATTGCTGAAACAGAAAAATATGCACACGTTACTTTCTTTTTTAACGGAGGAGAAGAAAAACAATATAAAGGTGAAGATAGAATACTAGTACCATCACCAAAAGTTGAAACATATGACATGAAGCCTGAAATGAGTGCGTATGAAGTAACTGAAAAAGTTATTGAAGCTATCAAGTCTAAAAAATATGATTCTATAATATTAAACTATGCTAACCCAGACATGGTAGGACATACAGGAAACTTAGATGCTGCTATTAAGGCTATTGAAGTTATTGATGAATGCGTAGGTAAAGTTGTTAAGGCTTTAGCTGAAGTTGAAGGCGTTGCATTAATTACTGCTGACCATGGAAATTCTGAGCAAATGATTGATTACAAAACTGGAGAACCTCATACTGCACATACTACAAATCCAGTTCCTTTGATGTTAGTGGGAATGGAGAATGTTAAATTAAAATCAGGCCGTCTAGCAGATTTGGCTCCTACTATGTTGGATATTATGGGATTAGAAAAACCTGAAGAAATGACGGGAAGCAGTATTTTAGTGAGGTAAGAATGAAACTTTTGAAGATACCTAAAAGAGTTTCGCTCTTAGCAAAGAAAATTTTGTTTATGATTAGAGTTTTAGGGATACCTTTCAAAAATATCTTAATTAATTTGAGATGTTTTTGGAAGGTATCCTTAAAATTTTTTACCACTCTACAGCTATATGCCGTAACACATTTTCTGTTACAATTCAGGTGCCCATAATGTTGATGAAATATATTAATACTCCGTTCGTTTGCTGGCGCTATGATATGTGAAAAAGACGTTAGGTGGGAGCGCCAAACTGCGCACTCCACTTCGTATTAATATATTTCATCAACATTATGGGCACCTGAACTGTAACCATTTTCTAAAAAAATTAAAAAAATTTACAAAAAAGTATTTATTTAATAAAAAATATCTGATATAATGAGCTTGGTAAAAAAATAGCACTTAACAATAAAATATTTAATACAGGGGAGAGGTATAATGGTAAGTACATCTGATATGAGCAAAATGTATAGAGGAATTCATCATCAGTTAAGTAATCTAATCCCAGAAAAATGGGAAAGTATATACTTATATGCTTCTGTCATAAAACAAATAAACAACATAGAAACATGGGAAATGTACTTTTATTATGTTCCAGCAGGACTACTAAAAAAGAACCCAATAAATGTATACGAAATCCCTAATCGATTTAACGTAGATGAAGAAGAATATTTGGCACTTGTTGATACATTGTGTCATTCTATTAAGAAACTACATAAGGAATATCAAAAAACATACCAAAGAAGTTGCACAAATTTAGTTATTGCTATAAAAGACACACAGTTTCTAATAGAATACAACGACGATAATTTAGCAAAATCAAAGTATAACAGCAATGACAGACATTTAATATTCAAACATAAATATCTAAACATTCCTCTACAAAGTTTTCAAATAAAGGAAAGAAGAATAATACAAAGCTTTTTGGAAAATGAAGAAAATAAAATAGAATACGACAGGTATTTTGAAATCATAGAAAAAGAACAAACACGCAATTATATAGAATATGAAACGGATACAGTTCAAGGCGAAGATGTATATGCATCGCAACTTGCTACCAGAGATAGAAAAGAAAGTTTTTTCAGTATATTATTTAGAAAAATCTTTGGCAAGGTAAGAACCAAAAAAAGAGTCAGATATGAACAAAATGCCCTAGAAGGTGTAAACACAATAGAACCTATAAAACTAGAACCATCAGTACAGATAATAAGCGATAAGTAAAATTATCGTTTTATATATTGGGGTATAGCCAAGCGGTAAGGCAGACGGCTCTGACCCGTCGACGCGTAAGTTCGAATCTTACTACCCCAACCACGAAAGTAACATAGGAATAAAAAACACAAACAAGAAAAATAAAAAAAATTGTTCACAAACTATTGCAATTTTTAATTAATAGTGGTAGAATAAATTACAAATTTGCAGAGAAAGCAAATGAAATAGGAAAGGATGGTAGACAAAATGAAAAAAGTATTATCAACAATGTTAATAGCTGTATTGGCAATATTCATGCTAGGAACAATATCAAATGCAACAACAAAAGCTGAATTAGAGAGTTATATGTTATCTGAAAAAACAATAGGAGGAAAAACATATGTTATTCGTGACACAGATAAGGTTAAATTAGAAAAATTATTTGCTAACAATAACATAACAGATGAACAAGCTACAAAGATAAAAGCTGTAGCAGATAAAGCAATAGCTTTTATGAATGAAAATGGAGCTTCTACACCAGATGAGTTAAAGACAACAGCTCAAAAACAACAACTATTGGCATATGCACAAGAAGCTGCATCTGTATTAGGATTAACAGCAAACTATGATACATCAGCAAAGAGATTAGATTTGTACAAGGATGGAAAATTAATTGAATCTTTCAGCTGGGGAGTATTAAAGGTTAAAGATAGCAAAACAGGAACAACAAAAACAGTTGTTACAACAGAACCATCATTTGCAAAAACAGGTTCTACAAATTACATTTATGCTATAGCAGCTGGATTAGTATTAATTGCCGGTACTACACTAGTTATAGCTAGAAAGAAAAACGCTAATGCATAACAGCATTGCTAAAAACAATAATCCGGTTTTCTGGAAAGCAATAGAAGCAATTATTATTGATATAATAGTTGCTTCTATTGGCATTATAATTATCATATTAGCTATAAAATTATTATTTGGAAAACAAATAAAAACGGCAATTGATTATGTTGATGTGGTATCATTGAAAACAGATAGTACTATAGTAAAAGATATTAAATTTGACAAAAAGACTGAAAGTATTGTTAGTTATCCAGAATATGGAACTAGATATGGTAATATAAGAATAGAGTCATTAGGAATAAGTTTGCCATTGTATTTCGGAGACAAATTAACCTACCTAAGATATGGAGTAGGTCAGTCAAGTGGATCGTACTTTCCTGGAGAAGGAGGTTCCATTATATGCATGGGACATAATAATAGAACATTTTTATATGATTTACCAAAGATAAAAAATGATGCAATAATAGAAATAAACACAACATATGGAGATTTTAGATACAAAGTATATCAAACCAAAATTGTAGATATGTATGATGTAGATGAATTAACCGTGCAAAAAGAAAAAGAAATTTTAATGTTATATACATGTTATCCAGTAGAAACATTAGGGGATAAAAAAGAGAGATTCGTTGTTTATGCAGAAAGAGTATATGAATAGAAAAGTGCAAGGAAAGGAATGAAATAATAATGTCAGTAGCTAAGAAAGCAATATCATACATATTGGCTGAAATAGTATCAATATTAATGATTTCAGTAATATTATTAATAACTATAAATAGCAATATACTAAGTAAAGACAATATGAAAAAATCATTCAAAGACTCAGGATATTATTACAATTTATATGGTATTATACAAGAAAGTGCAGAAAACGAAGTTATGCCATCAGGTTTTGAAGAAACCGTATTAGATAATGTATTTACAGAAGAAAAAATTAACGAAGATATAGATACTGTAATAGACTGTATATACAGCAATAAGAAAATAGAAATATCAACAGAAAGCATTAAGCAAACATTAGATGCTAATATTCAAAAAGAAATACAAGAAAAGGAATATATAGTAAGTGATGAAGCACAAGCAAGTATTAACGAATTTGAGAAAGCAATAATAGATACATACACAAACCATATAACATATTCAGAAAATACTATTAATAGCATAGGAGGGCACATTCATAAAATTCAAAGCCTAATAAAAATTTTTACAATAATTTTATGCGTAGCAATTATAGTCCTATTAGTAGTGTTATTCTTTGTAAACAAAATAGCACTTGGAATATCTTTTATTATTTCAGGAGTATTTTTTGTTGCGCTTAACCTATATTCAGGAACTGCCGTAGCTGTAAATAATATATTGTTGTTTAATTGGGCATTTTCTAAAACGATTATATACATATTAAATAATCTATTAAACAGCTTATTTATAGCAGGTATGGTATTGTTCCTAATAGGAATTACCTATATTGTAATAATTGAATATATAAATGCAAAATTATTCGTTAAATATAAAAAAGTAAACTAAAATTACTTGAATATTACATAAATTTTTGGTATAATAATTTACAGACTATATTATGAGGAAAGAGAGATAAAAATGGAAGAATTAGATTTAAAACAGTTGTTTAAGATTTTTTGGAATAAGAGACTACACATCATAGTTATAGTAATCCTATTCTTTATAATCGGATCAGTATATTCATTTGCATTTGTTAAGCCAAAGTATAGGGCCTATACTACACTAGTATTGGCACAATCAGATGTTGTAGCAAGCGAGATAGATAACTCGCAAGGACAGGGAATAACATCGTCAGATTTATCATTAAACCAAAAATTAGTTTCAACATACAGTGAATTGGTTAAAACAAAGAATGTATTAAGAGAAGTTATTAAAGAATTGAAACTAACAATTGGAGAGGAAGAACTTAAGAAAAATGTAACAGTAAGTTTAGTAAAAGATACAGAGCTTATAAAAATAACAGTTACAAGTAGAAATGCATTAGATGCTAAAAATATAGCAAATAAAATTGCAGAGATATTCTCTGAAAGAGTAACATCAATTTATAAAGTAAACAATGTCTACCTGGTAGATGAAGCAGAGATACCAAGTTCACCATATAATATATCACATGTGAAAGATATAATATTATTTATGGCAGCAGGACTAGTACTAGCTATTGTGTATGTATTAATAGCTAACTTATTCGATACAACAGTAAAATCTGCAGACGACATAGAGAATGAATTAGAAATTTCAGTGTTAGCATCAATCCCCGAGATTAAGGATGAAAAAATGTTATCAAGTGAAGGAGGAATTTATTAATGCAAAGTGAAATTATAACGTTTACATCTCCAAAGTCATCTGTATCTGAGGTATTTAGAACGCTAAGAACCAATGTGCAGTTTATGACTGCAAGTAGCGATAGAAAATCAATATTATTCACAAGTACGGAGTCAGGAGATGGAAAAAGTTGGATAGCATCCAACCTAGCAATTACATTTGCCCAAGCTGGAAAAAAAGTAATATTAGTAGATACAGATATGAGAAGAGGAAGGTTGCATACTATTTTTGATTTAGCTAATAATAGAGGATTATCTAACTATTTGATATTATCAGTAAAAGAGTCAAAAGAAGCTTTAACTGATTATATACAACCAACTCTAGTAGATAATTTATATGTAATTACATCTGGAGTTGTACCACCAAATCCTTCAGAATTGTTAACAAGTACAAAAATGATTAATTTAATAAACACATTGGAAGAAATGGCAGACATAGTAATATTTGATTCAACACCAAGTACAATGGTAACAGACGCATTAGCAATTTCGAGATATATTGGTTCTACGATAATTGTTGCATCACACAAAAAGACAAAAATGGAAGTGCTAAAGCAAATAAAGAGAAATATTGAGAATGTAGGTGGAAAAGTTAGTGGTGTTGTATTAAACAGAGTACCTATAAGTAAAAGGGAATATGGAAAGTCATATTATTATGAAAGCTCTATAACATCATCATCAAAAAAGAGAAAGAGAAAAAGTGATAAATCTAACAATCGAACAGTATTTGAGGAAGAACCTACTATAACAGTAGAGGACATTAAAGTTGAATACGCAAAAGCAAAACATGACAGAGTTGACGAAGTAGAATCAAACAAAGTAACAAATGAAGTTGGGGAAAATGGCGAAGACTTAAATACATTATTACAAAAATTATCAAAATATTTAGACCCAAAGGAATAATAATAAAAGGCAGAAGAGTAAAATCTGTTATTTATAGTAATTGTATATAGTTACAGAAATTCTTAGGTTGTAACTACATTACAGAAAAGGGGACGTTATTATGATTGATATACATACTCATTTGTTAAATAATGTTGATAATGGCTCAGTGGATATTATAGAAACACTAACTGGCCTAAAATTGGCTGAGGAAGCAGGGTTTACAGATATAATATTAACACCACATTACATCGAGGGATATTACGAAAATGGCTATACTTTAATAAAGCAAAAAATAGAGGAATTACAACAAAAGCTTGAAGAGAACAACATAGGATTAAAAATTTATCAGGGAAACGAAATCTATATATCTATAAATGTTGGTGATTTATTAAAAAGTAACACAGTATCTAGTTTAGCAGGCAGTAGATATGTGTTGGTAGAATTACCACAAAAAATTAAACTGCAGGAATTATATGACTTACTAGAAGAAATAAAAACTGCAGGATATGTACCAGTATTAGCGCATCCTGAAAGGTATGCGTTTGTCCAAAAGAATCCAAAGGCCTTGCTTGCACTAGTAAAAAATTATGATGTCATAGTGCAGGCTAATTATGGAAGTATACTTGGGCAATATGGAAAAGAAGCACAAAAGACATTGATTAAAATGTTAAAAACAAATATGGTACATGTATTAGCGACAGATACACATAGGACGGGGTTTGTATATGGACATTTTTATAAGGTTGAAAAGGAATTTTTAAAATATATAAGTATGGAAAGATTTAAGAGATTAACAGTAACAAATCCAAAAAGTATATTAGAAGATAAACCACTAGAATTAGAACAAACCAAAGGTCCTAAGAAAAAACTATTTTTTGCTTTCGCATAAAAATGTTTTTAAAGCATTTTTAGGCCATGAACCTAAGATAAAAAGTAAGGGTGCTTAAATTATTGTTAAACACAATAATTTGAGTCCCCCTTTTTTATGCAACAGAGGAATCAAAATCACCAACATAATACCCATATGAACTAACGCCATTAGTTTGATTCCACCTAAACCTAATAAAAATAGCAGCACTACTCAAAGCGGCCAATAAAAAAATTGTAAAGCTAATAACAATTGCTAAAAGTATCTTTAAAACTATTTTTTTAATATTTTTCTTTGGTGTATAAACAATAAGTTGATTATCCATATAAATCACTCCTATAAATTTTAGTAATAATATTAAAAAAATATGCATTTATTTAATATTGTAACAAAGCTAACTTGCAATAGCTTAGATTATACAACGGTTTCCAAATTTTGTAAACAAATTTGACGAAAAATGTTGAAAAAAGATAAGAATTGGTTTATAATGCTTAGGTTGGAAAAGATAAAATAACCAAAGTAATATAACATAATTTACAATATGGGTTTATGGGTAAATCCTTAAAAAACCTAAATATACAGTACAAGGAATGAAAATAAAGATGAAGATAGCACTAAGATGCATATTAATCGTTCTAATAATAACAAACTGCGCAATAATATTTAATTTTTCTTCACAGAAATCTGAAAAATCTACACAAACAAGTGGGAGAGTTATAGAGAAAATAGTAGAGACAAACAAAAAAACAAGGAACTTAAGTAATGTAGAAAAACAAAAAAAGAAGGAAGAATTAATAGTACCAGTACGAAAAACTGCACATTTTACAGTATATTGTATTTTGGGAATATTACTATATTTATTCATGAAAACCTTTAGGATAAAAGAAAAAAACAAAATAGTCACTAGCATACTACTAGCTTTTGCATATGCCTGTACTGACGAAATACACCAATTGTTTGTCCAAGGACGTTCAGGAGAAATTACAGATGTTGTAATAGATACTTCAGGAGCAGTACTAGGAATAACACTTATATATATAACATCAAAAATCCTCAAAAAAATATCACAAAAAACAAATAAAAAACTTTTTAAACATCACCTCGTAGAGAAGAACTAAAGTGATCCAATGTAAATGTAAAAAAACTGTTACAATTCAGGTGCCCATAATGTTGATGAAATATATTAATACTCCGTTCGTTTGCTGGCGCTATGATATGTGAAAAAGACGTTAGGTGGGAGCGCCAAACTGCGCACTCCACTTCGTATTAATATATTTCATCAACATTATGGGCACCTGAACTGTAGCAAAAAACTAAAAATCGACTTTTTTTACACTGCAAAACCTTGAAAAAGAGTATATAATGTGATAAAATATTGTCTAATATTGGAGCAAAATATAAATGGATAATGGCAAAATCCAGAAAGTCACAAAGTTTAAAAACTACAACCGATAAAGTATTTTAAATAGTAGATAGCTGATTGCAAAAAAATAACGTATTGTGGATTATAGATTATAGCAAATAACACTAAAAGTGCATTTAAGACAATTGTCATAATTACTAATTCGCAACTAGGCAATTAACTATACGTACTTGATTAAAAATATAATAATATTATGACAAGGGGGATGTCGAAAATGCACGTGAAAGCTGCAAGTATCGGTGGAACAGCCGTATTAAATGGGACAGAAGATATAACAGATTTTTCTGTAGAAAGAAATTTTGAAAAAGTAAATAGTAGGAAAGATACTACAGTAAAATACCTTACTGTAAATAAGAAAGAACACAGAATATTAAAGTACTTAAATGCATTCCTAAAAAGAATAATGGATATAATAGGCGGTCTAGTTGGACTAATGTTACTAGCTCCAGCAACTATTATTGTGGCTATATTAAACTTCATCAACAAAGAAAATGGTCCAATTTTCTATGCACAAAAAAGAGTAGGCAAAGATGGAAAGATGTTTAAAATGTACAAGTTTAGAACCATGATTGTTGATGCAGATAAAAAACTAAATGAAATATTAGAGAAAGACGAAGCTTTGAGAAAAGAATGGGAAGAAAATAGAAAGCTGAAAAATGACCCAAGAATTACAAAAATAGGTAACTTCCTAAGAAAGACATCCATAGACGAAATTCCTCAATTCATTAATGTACTTATAGGCAATCTTTCTTTAGTTGGTCCTAGGGCTGTTGTAGCTGATGAAATTGAAAAGTTTGGTATATATCAGAAGGATGTGCTTTCTGTAAAACCTGGTATTACAGGTTATTGGGCTGCTAATGGAAGAAGCGAAACTTCTTATGAGGAGAGAGTGTTTATGGAGACAAAGTATGCTATGAATTGTAGTGTATGGATGGATATTAAGATATTGTTTAAGACAGTGGTATCTGTCCTTAAGAAAGAAGGAGCTATGTAGTGGATAGATTAGTGATCATATAAATTGAAGAAAGACGTTATTAGTTATTTCGAGACTCAAAAACAAATGTGGCAGATGTATTAGAGATTATACCAGGTTAGGTCTGATTTTTTTGAAATATTTTAAAATAGATGTGAAATTAGTGACATTAGCCCGAAATGCCAGAAAATTAAGGAGTTCATATTAATAACTTGATATATATGATTTGTGAAAAAATGAACAATAGGAGGGTTTTGGTAAAAGATAATCATAAATATGATAATGTGTACAACAGCAGTTTTTCTACAAGGAAAAAAGTAGGAATCGTAAGGTATTGCAGAAGTACATAGCATTCTTGTTTTATCTAGATAAAAAGAAACCAATAATAAAACAGCTAATACTGGAATTGATTATATGACAGTATATGAATTTCTACAATATTTGATAGACAGTTTAAGGAAGATAGAGCTCTTTGCAAAAATAAAGAAATCAGCGGAATGTTTATTGGAAAATATTACTAAATTAATCATAATAATATTATCATTAAAAGTCAACAGAGCGAAAAGCAATGTTGATGGATTATGGTAAATAAAATATTTGAGGTTTTTATTTTATCAACAACCAAAAGGAAAAAATATGGAAAGAATGTTGCTGAAACTAGACAAATGGATACGAAAAAGAATAGGCATGTGTTACTGAAAACAATTGATGAATACAAAAGCAAATTGTTATAATACAAAGGATTACGAATAAAAATAGAAACAGAATAGATATGTTTATATATAAGAAAAAAGTTACTGTAAGTTTTCAAATAAAGCGAGGGTTAATAATGCTTTGGATAATAGTGCATCAGATAGTCATGGATACTCAAGGCTATCTTGTGTATACTGTTGAGACAGTAATTTCGATAAACCATTTAGTTCTAGATGGACTGCTGTGCTAGTGAGTCGGGACAAGATATTAGTTAATGATATTTTTCTTATTCTATTCTGTAAAAAAAGATTGTAGAAAAGTATAAGAGTTAATCAAGGAGAAATATAAAATGGAAGAGAAAGATGATTTAATATCAGTTATTACACCTGTATATAATTGTGAAAAATTAATAGGGAACACTATAGAATGTGTACAAAGTCAGACATACACAAATTGGGAATTATTATTAGTAGATGATTGTTCAACTGATAAGTCTGCTGAAGTAATTGAACAATACACAAAAAGTGATGAAAGGATAAAATACTATAAGTTAGAAAAAAACGGAGGCGCAGCGGTTGCAAGAAATCATGCATTAAAAATGTCAAAAGGAAGATTTATTGCATATCTAGATGCGGATGATTTATGGAAAAAAGAAAAGCTAGAGCTTCAAAAAAAATATATGCTAAAAAATAATATTGCATTCTCTTGTACAGATTATGAGAAAATTGATGAAGAAGGGAAAAGTCTAAATAAAATAGTAAAAATTCCACAAAAGGTAAATTACAATTTATTTTTAAGAAATACAATAATACAAACAGTTGGTGTTATGGTTGATACTAAAATAACAGGGAAAGAACTATTGGTGATGCCTAATATAAGAAGAAGACAAGACGCCGCAACCTGGTGCCAATTGTTAAAAAATGGCTATGATTGTTACGAAGTTCCTGATAATTTGTCATATTATAGAGTGGTAAAGAATTCATTGTCTAGTAACAAATTCAAAGCTGCTAAAATGAATTGGTATTGGTATAGAAAAATAGAAAAGTTACCTTTGTGGAAAGCTTGTTATTGTTTTATAGGATACGCATTTAACGCGGTAAAGAAAAGAATATATTTATGAGGAGAATAATTGCATTATGAAAGAAAAATTAAAAGCATTATATAGAATATTATTAATGTTTTTGCCAACAAAAGTAGTATTACATTTTGAAAATTTTAGAGGATATCATAAATTTGGTGATTTTAAGAAGCCAAAATTTTTTGGCGAGAAAATACAATGGTTAAAACTTAATGGAAATCTTGAAAAATATACAGAATTAGTTGACAAATACCTGGTAAGGGATTATGTTGAGGAAAAAGTAGATAAAAGCTTATTAATACCCTTATTAGGTGTATACAATAATTCATCAGAGATAGATTTTGATTCTCTGCCAGAGCAATTTGTAATAAAAATTAATAATGGTTCTGGATTTAACATAATAGTAAAAAATAAAAATGAAATAAATAAGGAACAAGTATGTAAAAAACTAAATAAGTGGTTAAAGGTGGATTATTACAAAATAAAGAAAGAGCCACAGTATAAGTATGTTAATAGAAAGATTATAATAGAAAAGTATGTAGCAAATAAAGAAGGAAAATTATTAGATTACAAATTCTTCTGCTTCAATGGAGAACCTAAGATTGTTGAAGTAGATTTTGAACGATTCGAAAACCATAAGATGAACTTTTACGATATGAACTGGAATTTGTTAGATTTAAAAAAAGGGAAACATGACAATTATAGGGGAAATGTTGATAAACCAGAAAATTTTGAAAAAATGGTCGAATATGCTAAAAAGTTATCTAAGGACTTTGACTTTGTAAGAGTTGATTTATATAATGTTGACGGAACAATATATTTTGGTGAATTAACTTTTACTCCAGCTGGGGGGTTAACAAAGTTTAATCCTATTTCAGAGGATATAAAATATGCATCAATGATAAAAACATGTGAAAAGAGAAAAGTTCTGTTAATAGCATCAACTTCAAGAAGAAGAAATAGGTTAGATGGTGTTACTGTAAAAAGTAGGGTTTTAGAGCAGTACCTTTTAAATCAAAAAGATATATCGTTGAAAACTATTGATAGTGATGAATATAAAACCAAGTTTATCCCCATTTCCTTTTCTATAATCTGGAATTTGATACAAACAAATAAGATTGTTATATGTTCTTCATCACCAGGAGCAGCAAAATTACTACACTTTCTTCGACTAATAAAAAGCAGAATAGATATATATTATTTTGTCGCAGGTGGAGTTATTGGAGATAAAATTGAAAGTGGTACTTATAATCTAAAAAATTACGTAGGTATAAAAAAAATATACGTAGAGTCAAATGAATTGAAAGAACAATTAATGAAAATAGGTTTGAATAATGTGGAACAGATGAATAATTTTAGATATATAAAAAATTTTAAAAGTAGTTATGAAGAAAATTCTAACACATTTAAGACGGTTTTTTGGGCACGTGTTAACCAACAAAAAGGTGTAGAGGAATGTATAGATGTTGTAAAAAAAGTAAGTCAAGTTGATAAGATAAATATTACATTAGACATATATGGTCAATGTAAAGAAGAATATTTAAATGTAATATCAAAATCTTTCTCGGATAATATTAAGTATAAGGGAGCTATAACACCAAATAATAAAAAAGAATACGAAATACTTAGTCAATATGACATTTTGCTATTTCCAACAAGGTACTATAATGAGGGACTGCCAGGAACAATAATAGACTCATATGTTTCTTCATTAGCTGTGATTGCAAGTAATTGGAAATACGCAAAAGAATATATAAAAAATGGTGAAAATGGACTGATTTTTGAATTTGATAATTGTGAAGATTTTTACATTAAGCTAAAGGAAATGTTGAATAAAGAAACTATTAAAAAATATAAAGAAAAATCAGGTAAGATGTTTGAGTATTTTAAGGCTGAAAATGTATTAAGCGATTTTTATGAAGATTTGATTAAATAAAAAATGAAGTTAAGAGGGAAAAGTATAATATGGATAAAAAAGTATCAATTATTATTCCTATCTATAATGCTGAAGAAAATTTTAAAAGATGTATAGATTCAGTGTTAAATCAGACTTATGAGAATATAGAAGTAATACTAATAAATGATGGTTCAACAGATAGTTCAGGAGTAATATGTCGTAGGTATATGGAAAAGGATAAAAGGATTGTATATAAGGTGATAGAAAATGCAGGTGTTTCTAATGCAAGAAATGTAGGATTGACTCTTGCAACTGGAGATTTCATTTATTTTATGGATTCAGACGATACAATTGATTTGAAACATATTGAAGTATTAGTTAAAAAAATGAACAATTCTGTAGTTGCGGTAAATGCTTCTATAAATACTATAAATAAAAATACTGTGCATAGATCATCAAAAAATGAGACAATAACTATAGAACAATATAAAAACGACTTTATTATTAATAGGTATGCTCTAAGATGTTGGGGGTGGCTATTAAAAGCAGAAATAGCCAAAAAAATTAGTTTTGATATTAACACAAATTATTTTGAAGATTCTTTATATATACTAGAATATTTATTTTTTTTCAGAGATGGGAGTATATGTTTTACAGACGAGGTATACTACAATTACTATGTTAACCAAGAGAGTATAGTAAATAGTTATAAAAAGGTTCATAAAAACATAGAATCGGTTTTATATTCAATAAAAAAAGCTGAGGAAATATATTCTAGAAATTGTACTATCAGAGATGAATATAAGAAATACTTATTACAGAGGGAAATCTACTTAATAGAAAATATTTCAAGAAATTTAAGGTTTAGTGATTACGATATGTTCTTTCAAAATGAGAAATTAAAAAAGGAACTATTAGAGATAAGAAAAGTAAATAATATTTTTAGATATAGACTGTTCATTTTTATTGTGCTTAAAAATAAAAGGATGTTTTTATTAATATATTTAAAGGTTAGAAAAATATCAAAGAAAATTAAAGATTTATTAAAGAAGTAGGTGTATTATGGAAAGAGAAACATTAGTTAGTATAGTTATTCCAACGTATAAGAGATATGATTTAATTGAAAGAGCTATAAAGAGTGCAATTAATCAAACATACAAAAATATTGAAATAATTGTAGTTGATGACAATATTAAAGACTCAGAAGAGAGGAAAAAAACAGAAGAAATAATAAAAAGATACCCTGATGTTAAGTATTATAAAAATAGCGAGAATTTGGGTGGATCATTAACAAGAAATAAGGGCATTGAATTGTCTAATGGTGAATTTATTGCATTTTTAGATGATGATGATGAGTTTTACCCAAATAAAATAGAAAAACAGTTAGAGTATTATTATAGGTTGGACAATGAAAAAATAGCAATTATATATTGCTATGTGCAAGATATTAATCAATTTGGAGAAAAAGGAAAACAGTGTTGTAAAGATTACGAAGGAAATGCTTTGTTTGAACATATGGCATACTTTATAGCAACTACATCTACATGGCTATGTAAAAAGGAAATCTTAGAGAATGTTGGAGGATTTGACGATGTACCAAGTCAGCAGGATACTACATTATTATTAAAACTATTAGCAAATGGTTATGAAGTCTACCGAGTTCCAGAGATTTTATTAAATTTTTACCAACACTCAGGAAAAAGAATAACTGCTAAAAATTATAAGTATATTGAAGCTGTAAAAAACTATAATGATAAGTGTAGAAAATACTATGACAGATTAACTAAAAATCAAATAAAAATAGTTGAGCATAATTTTGCGTGCAAGTTATTTGATCTGTATTATTCATTAAATGATAGAAATAATTGTAAAGAGCAAATAAAGATGATTTTTAAAGAGAATATTTTCTCGCCTAAAGGAACAAAAAGATTATTAAAATTATTAGTAATGAAAGGTTAGGAAGGTATATATATGGTTTTAAAAGAAAGAAAAAATGATATTTTTAAAAGAATATTGTATTTATTACTTATATTTCCTTTTTTTCAACCACGAAGTATTTCAAGTTTTTCTAAGGAAATAAATGATATTATATATGATATGATGCCCATAATGTGTCTAGTTTTGATTTCAATTATGTACATAAAGAAAAGCAAGATGTCTAGAATAATAGTTTTTATATTACTGTTTTTTGCTACTCTAGGTATTTCCACTTCAATTAATAATGGCGATTTTAATAACTTTTTTCAGATTACTGTCAAAGCCATAACGTTCTGTATGGTTATAGATTATGGATTAAAAAATGACACTAAGATATTCTTAAGTGTACTAAATTTTTATTTAATACTGTTATTTTTTACAAATTTTATTACTATGATTTTATATCCTAATGGAATGTATGTTGATAATAGCAACTATAGTGATAATTGGTTTTATGGGTACAGAAATATACATATTTTATTTATATTTCCAACGATTGTTGTAAATTTCCTATATGCATATGTAAAAGATGGAAAAGTAGGTAAAAGGAATGTTATATTCTTTATTCTATGTATTATATCTTTAGTATATGCTGATAGTGGTACATCTATCATAGGAGTATTTTTTATTGCATTATTTTTAATTATAAAAAAATATGCAAAAAGTATTAAAGGAATTGCACCATATGTATTTATGATTGCTTCATTTGTTATATGGTTTTTAATAGTTATATTAAGAATACAAAATATTTTTAGCTTTATAATTGTAGACGTATTAGGAAGAAGTTTAACATTTACCGGTAGGATTTATATTTGGGATGATGTAATAAATATGATCAGCCAAAGGAAAATTTTAGGATATGGAGTGGAGTTTAAGAATTTTAGACTACTAAAAACTAGTATTCCTAGCTATCATGCACATGATCAATTACTAGAAGTAATGTATCAATCTGGTTTTATGGGATTGTTTTGTTTCCTATTAATCATTTTTGAGTGTGGAATTCAACTTAACAAATATAAAAAATATGAGGTGTCAGAATTTCTGGCAATTTGCATATTTTCATTACTAATCATGATGATTACGGAAGCTTATTCTTTAAATTGTATTGTTTACATGTTTGTGATTTTTGGTAATGTTAAGTACTTTATAAGAAAGGAGAACACTAGTGATGAAAAGGCTATTCAAAAGGATAATTAACTCAATAGTTTATAGACTACCTAAAAGAATTGGTAGAAAACTTTTATATAAAAAAAGAATGAAAAAGAGTTTAAATTTAGACAATCCAAAGGATTTTAACGAAAAAATAAATTGGTTAATTGTTAATGAATATGATGAAAAATATGGAAATTTAGCTGATAAATACAAGGTTAGAGAATACATAACTCAGAAGGGATATGAAGAAATATTGCCCAAATTATATAAAACATATTCTAATGCAAATGATATTAACTTTAATGAATTGCCAGATACATTTGTATTAAAACCTAATAATGGATGTGGGCATATATTTGTTTGCAAAGATAAAAATGCTTTTGATAAAGAAAAGTGTATAAGAGAATTAAATAAGGCTATAAGACAGAACTTTGCGAAAGAATCGCTTGAGTACCATTACTCATTTATTGAGCCCAAAATTATTTGTGAAGAGTATTTAAACGATGGAACAGATAGCTTGCCGTTAGATTATAAGTTTTTTTGCTTTTCTGGTAATGTTGAGTGTGTGTTAGTATGCTCAGATAGAGAGAACAACAATTATAGAGATTATTATGATTTACAATGGAATAAACTAAATTACACTAAGGAAGCAAGACAATCTAAAGTAGAAATTGAAAAGCCTAAGCATTTTGATAAAATGATTGAAATAGCAAGTAATTTGTCTGAGAACTTTAAATTTGTGAGAGTTGATTTATACAATATAAATGGAAGGATATATTTTGGTGAATTAACTTTTTCTCCATGTGCAGGGTTTAATAAAAATATAAATCAAGAAGTTTTAAATCATTTTGGAGATTTAATAAAAATATAAATCTAAGAAAGGAAAAATCTGGCTAATAAACAAATTGATAAGTCGGATTATAGTAAATAAATGAAAAAAATATGTTTCTTTATGAATACACCATTTTCTTTAGGTGGAGAACAACGAACGGTTTCTATATTAGCAAACTATTTGGCTAAAAACCATTACAAAGTATATTTTTTGTTGACAACTTCAGATAAGAGGACTGATTACGAATTTTATAGCTTGGATAAGAGTATAAATGTAATTTTTTTGCATAAGCAAAATAGTATCTATAATAGATTTAAAAGAAAATGTATAGAATTTTTAAAAAAACAAATATATAATGATAGAATTGGAAAGAATAACCTAAAACTTCAAAGATGGGAGTATAGTATTAATAATAAGGAGATAATAAATGTCATAAATAGAAATGAATTCGATTATGTAATTGGTGTGGCTAGCGAATATTATAGTATTCTTGCAAATATTAGTAGGAAATTATATAGAACTAAAGTAATAGCTTGGCAACATAGTACCTACGAAGCATACTTTGAAACAAAAAATCGTAGATTATATAATCATAATAGTTTCTCTAATTTATTATTTAAGAATGTTGATTATTATATATGTCAAACTGAGGATGATAAAGATAAAATAATTAAAAAGTTTAACTATGAGTCAATAGTTATCAATAATCCAAATACTTTTTCAAATTGTTTAAAGAGTAAGCTGGATAATTATAATTTTTTAGCTTTAGGTAGGTTTACAACTGTAAAAGGTTTTGAAAAATTAATTGATGCTTTCAGTATATTTTCTCAAAAGAATGACAAGTGGAATTTATATATTGTGGGTGATGGACCTGATAGAGAAAAGTATATAGAAAAAATAAAAGATTATAAACTTGAAAATAGGGTTATCTTACCAGGCAAAACTTCTGATGTTGAAAAATATTATTTAAATTCATCAATATACTTAATGTCATCTCTTTGGGAAGGTTGGGGAATGGTTGTAACAGAGGCTATGCAATATGGATTGCCTGTTATCAGCTTTAAATTGCCTTCAGTAGAAGAAATTTTTGGAAATGAGAAATGCGGGATATTAGTTGATAAGTATGATGTTGAACAATTTGCAGATGCAATGGACAAGCTGACATCAGATGACAAATTATTAAGGAAGTTTTCTGATATGGCGCAGATTCAGGTAAAAAGATTTGATATAGAAATAATAGGAGAAAAATGGAAAGAAATTTTAAAATAGGAGGAATCAAACATGAAAAAAAGCAGCTCAAGAACAGGTAATTCTTTAAAAAATATGATTGCTTCTTTGATTGGTAATTTTGTAGTTATTATAGTAGGACTGATATCAAGAAAAATTTTTATTAGAATCTTAGGAAATGAATACAACGGGCTAAATGGATTATTTACAAACATTATATCTTTACTTAGTATAGTCGAATTAGGTATAGGAAATGCGATAATTTATAATTTATATAAGCCAATAGCTAAAAAAGAATATGAGAAAATAAAATCTTTAATGAAGTTTTACAGAAAGAGCTACCATATTATTGGAGTCATTGTTTTTATATTAGGAATATCAATAATCCCTTTTTTACATAATTTTGTAGGAGAAGTGACCATAGATATTAATATAAAATTTATATATATGTTCTTTCTTCTAGATACAGTTTTTTCATATTTCTTATCATATAAGAGAAGTATATTATATGCAAACCAAAAGAACTATTATATTAATATTGTAAATATATTGTATGTTATTATAATGAATACTTTACAATTAGTTTTTCTATTTATCACAAAGAATTTCTACATATATTTATTAATAAAAGTAATAATGCGTGTTATAGAAAATGTTGCTATTACAATTATAGCGGATAAGAAATATCCATATCTTAAAGAAAAAAATGTACAGCCTATAGATAAAGAGGTCGAGAAGGATATATTTAAAAAGGTTAAGGCATTGTTTTTACATCAGATAGGTGGATTTATCATAAATGGCACTGATAATATTATAATTTCTAGATTTTTAGGGTTATTAACAGTTGGTTTATATTCAAACTATTATTTAATAATAAATTCAGTGCAGAATGTTGCTAAGCAGATCATTCAGGCAACTACACCGAGCGTAGGAAATATGTTAGTTACGGAAAGTGTTAGTAAACAATTTGACGTATTTAAGAAAATGAGATTTTTAAACTTTTGGATAGCAACTTTTTGTGCAATAAGTATATATGTTGTGATGGATACATTCATAATTATATGGATAGGCAAAGAAAATCTGTTGTCGGCGGTTACTTTATTTGTGCTTACTGTCAATTTTTATCAAAAGTGTTCTAGATATACGTATGGAACTTTTAAAAACGCAGCGGGAATTTTTTATGAGGATAGATTTGTGCCTATAATTGAGTCTATAGTAAATATTGTCATAAGTGTTGTTTTGGTTAAAACGATAGGATTGCCAGGAGTTTTTATAGGTACCGTATTAAGTGGTTTAGTATTATGGTGCTTTAGTTATCCGAAATATGTGTATAAAAAGATTTTTAACGGTAGTTACATAAATTACTTCAAAGAAACAGTAGGATACATTTTACTATTTTTATTATTATTATTTATAACGGTTATGGTTTCAAAACTAAACATGGTAAACAATGGTTTCTTAAAATTAATAATAAATATGATTATTGCTGTAGTAGTACCTAATGTTTTACTAATAGTATGTTTTGCAAAAACGGATAATTTTAAATATTATTGGAATATGTTAAAAAATTTTTTAAGTAAATTTTTAAATAAATTAAAAGGAAAGAAGGATGTTAAAATATGAAAATAGCAGTAGCAGGAACAGGTTATGTAGGCTTATCAATAGCTACATTATTAAGCCAGAACAACGAAGTAGTTGCTCTTGACATAATACAAGAGAAGGTTGATATGATAAATAATAAGGTATCACCTATAAAAGACAAGGAAATAGAAGATTTCCTAAAAAACAAAAAACTAAATCTAAGAGCAACATTAGATTATAAAGAAGCTTTTGAAGGTGCTGAATATATAGTAATAAGCACTCCAACAAATTACGATGATGAAAGAAACTTCTTTGATACATCAAGTGTTGAAGATATAATTCAAAAAGTAAAAGCAATGAATATTAATACAACAATGGTAGTAAAATCAACAATACCAGTAGGTTTTATAAATGCAATGAAACAAAAATATAAAATTGATAATATAATGTTTTCACCAGAATTTCTAAGAGAAGGAAAGGCTTTATATGACAACCTATATCCTTCAAGAATTATAGTTGGCGAAAAAAGTGAAAGAGCTGAAAAGTTTGCAGAACTTTTAAAAGAAGGTGCAATTAAAAAAGATATTGTAGTTAAATATATGGATAGTACAGAAGCTGAGGCTGTAAAATTATTTGCAAATACATACTTAGCATTAAGAGTCGCATATTTCAATGAATTAGATACATATGCAGAAATAAAAGGGCTAAATACTAAAGATATAATTGAGGGAGTTGGTCTAGACCCAAGAATTGGTGATCATTACAACAACCCATCTTTCGGATATGGAGGATATTGTTTACCAAAAGATACAAAACAATTATTAGCTAATTACGACAATGTGCCACAAAATCTAATTAGAGCAATAGTACGTTCTAATAGAACTAGAAAAAGACATATTACAGAAATGATTATGCGTAAAAATCCTGATGTAGTTGGTATTTATAGATTAACTATGAAAACCGATTCAGATAACTTCAGAGCAAGTGCTATTCAAGGAATTATTGAAAGATTAAAAGAAGAGGATGTTGAAATTATAATTTATGAGCCAACATTAAAAGCAGATACTTTTAATGGATGTAAGGTGGTAAACGATTTCGAAGAGTTTTCAGAAGATAGCGATGTAATTTTAGCAAATAGATTTGAAAATATATTAGAAAGCGTAAAAGATAAAGTTTATACAAGAGATTTGTATAGTAGAGACTAATTTGGAACTAATATAAGAGCAATTTATATATCAGTAAAATGGTATATAAATTGTTTTTTTTTACACAATAAAAAAATACTAAATAAACTTTTACAAAAAATGCTAAATTTATTGATTTTTTGCAATCATCAATATATAATAGAAGCATATATTAAAAGGGGGAGGTTGAATATGAAATTTAAAAAATATTTGCTAATATCTATATTAATAGTTATTTGTATCTTTGATGCTAACATCGTAGGAAAACAAGTATTTGCAGTTCAAGATGAGGTAATTGAAGATAGTGGTGAAAAAACAGAGAATTCTGATAAGAGTGAATTAGACAACAGCGAAGACTGCATGGTAGAAAATCAGGAAAATGTTTTTAATAACGAAAATAATATAGATGAAAATGTTAACCTTGAAAATGATGGGATTATTGCTGAAAAAAGTGAGCAAGAATTAAGCTCGCAAGATATTACACTAACAAGTAGCAGTACAACAGAAAATATTGGCGATGAAGTTCAAACTAATGATTTGGCAGAACAAACGTCGAATGGTAAAACCTTTACAGACAATGAGAATGAAGATTATTATTATGCCCAAGAAACAGAAACAATTCAAACAGGGTGGTTTGAATCCGAAGGGTATACTTATTATGCAGAAGATAATGGAAAAATAGCATCTGGACTTTACGAAATAAGTGGAGAAAAATACTATTTTAATCCATACCTTATTAAAAACTCTTTTATAACCTTAGAAGGATACACCTACTACTTTGGTGAAAATGGACAAATGCAAACAGGATGGTTTAATGCGAAAGGCTTTATGGAAGTTGATGAAGCATTATGCTATGCTGACGACAATGGTATAGTAAAAAAAGGTTTTGATTGGGTTGACGGAAATTTATACTATTTTAATCCGTATATATACACAAATAGGTTTGCATACGTTGATGAATATGGTTATGAATGTTATTTTGATGAAAATGGAATAATCCAAACAGGAATATTCTATGTAGATGGAAAAGCATATTATGCAGATGATAACGGAAATTTGCAGTACGGAACAGTAGATATTGATGGTAATATATATTGCTTTGAACCTAGTATGGTAAAGGACGATTTTGCATATGTTTATGACGATTATACAGGCTATTCTTATAAACACTATTTTGATGCAAATGGTGTGATGCAGAAAGGTTGGATTGAATCAAGTGACGAAAGATTATATTACCAAGATGAAAATGGAAATATGGTAAGTGGATTAAATGAAATTGAAGGAAAAATCTATTATTTTAATCCATATGAAAATTATATGTATAAGAATGTTATTCTATATAAGAATGAAAATGGAGAATTTCAAGAGTACTATGATGAATATGTAACCTCTGAGTATTATTTTGGAGCAGATGGGGCACTACAAACGGGAATATTTACAACAAGTGATGGAACAGTTTACTATGCAGATGAGACTGGGAATTTAGAACGTGGTTTCAAAACAATTAATGGAAATAAATACTATTTTGATTATAATATGTATAGAGATCAATTTTTCTCTGTAGAAAACAACGGAAATATAGCAGAATATTATGCTGATGAAAATGGTGTAATAAAAACATCATGGTTTGAAGTTAACGAAAGTAAGTATTACGCTGATGAAAATGGAAAATTATTAAGTGGTGCAGTAACAATAAATAATAAAAAATATTATTTCCAAGAAAACAATTATGAGCCATACATGTATTCAAATTCTTGGTTAGAATTGAATGGAGAAAAATATTACTATGGTGAAGATGGAACAATGCAAACAGGAATATTTACTGCTTATGATGGAGAAGAATATTATGCAAACTCGGATGGAGTAAATATAACAGGATTTGTAACAATTAGTTCAACTGACAAGAAAACATACTATTTCGACCCAGAAAATGGTTATATGCTAAAAAGTAACTTCTTAGACGTAGATGGGGATGAAAAGAGCGACAACTATTTTGACGAAAATGGTGTAATGCAAACAGGATTGTTTGATGTAGATGGAAATACTTATTATGCAGATTCTAATGGCGAGATTAAATATGGCATTGTAAATATAAATAATAAGAAGTACTATTTTAATCCATATATGTATAAAGAGAGCTATATTGAAGCAAACGAAAATAATGAACATCCTACATATTACGCGAATAGCAACGGTGAAATTGTATCCGGATTATTTAATGTAAATGAAGGCACTTGTTATGCTGATAGTGAGGGTATTATACTATCTGGATTTCAAAAAATAGGTGAAAACACATATTACTTTGAAAATAATAATTATGTACCATTTATGCACAAGAACGAGTTGATTAACATAAATGATTATAATTACTACTTTAATGAGCAAGGTAAAATGGAAACAGGTTTCTTTAATAAAGATGGATTGACGTACTATGCACAAGATGATGGCACAATTGTAAATGGAGAAGGAATAATAGAAATAAATGGAAAGTACTATTACAGTGATCCTAATATACACATAAATGAATTTATAAATAATTCATATTTTGACCAAAACGGTGAGATGAAAACGGGTTGGTTTGAGTATGAAGGTGATATGTATTATTCCTATGAAGATGGAGCTATTGCAAGTGGTTTATGTGAAATAGATGGTAACAAATATTATTTTGCTTCATATATGCGTAAAGATGAATGGATATATGTAGAAGATTACGGTTGCTTATGTTATTTCGATGAAAATGGTGTATTTAAATTTAAAGAAAATGATGAAGATGATGGTAATGATGAATATAAAGGTGAATTCGTTGAAATAAATGGAAGTACCTACTATTTTGATGAAAATGCTAATAAAAAAATTGGACTATTTAATGTTGGCAATAAAACATATTATGCAGATTTAAATGGAAAAATTATAACAGGGTTTACAAAAATAGATGAAAATACATATTATTTTGCTCCACAAATGTACAGAAGTATTTTCGCAGACGTATCATCAGGAGATGGTGAAACTGAATATAGATACTACTTTGATAAAGATGGAATAATGCAGATAGGTTGGTTTGATAAAGGAAAAAACACATACTATGCAGATAATGATGGAAAACTATTAGAAGGGTATAAAAAGATAGATGGAAATACTTATTATTTTGTTCCAAGTTGTGAAGAAAATCCTTATCATATGCTAGAAAAAGAATGGAAGTATGAATATGATGATAATGGGGATTTACAATATTACCAATATTTTAACCAAGATGGAATAATGCAAATAGGTTGGTTTAACATAGATGATAATACATACTATGCTGACGCAGATGGAAAAGTACTAGAAGGACTACAAGAAATTGGAGAAAATAAATACTATTTTTCAAGTGCTATGTATAAGAATTCATTTGCTAACATAAACAATTACTATGACACTGGTGCTTCTGAGTATGGTTATGCCAATTATGATACATATTTTAACGCAGATGGAGTAATGCAAACAGGTTGGTTTGAAGTTAATGAAAATAAATATTATGCGGATAGTGAAGGTAATTTAGCACACAGATTTAAGATAATAGATGGAAATACATATTATTTTGAACCTTATGGTGAACCATATATGTATAAAAATGTGATGGTTGATATTGAAGGTAATAGCTATTATTTTAATGAATATGGAATAATGCAAGTTGATAGTATTTTTGAATATAATGGATATAAGTATTATGCTGATGAAGAAGGGAAAATTTTATCAGGATTAATAACAGTAAATGGAAATAAATACTATTTTACACCTGAAATGCATAAAAGTGAGATGTTTTCGGTTGATGAAGAAACAACTGAAGATGGAACAGTAATAGAATATTATGCAAATGAAACAGGAATAATACAAACAGGTTGGTTTGAATTTGACGGAAATAAATATTATGCGGATGCTGAAGGTAGATTGTCTATGGGTGTAACAATTATAGATGGAAAGACATATTATTTTACACCTTCAATGAATGCAAATGTATTTGTAGGCTTGAGTGAAGAAAACAATAAATATAATTACTATTTTGGCGAAAACGGTGAAATGAAAATAGGCTGGTTTATAAACAACGGAGAAACCTACTATGCCGAAAGTAATGGTAAACTCGTATATGGAATTCAGCAGATAGAAGGAAATACATATTATTTCGAAAATAGTTTTGATTATGGTGGTACGCAATATAATAGACCTACAATGTGTAGAAATTATTGGTATAGTGCGGAGAATGGTACTAGTTATTTTAATGGAGAAGGAAAAATGCAAAAAGGTTTCTTTGATGTTGAGGGTGACGGAACATATTATGCAGATTCAAAAGGAATAGTTCAATATGGATTTGTAACATTAGAAGGAAATACTTACTATTTCGATAATTCAATGAAGAAAAATGAGTTTTTATTTTCTTACAATGAAGAAACTGGTGAAGAAATTCCTGAATACTATTTCGATACAAATGGAATAATGCAAATAGGTTGGTTTAATGTTGACGGAGAAACATATTATGCTAATGAAACAGGAAAAATTGAAAAAGGGTTAACTACTATAGATGGAGAACAATATTATTTTAACAATTATATGTATAGAAATTCATTATTTGAAATTGAAGGCGATGAATATTATGCTGGAAAAGATGGCGCAATGGAAAAAGGTGTTGTGGTATTGGGAAATAGAGCATATTATTTTAATGAAGATGGAAAAAGAGCTTATCTTACAATACAAAATGATGGAGAGGATGCTATAAAAGATTATAGTAGAATAATAAAAATAAATGATAAATTATATTATTTTAACAACTCTGGTGAAATGGTAAAAGGAAGCTGGGTATATTATAACGATAAAACATATTATGTTTCAGGCATAACTGGTGAAGTTTATACTGGATTTAATGAAATCGATGGTAATACCTACTACTTCAATGGAAATGGAGAAAAGCAAATAGGAAAAATAGATATAGGAAATCAATCATATTACTTCGATAGCAATGAAGATGCATTTGTTAAAGGTCAATTTATCACTATAGACAACAAGCTTTACTATTTTGGTAGAGTTACTGGAATGTTACAGAAAATTGGTTGGTATACTTCTGATTGTGGTGAAAAATATTATATGGATAAAGCTACAGGAGAGGTGTATACTGGTTTAAATAAAATAGAAGCGGATTATTACTATTTTAGTGAAAATGGTGTAATGCAGACTGGTGATATTAAAATAGGAAACCAAATGTACAGATTTAACAGTAATGGAATTTTACAGTTAGGTAAAGTTACAATAAATGGTGATACTTATTATTTTAAGGACGATGCTACAGTAGCTAAGGGAGAATTTATAAAAACAGATGGGAAGTTATATTACTATGGAGCAACATCAGGTAAATTACAAAAAACAGGTTGGTATAGCCAGAGTAATGGAAATAGGTATTATTTTAATAAGAGTACAGGTGAAGTATATGTTGGATTAAAAACTATAGATAGTAAAAAGTATTATTTTAATGAACAAGGAATAATGCAAAAAGGAAAAGTGGATGTAGGAGACCTAACATATTATTTTGACGAGAATGGACAGATGGTAAAAGGAAAGTTCATAACAATAGATAGTAAATTATACTATTTTGGAGCTGCTTCAGGGGCAATGCAGAAAACGGGTTGGTATAGTCAAAAGGAAGGAAATACGTATTACTTAGATGAAGTATCAGGAGAAGTCTATACGGGTCTTAATAGAATTGATGAGAATTATTACTATTTTGATGGAAATGGAGTAATGAAAACTGGAAATATTAAAATTGGCAATCAAATGTACAGATTTAATGATGAAGGTGTGTTACAGTTAGGAAAGGTTACAATAAATGGTGATACTTATTATTTTAAAGATGATGCAACAGTGGCTAAAGGTGAATTTATAGAAACAAATGGTAAGTTATATTATTATGGAGCAACATCGGGAAAATTACAAAAAACAGGATGGTATAGCTCAAAAAATGGAAACAAGTATTATTTCAATAAAAGTACAGGAGAAGTATATGTTGGCTTAGAAACAATTGATAGTTACAAATACTATTTTAATGAGCAAGGAATAATGCAAAAAGGAAAAGTAGATGTAAAAGATCTAACATATTATTTTGATGAAAATGGACGAATGGTAAAAGGAAAGTTCATAACAGTAGATAATAAATTGTATTATTTTGGAGCTGCTTCAGGGGCAATGCAGAAAACAGGTTGGTACAGCCAAAAGGAGGGAAATACATTTTACTTAGATACTGCAACAGGAGAAGTATATGTAGGTTTAAGAATAATCGATGGGAAAACATATTACTTTGATAATACGGGAAAAATGCAGATAGGTAAAATTACGATAGGTAAAAAAATATATTACTTTGATGAGCAAGGTGTAATGCAAAAAGGAAAAGTAGATATAGGAAATCAAACATACTATTTTGGTGAAAATGGACAGATGGTAAAAGGAAAGTTCATAACTATAGATGATAAATTATATTATTTTGGAGCAGCATCAGGAACACTACAAAAAACAGGCTGGTATAGTCAGAAAGAAGGAAATACATATTACTTGGATAAAACAACAGGAGAAGTATATACAGGCTTATATAAAATAGAAGCGGATTATTACTATTTTTCTGAAAATGGCGTGATGCAGATTGGTGATATTAAAATTGGAAACCAAGCGTATAGGTTCAATAGCAACGGTATGTTGCAATTAGGAAAAGTTACAATAAATGGTGATACCTATTATTTTAAAGATGATTCTACAGTAGCTAAAGGAGAATTTATAAAAACAGATGGCAAGTTATATTACTATGGAGCAACATCAGGTAAATTGCAAAAAACAGGGTGGTATAGCCAAAGTAATGGAAACAAGTATTATTTCAATAAAAGTACAGGAGAAGTATATATAGGATTAAAAACAATAGATAATAAAAAGTATTATTTTAACGAGCAAGGAATAATGCAAAAAGGAAAAGTAGACGTAGGAAGCTCAACGTATTATTTTGACGAAAATGGACAGATGGTAAAAGGAAAATTCATAGCAATAGATAATAAATTGTATTATTTCGGAGCAGCATCAGGAACATTGCAGAAAACAGGCTGGTATAGTCAAAAAGAGGGAAACGTTTATTATCTGGATAAAACAACAGGAGAAGTTTATACAGGACTAAATAAATTAGATGGGTATTATTATTACTTTGACAATAAGGGAATAATGAAAACCGGAGATATTATAATCGAAAAACAAATCTATAGATTTAATAGTGATGGTACTTTACAACTAGGAAAAGTTACTATAAATGGTGATACTTATTATTTTAAAGGTGATGCAACAGTAGCTAAAGGAGAATTTATAAAAACAGATGGCAAGTTATATTATTATGGAGCAGCATCAGGAAAATTACAGAAAACAGGTTGGTATAGCCAAAGTAATGGGAATAGATATTATTTGAACACAAGTACAGGAGAAGTGTATATTGGGTTAAAAACAATAGACAATAAGAAATATTATTTTAATGAACAAGGAATAATGCAAAAGGGAAAAGTAGATGTAGGAAGTTCAACATATTATTTTGATAAAAATGGACAGATGGTAAAAGGAAAGTTCATAACAATAGATAATAAATTGTATTATTTTGGAGCAGCATCAGGGACATTACAAAAAACAGGTTGGTATAGCCAAAAAGAAGGAAATACATACTACCTAGACCCAACAACAGGAGAAGTAGCAATAGGCTTAAAAGAAATAGACGGAAAATTGTATAGTTTTGATGAAAATGGCGTATTACAACAATCAACACAAGTACATGGATTCATTATAAATCAAGACAAACTTTACTACTACGAATCAGGTAAAAAACAAACAACAGGCTGGTTTGAAAAAGACGGAAATAAATACTATTTAGACCCAATAACAGGTGAAGTAGCAGTAGGAATAAAAGACATAGACGATGAAATATACTATTTTAATGAAAGTGGTGTATTACAAGAAAACGTAGCTCTATGTGGAGTTGTAACAAATGGTGAAAAGTCATATTTACTAGATAAAGATGGCAAAAAAATTGAAGATAAATTTGTGTTAATATATGAGTCAGATGGAAAGATGTATCATCGTGTTTTCTACGAAAACTACGGCGTTTTGTGCGAAAAAAGATTTGACGTAAATTACACAGAAAACACTTTAACAAATAGAGTTGCAGATGGTTATTACTATTTCGACGAGACTGGAGTAATGCAAACTGGAGATTATGAATATAATGGAGAAATCTATCACTTTAACGAAGATGGACTTTTCCATGTAGGATTAATAGATAGAGATGGAAAAACATATTGTCAATGTGTAAATCTAGGAAGAGTGTCTTTAGCAAAGGGATTTTATGCACCTTCTGATCCAGAAGTAACATATTATTTTGATAAAACAGACGGCTCGATGCAGAAAACTGGTTGGATTGTTGAAGATGGTAATACTTACTATGTAGACAAAGAAACTGGAATAATGGCTATAGGCTTGAAAGAAATTGATGGAGATTTCTATTACTTTACCTTTAGAGGCGAAATGGTTTCAAGCACAGTATCTCGTATAGATGATTCTGACTCTAAGTATTATTTTGGTGAAGATGGAAAAATGTTAAAAGGAGAATTTGTAATTTACAATGATGAAATGTATTATACAGATAAAACCACAGGAACTATTCTAACAGGTTGGTTTGAAGTAGACGGAAAGAAGTATTATGCTGACGGTGGAAAGGTTTGCAGAAATGGAAAGAAAGCTATTATACAAACTGAATCGTATATAGATGACGACGGTGTAGAGCATATAACAGGGTATAATCAAAAATACTACTTCTTTGAGGATGATGGTGTAATGCAAATTGGATTTGTTAACAAATATGGTCAGACATATTATTGCTATGAGGATGGAAGAATGGCTATAAATGAAAGTGTGGTAATAGATGGAAAGACATATACTTTTGATAAAGATGGTATTTTAAAATAGAATAATCAACAATAAAGCAGGCTAGAATTATCTAGTCTGCTTTATTGTGTTAGTTAAGTTTCGTTATTCACATTAAAGAATCAAACGAAATTGTGCCTTCATTTAATTCTTTAGTCAGCCGGATATAATCTCGTTCTGTGATACGTTCTTTTCCGTATCTTAGACGAATCATGTCTCTGCTGGGGGTAACAACTCGTATAGGGTAGTTCGAGGTCTCATCAGCATATTCATAAATTTTGCCAGATGAGCATCCTGCAAGGATGTAGGAACCATTACCTCCACTTACAACTGTCATGCCTGTGGCTTTAAGCTTCCTTTCTAATTGGGCAACAGTGCCTTTGAAAAGGTATGCTTGTGGTGCCGGTGAATAAGAATACTTGTAGAACATAAATATGCTCCTTTCTTAAATATGAAATTGGTTTATATTCGTACGAGATGTATTATATCACATGATTTATTTTATGTCAACGGATAATGCAATAATTAATGGTATTTTTTGCTACTTGTTCAATTAAAAAGTAAATGCAAAATTAAAATTCTGCATTTTTGCATTTAC
>CAMPBM010000003.1 GCA_946637865.1 uncultured Lachnospiraceae bacterium | reverse complement strand
ATAATTTTAATTTTTGACGGCTACCTGCAAAAGTAACCCACCTGAATTGTAACTAGTGTTACAGATCACAATCTATTACCGTAAAGTAATAAACCCCCCAAAAAAAACAAGGTTTGAAATTTGAAAGGTTATGCTAAAAATAAATAAGGACGACCAAAGTCATCCTTATTTATTTTTAGCATAACCTTTCAAATTTCACAAAATTATTGTGCTGAATTTCTACGTGCTTCTCTTTCTCTTGTCTTACTATCTAATATAACCTTACGTAATCTTATATTTAGCGGAGTAACCTCAACTAATTCATCTTCCGCAATAAATTCAATAGCTTTCTCTAAAGAAAACTGTAGAGGTGGAACCAAACGAAGTGCATCGTCTGAACCTGAAGCTCTTGTATTAGTTAAATGTTTTTCTTTGCATACATTGATTGCGATATCCTCATTCCTTGAATTTATTCCTACTATCATACCCTCATAAACCTCAACACCGGCACCTATTAATAATTCTCCTCTTTCTTGAGCATTATATAAGCCATACGTTACAGAAATTCCTGGTTCAAAAGCTACTAAAACACCTCTAGTTCTTGAAGAAATTTCACCTTTATATGGTTCATAACATTCAAAAATACTATTCATTGTTCCTTCGCCTTTTGTATCTGTTAAAAATTCTGTTCTATATCCAATTAAACCACGTGCTGGTATCCTAAATTCAATTTTTGTGTGACCAATTTCAGCTGGTTCCATGTTAACCATTTCAGCTTTACGTCTTCCTAGTTTTTCAATAACTGTTCCAATTGAATCATCTGGCACATTAACTACCAATCTCTCCATTGGTTCACTCTTTACTCCATCAATTTCTTTTATAATTACTTTTGGACGAGAAACCAATAATTCAAAACCTTCTCTTCTCATTGTCTCAATTAGGACAGATAAATGTAATTCTCCACGTCCACATACTTCAAAACTGTCTGCAGAATCTGTTTCTTTAACACGTAAACTTACATTTCTTTCAAGTTCTTTAAATAGTCTATCTCTGATATGTCTTGAAGTAATGTATTGTCCTTCTTTACCTGCTAGTGGTCCATTATTTACACTAAATGTCATAGAAACTGTTGGTTCATCTATATCTACGAATGGAATTTTATCTGGATTGTTTATATCACAAATTGTGTCACCTATATTGATATCAGCGATACCTGATAACGCGACTATATCACCAGCTTTAGCTTCGTCAACCTCTGTCTTTTTTAAACCTACATATGTAAATAATTTAGCTATTTTACCTTGTGTGTTTTTATCTGGCTTACAAATAGCTATAGGCATTCCATTTTTTATAGTTCCTCTTTCTATTCTACCAACAGCAATTCTTCCTAGATAATCATCGTAATCTATATTTGAAACTAATAATTGTGCTGTACCATCCATATCACATTTTGGTGGTTCAATAGTGTTGATTATAGTATCAAATATGCAATGAACGTTGTCTGATTCATCTTCTAAGTGCATTTTTGCAATACCATTTTTTGCAGATGCGTATATAACCGGGAAGTCTAATTGCTCATCGCTAGCGTCTAATTCAATAAATAACTCTAAAACTTGGTCAACGACCTTTAATGGATTAGCACCTGGTCTGTCTATTTTATTAATTACTACTATTGGCTTTAGATTGGCTGCCAATGATTTTTTCAATACTTCTCTTGTTTGTGGCATAGGTCCCTCGAAGGCATCAACCAATAATAGAACACCATCAACTGTTCTTAAAACCCTTTCAACCTCTCCACCAAAATCAGCATGCCCTGGAGTATCCACAATATTAATTTTTATACCATTATACATAACTGAAGTATTTTTAGAAAGAATTGTTATACCCCTTTCTTTCTCTAAATCATTTGAGTCCATTACTCTTTCAGCAACTTGTTCATTTTCTCTAAATATATGACTTTGTCTTAATAGTGCATCTACCAAAGTAGTTTTTCCATGGTCAACGTGTGCAATTATTGCTATGTTTCTAATTTTTTCATTATACATCTTATAAATCTTCCCTTCTATAAACATTACATTAGCCAAGCGTCAATATTCCTATCAGCACTTGGCAACTTTTTTACTTTTTAACTTTTTTATAAATTTTCTTCAGTGATTTCGCTTGAAGTTCCTTCTATTTCTCTTATTGAAAGTTCAACCTTTTTGTTATCTAAATCTATATTTATTATCTTAGCATTAACAACCTGACCTATTTCTAAAACTTCATCAGGATTTGCAATTCTTCTTTCACTTATTTGAGAAATATGAACTAATCCTTCTATTCCGTTGTCCATTCTTACAAATGCTCCAAAAGGCATAAACTTTACAACCTTTACAGTAACAACATCGTTTACATTATAATTTTCTACAAATATTTCCCAAGGGTTTGGTCCTTTTTTATCATACTCTAGCTTTACTCTTTTATTTTCTTTATCGAATTCTTGAACCTTTACACCTATTTCTTGACCTACTTGTACTATATCACTTGGTTTTTTATCTCTTTCCCAAGTCATACCAGATATATGTAGTAATCCTTGTATTCCATCAATATCTACAAATGCACCGTAGGAGCTTAGACTTGTTACTATACCTTTATACATTTTTCCAACTTCTATATTGTTCCAGAATTTATCTTCATTTGCTTTCTTTTCTTCTTCTAGAACTACTTTTATTGAACCTATTATTTTTCTATTTTCTTCATCATACTCTGTTACTCTAAAAGATACTTTTTTTCCTTTATAGCTTTCAGGTTTTTCACTTCTTGGAATTCCAGATAAAGATAGTGGAATAAAAATTCTAATACCTCTATAATCTACTACTAAACCTTTATCACTTACAGATGTTACCTTTTCAGTAAATATTTCGTTATTTTTTACTTTGTTTTCAAATTCCTCTTTAGCTACTTTCAAATTTAATTTTTTAGCTGATAGAAGTACATTACCAACCCCATCATTTAACTTAATAACAGTTGCTGTAATTTTATCTCCAACCTTTACAAAGTCAGCTGGGTTGTCTTCTTGATTGTATGAAAACTCTGATTTTGGTATAATTCCATCTGCTTTATATCCTAAATCGACAAAAACTTCTCCTTGTGAATTAATATTGATTATACTTCCTGTTACAGTTTGTCCTATCTTAATTTCTTTTAATGTTTGATCTAATAATTCTTCAAAACTAATATTATCCATTTTATCTTTTCCTTTCAGTATACCTCAGTAGTGGGCATAATTATATTTTTTATTTTTAGAGATTTTTCATCTCTTATTTAACTTGAAGAAACAAACCTTTTTCAATTTATCTCTTTTGCACTTTTCTTATATTTAATTGTAAATCTCTTTAAAGAATTTGTTTTTTACATATCCTCTTTAATGGTTTCTAAATTATATATTATTTTTTTTCGTTTGTCAACATAACAATATTGTCCATAATCTCTTTTGTAGCTAGCTCTTGACACTCTTTTTCTTTTCCCTTTACTTTATATTTTGACATATCTATTGGAGTACCATAATTAATTCGTACTTTGCTAAATAATTTAAATGTTCCAGATATTCCAACAGGTACAACCTGTTTTCCAGTCCTAATCGCCATGAATGCTGCACCATTTTTTGCTTTTCCGTTTTTTTCTAGCCCATTTCTTGTTCCCTCAGGAAATATAGCTAAAACTTCATTATTCTTCAAGACTTTCAAGCATCTTTTCATTCCTTCCAAGTCTTGTGTATTTCTTTTTATTGGTATTACATCAAATAGATGCTCAAGCCATCTTAACATTCCAAATCTTGCTAAATCATGCTTTGCTACAAATCTAATTCTTTCTTTACTAAACACAACTATTGCTACTGCATCTATGTAATTTACGTGGTTTGGGCAAATTATATATCCACCTTTTTCTCCAGCCTTATCCTTATTTTCTTCACCTGTTATTTCAACTCTATAAAATATTTTATAAATACCTCTTAACACAGACTTTGTTATTGCCCTTACCACTTCTTTTCTTTTAGTTTCAGGTCTTTCCCAGTATATTTTAGGTTCTAGTTTTTTTACCTTTTTTTCTTTCTTTATTATCTTTTCAATTTTTCTGACAACTTGCTTTTGGGTCAAATTTGTTGAATCTATTACTATTGCATCTTCTGCAATCTTTAATGCCCCAACCTCTTTATTTTTATCGTTTTCATCCCTTTGCCTCATATCTTCTAAAACTTCTTCATACGTGCATTGAATATTTTTAGCCTGATTCTGTGCATATCTCCTTTTAGCTCTTTCTTCTAAATCTGCATCCATATATATCTTCACATCTGCGTTTGGAAATACAACTGTTGTGATGTCTCTACCTTCCATTATAACATCTTGTGTCTCAGCCATTTTCCTTTGCAAATCAACCATTTTTGTTCTTATTTCTTTTATTGCAGAAACTTTTGAAACCATTTTATTTACAGGGTTATCTCTTATTTCTTTTGAAACATCCTCTCCATTTAATTTAACCACTTGATTTCCATTTTCTTTTAGCAATTCAATATTTATATTATCCAATATCTCCTCAATTTTCTTTATATCATCTAACTCGACTTTATTTCTTAATATAGAAAGCGTTACACATCTATACATTGCACCAGTATCTATACTCGTTAATTTTAATCTTTTAGCTAATATCTCTGTTACTGTACCTTTTCCACTACCAGCTGGTCCATCTATTGCAACTATAAAACCCATACCTTATATTCTCCCCTTTTTATATAATATTGCCATCTCTTAATTTTTACATTTGTGTATTTAAATTCATCTAATTAGAGTGTCATATTTTTAGGTATATTTATACCCTTAGCCATTACATCTATTTTGGATACATTCATTGCAGTAAGCCTCTCTATCTCTTTTTTAGACTTAATTTGAAAATCCTGTAACACATCAACTATTTTCTTTCCATAGTTAACTATTACTTCCATATAAATTTCGGTTCCCAATTCTCCTTTATTAACTCTTGTTTTTGACACTTTATGTATTGAAGGTTCTTTATTGGCTAGATGTTCAATTATTTGTTTAAAAACATTATCTGAAATTGTGAAATTTCCCATGTAGCTAAATGTAGGTCTTATTATTGATTTTTCAGCCATATATGGAGTTTTGCCTTTTCCTTTAGATTTAAATATTTGCAAAGGATCCAGTAAATACCCTGAAAACTCTTTTTTTATTTCAAACGTTGGAACAGGAATAACATGTTTTCCTTCTGTCACACGAATTCTTCTAGCATTTTCCATTTCTTCTTCTGTTGCAACTTCGTTAATATAGATAGTTTTACTAATAGGTGGCAACCCCAAATTTGTTGCTATTTTAGCTACCATCCCGTCAGAAGTACCTAATATCAATATCGCAGATGGATTATATTTTATGAAAGCTTCTTGCATATCTTGCTTTTCTTGTTCTTCTATAAACAATGCATGTCTTACTGTTTCTATCTTTGTAGGGGCCTTTTTAGCTGAAGTACCTGCTACCACTGCATTTCCCTTTACTAATAGACCATCATCTATAATAAATTCTATATCATTTTCCCCTGCAACCATCTGGGCTCTGTAGCTTTTTCCCGTACCTGATGGTCCTACAAAAGCACATACTCTTATATTGCTAAAATCCATAATATATTTCCTTTCTTCTCGTCGTAATTCAACATGGATATTATATCACTTGTAGTATGTAAAAATCAAGGGATTTTTAATATGTTTATAATTTTAAAATTTACATAATTTGACTTTTAGTCAGTTTTATGGTATAATGTGCATACAATGGTAATATACCATTTTTACATATATTTTATAACCCAGAATTATGTTTTGAATAATATTAATTATTGTTACTCAAAACATAAAGATGGTTACTTGTTCTCCCTGAGGTTTTGCTTCAGGTTTATATATACATACGCATATCCAAAATCTTCGTTATATTTTTCAAGGAGGAAAAATAATGAAAAAATTTACAATAACCTGGGCACACATTACAATTATAGTAGTTATTCTCGCATTTATACCAGCAATACTCTTAAGTAGCAAAACCGCAAAAATTGCTAAGCTAGTTAGTCCCTACAGAAGTTATGCAACCACAATTAAAGAATCAACAAATGTAGAGACTTTATCTAACAGCCTTTATCAGGCTAAAGCTTTTCTTGAAGCCTACAATTTTGAAGATTGGACAGATTCGCTTAATGAGTCTATTGAAGGCTTACGTTACTTAAAAAAAGTTAAGGCATCAGGTTCCGACAGGCTATTCTCTGAAATGGAGGCCTATAAGAATCTTTTGAATAGTAGGGACTTCGTTAACCAGGAAGAAATTGGTGTTCGCCTCTACGAACATCTAGGTGCTCCCAGTATGGGTGCATTATTCTTTGCATGGTTAATAGCCATAGTTCTGGCACTTATTGGAATTGTTGGAATATTCGAATGGGAACTCATGTATTGTGAAGTAATAAGCTTCACTAAAAAGGCAAGTCAAACCATCTAAATCAAAAACCGCAACTTATATCTTTTTTAAGTTGCGGTTTTCTTATTAAAATATGTTTATTTATTTTTCAAGTAATATTTTAAATTTCCGTTCATATTCTTAGTATTAATAGCGTATTATTAAAAAATATGCGAATTCAATAAAACAATAATAAATATCGTCCCCAGATGTTTCAATTTAGTAAGGAGGAATGTGTATGGTAAAATATAAATTGGCTGTAGTTGGTGCTACAGGTGTTGTTGGGCAAAAAATGCTTGAAGTTTTAGAGGAGAAAAATTTGCCCATTGGCGAATATGTTTTTTTTGCTTCTAGTAGGTCTGCTGGAAGGAAGTTAAGGTTTAGTGATGATACTTATTGTGTTAAAGAATTAAAAGAAGATTCCTTTGATAATGGGTTCGATTTTGCGCTGTTTTCTGCTGGTGGTGATACTGCATTAAAATATGCTCCTATAGCTAGTGAGCATGGTTGTGTTGTTATTGATAATAGTAGTGCGTTTAGGATGCATGATGATGTGCCCTTGGTTGTTCCTGAGGTCAATGGTAAGGCTATTTATAGTCATAATGGAATTATCGCTAATCCTAATTGTTCTACTATTCAAGCGGTTTGTGCTCTCAAGCCTTTAGATGATGCTTTTGGTATTAAGAGAATAGTGTATTCTACATATCAAGCGGTTTCTGGTGCTGGTTCTAAGGGAATTCATGATTTAGAAAATGGTATTAGAAATTATTATCACAGTTCAATGGATGATGAATTTGAATCAACTTATAGCTTAGAGAAGTTTCCATACCCTATATTTAATAATTGCTTACCACATATTGATAAATTTTTAGAAAATGGTTATACAAAAGAGGAAGAAAAAATGATTAATGAAACCAGAAAAATTTTAGGCAAGCCTAATTTAGCTATAACTGCTACAACAGTTAGAGTTCCTGTTTTTAATTCTCATTGTGAGAGTATTAATATTGAATTTGAATTGGAATTTGAATTGGAAAAAGTGTTCGAAGTTTTAAAAAAAGCTCCTGGAGTAATTGTTCAAGATGATATTGGTTCTGAGCTATACGCTATTCCTACAGAAGTTTCTGGTCATGATGATGTTTTTGTTAGTAGAATTAGAAGAGATTTTAGTGTGAAAAATGGGTTGAATATTTGGGTTGTTGCTGATAATATAAGAAAAGGTGCTGCTAGCAATGCTGTGCAAATTTTGGAGAAGCTGATTAGTAAATTTTGATTTATTGTTATGAATATTACTACTACTACATTACTTTTTTCAGTTGTCCTGTTAAACTTTTTATTTAGAATTCGTTTTGGATTTGTTTGTAAGAAAGATTGAATATTTTCGCTAGTCGAAAATATTCAGATTTACATAATTTCAGTATAATTTGCAGGATAATTTGACATTATAGTGATTTTATGCTATAATATGCTTACAGTGGTATTTTACCATTTTTATATATATTATTACCCAGAGTTATGTTTTGAAGGACACTAATTATTGTCTCTAAGAGCATAAGGACGGTTACTAGCTTCTCCTGTAAGGTTTATATCTTCAGGTTTATATATACATTATTAACAAATTAACAATATCAAAAAAATCTGGAGGTCACTTATGAAAAAGCAAATTATAGTTAGTACGCTTATCATCAATGTTCTAATGGTTGTGTTCTTTGCACTTCCAATTATGATGATTTCACCAACATCGAAGTCACTCCGTATATACGGAACTTCGACGTTCTATCGTGATATCACAGCAGAAATCAGAGATACGACGAACCTGGATGTTATCGAAACAGATCTCGAGTTAGCGAAGCAGTTTTTAGAGGAACACAATGGGGATTCAGAATTTTTAATACAGATTAATGAATCTATCTCAGATTTAGAGTTATTGAAAAATACTCAGAGTTCCAATGAAAACTATTTTACGGAATTCTCAAAATATGAATCCTTGTTAGAAAACAGGAAATTTATGAGGCCCGATACGATGATGATTGCCATATCCAAAAGTGTTGGAGCTGGAAAATGGTACTCATCGCTCACTTTAGTAATACTCGCATGGACTGCTATAATCGTTGTAGATATTATTTTGTTCTTTGTAATCATTGGATTACTTTTTGATTTGAAAGAAGTGGTTATTTCTTTCAAAAAAGAACAAACAGCTACACTTAAAAGTGTAGAAGCATAACTCAAAACCGCAACCCTCTATAGGTTGCGGTTTCTTCATCTAAAAAAGCAATGTATGTCCATTAACCTTCCATTCTCCACTTACTTTTTCCAAAGTCAACTTATATATTTGAGTTTCTTTTTGTTCAATTTCGCTACTATCTTTCTCAATATCACTAATATCCTTAGTATATTCTGCCTCTATAGTATACAAAACATTATTATTTTCTGAACTAACAATTTCCTTTTACATTCTTTTCCAAGGAACACTCTCCCTATATATTAATATTTTCACTATACTGAATCTAAGAATATCCTTCACTTTTGTTATTTTAATCTACTACTGTAAAACTTCCTTTATAGCTTCTGCAATAATTTTATTAACATCGGCTACCATAACATTAAACTTCACTTCTAAATCAAAATATTCTTTTATTTCCTTGTTTTCAACTAAAATGCTATACAATTGTTGTAGCTTCTGCACCTTATCCGCATCACTTTCCCCTTTCTTAATTGCCAATACCTGCGCATCATACCTAATTTTTTCAAACTCCTCAATCTTAGCTTTCAAGTCTGGATTCTGCATTATTTTATCCTTAGCTTCCTTATACGCTTTATACTCTTCTGAATTTTTCATCTCATAAGCTAACTTATTAGCTGTATCATACACATTCATTTTTTATACCTCCTATTTATTTTCTAAAAAAAATAACTTACCTCTGCAGAGTAGTTCAGAATAAGAATTGAAACATTTGGGGACGGTCTTGTTTTGTTTCATTGAAACAAAACAAGACCGTCCCCAAATGTTTCAATTCTTATTCTGAATGGCTCCCCGCAAAAGCAAAAACCTACGCATACGCATGCTTCTTCTTGAAATCCAACAAGCGTGTAATTTCTTTCTCCGAATTTTGAGCCTTAGCTGTCTTTTTAGCATTCTCTTGCTCAATCTCTCTAGCCTGCTTTTCAGCCATAGTCTGACATACAGCTTTTTCATAAGTAAAAAATGTATCCTGCGTTATTCTATTCCAATTAAATTCCTGTTTTACTTTATTTTTTGCATTCTTTGTAATATTATCACATAATTGATGATTATATAACAAAGTTAAAACAGAATCCGCAATAGAATTACTGTTACCCGCGTAACTCTTCATACCATTTACGCCATGCTCAACAATTTCGTTTAATCCACCTACATCTGAAACCACAGTTGGAACACCTGCAAGCATTGCTTCCAAAGCAACAATTCCAAAAGGTTCATATGTACTTGGAAATACTGCTATATCAGCACATTTATACATCTTTTGAACATCTTTTGAAGTTAAATACCCTGTAAAATAAACTTTATTTTCTATTCCTAAATATTTTGCCTGCTCTCTTAGTTCATCATACATTCCACCTTTTCCTCCAATTATAAGTTTTGTATCATTATAGCCATTAATAATTTTGGGCATTGCAGATATTAAATGTTGAATTCCTTTTTCATACACTAACCTTCCAATATATAGGATTATTTTCTCATTATCCATAGCATATCTTCTTCTGAAATCATAATCTCTTTCTACTCCATTGAAATTGTTAAGATTTATCCCATTTGATATTACATTTATTTTTTCAAAAGGTAAACCAAAAAGTCTTTGTAATTCGCACTTCATGAAATTACTATTTACAATTACCTCTGTGGATTCATATGTTAATAGCCATTCTGTGTCATTAATATACCTCTGGACATCATCATGAATTCCACCATTTCTTCCTGACTCTGTTGCATGAATTGTTGCTACAATCGGGATTTGAAAAGCATCTTTTAACGTTTTTGCTGAATATGCGACAAGCCAATCGTGAGCATGTATGCAATCAAATTTTCCTTGTTCGCTTATTATTTGACTAGCCTTTGATGTTAGTTTAAAATTTAATTGCATAACCCAATCAGTAAAATTATTTGGATGTATCATATAGTTTTCAACTCTATACACTTTAACACCCTTATCATCTTCGAACTCTGGTACATCACCTTCTTTGTATGTAATAACCGTTACTTCATTTCCAAATTTAACAAGTTGATGTGATAAGTCGTGTACTACTCTAGCAATTCCTCCTACTATTCTTGGTGGATATTCCCAAGTTAACATCAAAATTTTCATTACCCCTATTCTCCTTTCAGTTTTCTCTTTTGTTATGGTATTATCATGCATTTTCATAATATGAAAGTTTTATTTTTTCTTTACTCCATACTAAAACTTTCCTATACTACCAAATATTCTATATAAGTTTAATATAAAAGTCAATAAATTTTTCTACATTTTTTAACATATTTTTTTTGTTTTTTCTATTGTGTTTTTTGCGTTTATGGTATAGTATATACTAAGTAGAATTAGAGATTTCACAAAGGAGGAAATTATGCTAAGTAAAGCGAAAGAAAAAAATATTTTAAGTGAAAAAGTAAAAAAAACATCTACAAAGAAATCTAATACGAAATTATCTTCTGAAAAAATACATAATAAAAATAAATCTTTAACTTCTGGAACGGTAGCATCTTCCAGTAAAAAATCCACAACATCAAAAAGTAATTCTAGAGTTAAAAGCATAGATAAAAAGTTATCTACCACTAAAAAAACTTCTGCCGCTAAAAGATCACCTGACGCTAAAAAAACTTTAGCTACTAAAACATCTTCTGCAACTAAAACGTCTTCCATAAGTAAAAAAGTAACCATAGATAATACCTCTAAGAAAACTGCACCTAAAAGGCGATCAAAAAAGGCAAAAAATGAAATTGTTCCAATAGCCGAATACTACGATTTACCGTATAAATATGGAAATACTCTTATACGCCTTTTAGCCCAAACTCCAACCACTCTTTTTGTATATTGGGAAGTTTCAGATGCTGATATAGATAATTTTAAAAAAGTTTATGGTAACGATTTCTTTTATAGAACAAAACCTGTACTAATTGTTCATAATATAACCCTTAACAAGCACTATGAAGTTGAGATAAATGATTTTGCTAATTGCTGGTATTTAAATACCGAAGATTCAGACTGCGTTTTTGATGTAGAACTTGCTAGAAGGCTTATTCCAAACTCTTATCAAAGTCAAACATATTTGAATGAAACAAATACTGCTTTGAATGAAACAAATACTGCAACATATGGAGATGGTTTGGATAATGCTAATCTTCATGAAAATGCAAAGAATCTCAAATCTATACCAGAATATATTAATATAGCCAAGTCCAATGATATACAGTCTCCTAATGACCATATATTATTTGAAAAATTAAGTGAATTTGTTGTTTTTAGGAATGTTCGTAATGGTGATGTTATTAGAAGAAATATTAAATCATTTAAATTCTTAAAGGATATATATAGATTTTACAAAGAAATGTATAATGAAGAAATTGAGAAAAACCCTTCTTCACAATTTAAATTTTAAAAAAGGAAAATAGAGTGAAACGTTTGGGGACGGTCTTGATTTGTTTCAAATTTGAAACATTTAGGGACGGACTTATTAATTGAATACAAAGAAACATGAAAATTGTTTGGACTATGTCCGTTCCAAAGTATTTCAAAAATGGAACAAAAACAAGACCGTCCCCAAATGTTTCAAAAATGAAACAAAACAAGACCGTCCCCAAATGTTTCATTTGAAAGGAAGAGAAAATTTATGAGCGAAACAAAAGGATATGTAAGCTTTGTTTTACATGCACATTTACCATTTATACATCATCCAGAAAGTGAGGATTACTTAGAGGAGCAGTGGCTTTTTGAAGCCATTTCTGAAACATATATTCCATTATTAACAAATTTTGAAATGCTTGTTAATGAGGGCGTTAATTTTAGGATTACTATGTCGCTTACTCCTCCCCTTTTATGTATGCTTTCTAATAAGTTGCTACAACAAAGATATATTAAATACTTAAAACAACATATTGAACTTTCTGCAAAGGAAATAAAAAGGACTAGGGATAATGAGCAAGTTAATAGTTTAGCTAAATATTATTTTGAAAGATATTCAAAGGATTTAAGAGTTTTTAGGGATAAATATCACTGTAATTTAATTGAAGGTTTCAAGCACTTTCAGGATATTGGTGTTTTAGAAATAATAACCTGTGGAGCAACACATGGTTATTTTCCTATTTTATATACTACCGAACAAACTGTACGCGCACAGATTGCTGTTGGTGTTCAGACATATGAGAAGTATTTAGGTAGAAGACCTAAAGGTATTTGGCTTCCTGAATGTGGCTATGTTCCAGAGGCAGACAAATATTTAAAGGAATTTGGTATTGAGTATATCATTACTGAATCACATGGAATACTATATGCAAACCCAGCTCCGCTGTTTGGAACTTTTGCTCCTATTGTTTCGCCTGGTGGCGTGGTGGCATTTGGTAGAGATTTAGAATCTTCAAGACAGGTATGGAGTTCAATAAATGGTTACCCTGGAGACTTCAACTATCGTGAGTTTTATAGAGATATTGGGTATGAAACTGATTATGATTATATAAAACCATATATAGCACATAATGGTGTTCGTGTTCACACGGGTATAAAGTATTATCGAATTACAGGAAAAACTGAAGCTAAAGATTACTATAATCTTCATTGGGCTAAAGATTCTGCTGAAAGGCAAGCAGGACACTTTTTTGATAGTAGAACAGCTCAGATAAATTATGCCTCTAACTATACGGAGAATCCGCCTATTATATTGTGTCCTTATGATGCTGAATTATATGGTCATTGGTGGTATGAAGGACCTTATTGGTTGTATATTTTGTTTAAGAAAATTTATTATAATAAATCTAATTTTGAATTAATTACACCTAGTGAATACATTTCTAAGTATCCTATAATGCAAGAGTGTACTCCTTGTAGGTCAAGCTGGGGTGCAAACCGGTTATAGCGAAGTGTGGCTTAACGGTTCTAATGATTATGCCCACAGACATTTGCATCATATAGGCGATAAGATGGTGGAACTTGCGCATGTATTTCATGATGAAACTGATATGTTAAAGCTTCGCGTATTAAATCAATGTGCACGTGAGGTACTGCTTGCGCAAAGTAGCGATTGGTTATTTATTATTACTAATGGAACTATGGTTGACTATGCGAAGAAAAGGATAAAAGAGCATGTTGGTAGGTTTAATAGGTTTTATAGTGAGCTTACTTCTGGTAAGATAGATATAGAATTTTTGGAATTTGTTGAGAAACAAGATTGTGTTTTTGAGGATATTGATTTTAGGATTTATTTTTGAGGGTGTGAATATATTTCTATTTTATGGAGCACTTGAGTAGCCTACTACGAGTGGGTTACTCTCATGTTATTGAGGAAAAATGAAATTCTTCTGTGTTATGAAGCACAATGTGCTCAACTACGAAGAAATTACTTTCATGTTATTGAGGAAATAGGGAATTCTTCTGTGTTATGGAGCATAATGTGCTCCACTACGAAGAAATTACTTTCATATTATTGAGGAAATAAGAGAGTATTTTTCTGTTGTGGAGCGCTTAAGTAGCCCACTACTTTTTATTTTTGATCATATCTAAATTCAATATTATTTACTTTTACGAAGTCTATTAGTTTTTCTATATATTTTGCAAAGTCTTCATTGTTGATTGACTTTACCTCATTAATTACATTTTGAATGTATTTACTTGAACTGAACTCTGGATATATACTCCCATTTTTCTTAAACGATTCTAAGTGAAATATTATATCCTTATTCCTTTTATCTTCTGGGAATATCTTCATTACAGCCAAAAATAGGATTTGTTTCATTTGCTTGTTCATTTTAAAAGTATTTATCTTATTTATTATTTCTAAACAATTTTTACTTTTTGATATGCCTGGCTTGATTCTCCCCGCAAAAACAACTTTTCTTTCCATTTCGTGGCTCCCTTCGTTTTTATCTTGTCTAATTATAACATTGCGAAGAAAAAAAGTAAACAGTTTTAGGAAGTTATGCAAATTGTTTTGTTTCTATGTTACAGGTCAGCCATTTTTTCTGAGTAGTCCAATATAAGAATTATGTAAGAGCGAAAAAATATATTAACAATGTAGCCCTAAACGCTAAAGTATTGGCAAGGTTTGTCAAAAGAAGCAAAAGGAATAGACCATATCAAAACTTTACACTATTTCGTAGATTCCTTTTGCCTTTTGACAAAGCCGAGCCAGCAAGTTTGCGAAATTAAGTTAGTTGTGTGAAGCGAAGCGAACTACAAATAACTTATGCGTTAGCTGTTAATATATTTTTTTGCGATTAGCATAATTCTTATATTGGACGGCTTATTGCAAAAGACGTAAATTGTAACTTTCTATTTAATAGATTAGACGGTTTCACATCTCATATCCCAAATGTTCATACGCTGGTGGTAACGGAATTCTACCTCTTACAGTTCTAGAAATAAAACCGATTTGTATTAAATAAGGCTCATACACATCTTCTAAAGTTTCTACTTCCTCACCAATAGTAGTCGCCAAAGTATCAATTCCAACTGGTCTACCTGCATATTTAGTAATCATTACATCCAGCAACTTTCTATCTATCTCATCTAATCCCATTTCATCTATCTCTAACCTATTCAACGCCATCTTCGTAACTTTTATGTCTATATTACCATCACCCAAAACCGATGCATAATCCCTAACTCTTTTTAGTAGTCTATTAGCTATTCTAGGAGTTCCTCTAGAACGTCTAGCTATTTCTATTGCTGATTCATTATCAATTCCGATATTTAAGATTTTAGAAGAACGCTTTACAATAAAAGATAGGTCATCTATGTTATATAATTCCAATCTATCCACTATACCAAATCTATCCCTTAGTGGCGTAGATAGGGTTCCTGCCTTAGTAGTAGCCCCAATTAAAGTAAACTTTGGCAAATCTATCCTAATTGACTTAGCAGTAGGACCTTTTCCTATTATTATATCTAATGTAAAATCCTCTAAGGCAGGATATAATATTTCCTCAACATTTTTATTAAGTCTATGAATTTCATCTATAAAAAGTACATCAAATTCTTGTAGATTAGTTAATAACGCTGCTAAATCTCCTGCTTTTTCTATTGCTGGGCCTGATGTTACTTTTATATTAGAATTCATTTCATTTGAAATGATATTTGCCAAGGTGGTTTTACCAAGACCTGGAGGTCCATATAATAAAACATGGTCTAAGGGTTCTTTTCTTTTCTTTGCTGCTTCTATATATATTTTCATATTTTCTTTTACTTTAGATTGACCTATGTACTCGTTTAGGAATCTTGGTCTTAACGATGTTTCTAGTCTTTCTTCATTGAAATCCTCTATTTCTGGCTTTAATATTCTTTCGTCTTCCATTAGTGTTACCGTCCTTTCGTTAAATTTGTGAAATCTGGGTTACTGTTTAGCAGTTTCGTCTTTTGAGTAGCTCAAGCCTTAGAATTATATAGCGTTCTGGAATATATTAATACGAAGTGGAGTGTGCTAGTAAAGGCGCTCCCACCTTATGTCCTTCTCTCAAATCTAATCGCCAGTATGCGAACGGAGTATTAATATATTTCAGAACGCTACATAATTCTAAAGCTTGGGTAGAATATTTTGTAAAAAGTGTTAAACAGTAACAAATTTTGGATATTTTTGGGACATCCTTGCGTTTTTAGGGACACCTTTCAAAATCAGGTAGTAAGCCTATTTTGGAAAGATATCCCCAAAAATACTAATTCGTTATATTGTTACAATTTTTGCACTATAACTTTAAAATATTCAAATTATTTCCGTCCCCTGTTTTAAATTTTTAAAATTTTCTCCGTCCCCAATTAGAGATTTTTTAACAAATTCATTATATTAACCGAAAGTGAAATATCTAATTCTTTTTGCAAGCAATCGCAATAATGATTTAACTTTTGTACTTCATCTTCCGACATGCTTTCTAAGTCAAGATGCTCGCCTGTTTCTATTGAATACCATTCACCATCGTAAAAATATTTATCCGTAATAATTTTTCCATTATTTATACATACAAAATCTTTCGTAGAAAACAGACTTCTGCCTAATGAGAACTTATCTTCTATACCACAAATTTCCATTAACGTTGGTTTTAAATCAATCTTACTTGTTGGCTTCTCTATTTTTAATCTTTCTATTCCAGGAATTTTCAATCCACAAAGTATACTAGTATAATTAATTTGAGTTTGAATATCATTTAGCGGTCTAACTTCTTTTATGAAATCTTGCATTTCCCAATTATACATTTGTAAACCTGCATGATCTCCATAAACTAATATTACGGTGTCATCATACAAATCTGCTTTTTTTAGCTCGTCTATGAATATTCCAAAAGCATAATCCGCATAGTTTACAGCTTCTAGGTAATTTCCAAAATAAATACCTCTATACTCATCCCCTACATCTATATTTACTTTTTTCTCTTTATCTTCTATACCATCTAGCTCAAATGGGGTATGAGAAGATGCGGCAACAATGTTTACATAGAACTTATCATCATAGTTTTTTATTTCATTCACTACTTTTCTATATACTTGTTCATCTGAAACATATTCATTTATCCTTTCAACATTTTCATCAAACACATTATCAAAGTATAAGTGGTCAATTGGTAACCTTGAATAAACTGCCTGTCTATTCCAGAAGGCTCCATCATTGCCATGAATGTATGTGGTTATGTAGTCGTTATTTTTAAAATTTTGATAAATATTATTATAATCGTTAGAAGAATATTGTGCAAATGACATTCCATTTTCTAATGGATATAGTGAATTCATTACTGTATGTTCTGAGTCTGCTGTTGTACTGTAGCTTTGATTTTGCATATTTGTAAACTCTATATTTTCTTTAAGAAATTTATTTAAATTTGGGGTTATTTCCTTACCATTAATTTTTCTATTTACGACAAAATTCTGCACAGATTCTAATTGGACTACTATTACATTTTTATCTTTGGCAATACCCCCAAAATCATATTTTAGTGGATATTTTTCATCATAATCTTCCATTAATTTATCATATGTTTTTAGCATATCTGCTTTCGTTTTATATTTTACATTTTGCTTCATGTTAAGACTATTTTGTATGTCTAACACATGATAGCCATAGATACTTGAAGCTTCTATTTGTAAGATTTTATTGTACGGATGTTTCCTTGCTTCTGTTAACCATGTTTGATTTATATTGTTTGACATCAAAATCATTACTACTAAATATACTAGGCCAGGTATTATTGAAAAGTTTCTTTCTATTTTTCTTTTTTTTCTTTTAACCAGATATATTACGGAAAAAACTATTATGTCGACAATATATAAAATTTGTCTTATATGTATCAAATTAGGCAACGCTAGGGATATCTCTTTTCCATACTGCAAATTTGATATCTGAGAAACTGATACTAAGTTTGATGAAAATGAGTAATATATTTCATTTATCATTAATAGTATACTTATTATTAAATTTACTAATAAACTTATTAGAAACCTTGCTCTACCTTTCAATAGCATTGGTATAGTTACGCATATAGCTATAAAACATGTTGCCATATATATGCTTTCAAATTCCAATGTTTTATTTGCAAATATTGTTACTTTATATAGTAAAACGGTTTTTAACAATAATATTATACCTGTTAACAATATAAATAATCTGGTTCTGACTATTTTTCTTGATATTTTTAGTAACAATTTTTTAAAATCCACCGTTGAAATGCTAGATTGTTTTTTTAGTAATTCTTCAACGCCTTCAGCTTCAGCATTATCATTTTTTAAACTATTCATTTATTTACCTCTTATATACTTTTCATTTATATAAGTTCAACATTCTATACTATTTCTTGCTTTCTCTTTTACTTTTTTCTTGCTCAATATTAAAGAAATCCTTGTATCCAACTGCAATTACAGCAATAATCATTAAAGCAAAAGAAATTGCTTTCCAAATTCCACTCTCCAATAGAATAATCGCAAACATACCTAAACATGCGCTAATTCCGTAAAGAATTAATACTGCTTGTTTTTGGGTATATCCCTTTTTCATTAATTTATGGTGCAAATGTCCTGTGTCTGGAGAGAAAATTGCTTTTATAGATTTTCCTTTTATTATTCTTCTAACTATAGCAAATAATGTGTCTGCAATAGGTAATGCTAGTATTATTAAAGGTGATATTAATACAAGCAATGTGTAGGTTTTTGCAGTTCCTAGAATTGAGATAACTGCTAGTGCAAAACCTAGAAATTGCGCACCTGTATCACCTATGAAGGTTTTAGCTGGGTTAAAGTTATATGGTATGAACCCTACTATGGCTCCTGCTAGTGCAGTAATTAATATGATTGCTATAATTGGCGATTGATTCATTGTGAATACTATTATCAATGAAAAACATGATATTAGTGTAATACCTGATGATAGTCCATCTAACCCGTCTATTAGGTTTATTGCATTTGTTATTCCTACTATCCAACCTACTGATAGGATGTATACATAGATACTGTTATCTATGTTTAGCGTTTGTTCTAAGAATGGAATGTTTACATTGTCTATTCTAGTTCCGAACGAAACGACTGCTATTGCTGCAATGGTTTGTCCTATTAGTTTAATAATTGCAGGAAGGCCTTTTACGTCGTCTGCGAAACAAAATATTGCCAAGATTATTATTCCTATAAAAAATCCCATTAACTTATGAAAATATTGTTCTTCTCCAAAAGGGAAAAAATTCTTTTCTAGTGTCATTATAATTAGTAAATATGTGCATGACACTAGAAAGCCTACAATTACTGCAATTCCTCCTAGTCTCGGTGTTGGTTCTTCATTTATTCTTCTTTTCTCTGGTTTATCTATGGCTCCTACTTTATTTGCTAGTCTTATTGTATGTGGTGTCATTACAAAGGCTGTTACAAAGGCTAGTAGGAACGCTATTGATATGTCTCCCCACATTGGGTTTCACCTCGCTTTATTATAATTCTTCTGCAAATCCCTTTTGTAATTTTTTAAAGATAAAATATCCAACAACACATAGTATAATTGATAATATTAAAACTGTTCCAAGTTCCGAAAGATCTGGTCTTATCTGTTTATAGAATATATTTCTATATGCCTCAATAATGTGTGTCATAGGATTAAGATAAATCATTCCTCGAACTGCCTCTGGAATCATGTCCCCTGAGTATACAATAGGAGTACCATAGAATAATAGCATCAGTATTATTTGTACGAAATGTTCTAAATCTCTAAAATACACTGTAACTGCTGATAATATAAATGCAATTCCAAGTTGAAATATATATTGAACTATCAGCACTAATGGATAAAATAATATATATTTTGTTAATCCCAATCCATATCCCAGACAGAACGCAATAATTATAATCGTTGATATTACAAAATTAACTGTCGCACTTGTAACTACAGAAATTGGCAGAATCTCTCTCGGGAAATATACTTTTTTTACAATATTGGCATTTCCGCAATATCGCCCATGTTGATTGAGAAATTGCTGTTGTAAAGAATGTCCATGGTATTAATCCTACACATACAAATATTACATAATATTGTTGAGTTGTTTTTAGAATTTTTGGAAATATAAACGCATACACCGCCAACTGTAATAACGGATTTAAAAAAGTCCATAGTACACCTAAAACAGATTTTTTATATCGTCCTCTTATATCTTTTTTTACATTATTCTTTAATAATTCTCTATAGTCGTATATTCTTTTAAAAACATTCATTTTTTATTAATTATAAACAAATAATTTCGTATTAAAATTTGTTTATACTCCTTTCCTTAAATATTATTTTGTTTCTTCTTCATATCTTTTGATAACTTGATCTATTTCTCCATCCATCTTTATTTTTCCTTCATGTAGCCATACTGCTCTTGTGCAAAATCTTTTTACAGCTCCCATTCCATGAGTAACAAAAACTATAGTTTTTCCTTCATCTTTTAACTCTTCTAACTTTTGGAAACATTTTTCCTGAAAATGTGCATCTCCAACAGATAAAATTTCATCAATTAATAAAATTTCTGCATCTACATTTATAGCCACAGAAAATGCAAGCCTCATATACATTCCTGATGAATAAGTTCTTACTGGGTTATCTATAAAGTTTTCTAATTCTGAAAATTCTATAATTTGATTAATTCTTTTATCTATTTCTTTTTTAGTCAATCCGAAAATAGATGCATTAAAATATATATTTTCTCTTCCAGAAAAATCTGGATGAAAACCTGCACCCAATTCCAATAAAGAAGTTAGTTTACCCCTTGTAGAAATAGTTCCTTTATTAGGATAAATAATCTTTGTCATTAGTTTTAGCAGTGTAGATTTTCCACTTCCATTTACTCCTATAAGTCCTACAACTTCACCTCTATTAATTTTAAGACTCACGCCTTTCAAAATTTCCCTTTTTTCTTTTCTACTACTTTTCCAAAATATTAACCTTTCTTTAATTGTGTTAGTTCTGTCATAATATACATTAAAATTTTTGTATACATTTTGGACATCTATCACGCACTCTTTGTTTTTACTCAAAAGTTTTCCCTTCTTTCTAAAATTTATTGCAAAATAATCTTTATATCATCTTATTTATTATTTTTTCTTATTTATTATCTATAAAAATTTACAAGACTACCTTTTATCTATCACCTCTTTCAATAATTGCTTATACTTAATTCTCAACTATTTTACCATTTATCAAGATAAATTTCAACCGATAATGGATAAGAAATACAGCTATATCTTATACTTCTATATAAAATTTTTAATAAAATTTTATACTTGGAATCACTCAGCGGATAACACCTATGAAGCCTATTCAAATCCAAACTTTTACTCTTATTTATTTTATTATCGGTCAAATTCTGAATATATCCTTGTTTTTCTAGCTCAACTATCTCTTCTTCGGTATATAAACCATATGGATATGTAAATACCTTTATAGCTTGATTTCCAAGCTTTTCTTCAATTATTTTATAAGAATCATTTACATTCTGCACAGCTTGTTCAACTGTTAATTCAGAAAAATTTGGATGCTCCATACTATGCGATGCTATTGTTACTAATCCACTCTCTTGCATTTCTCTTGCTTGTTCCCAAGTTATACATCCATCTTGTCCAATATTATCTACTACTATAAAAATAGTAAATGGAATGTTAAGCTTTTTTGCTACAGGATATGCATTTTTATATACTCCTTCCAGTCCATCATCAAATGTTAATATACATGATCGTTTTTTTAATTTTATCTCATTATCTTTAAATTGTTTCAATTCACCATATGTAATAAAGTTATACCCAAAATCTTTTAAACCTCTTATTTGTTTTTCAAAGTCGTCCTTTGTAGTTTGCATATATTCATATTCAATTTGTGATTTATCATTAACAATATTGTGATATACAAAAATTGGTATATTAATACTTTTTTCATTTATTCCATATTCGTTATTAACTGTAGCTTTATCATATATAATCATTCCAAATACTAGTAATATACAGAAAAATATAACTCCAATTAATATTTTCTCTAATTTTCGTTTTCTTTCCTTCATATTCAATTCCTTGTATAATAAAAGTTCAATAACTTAATATATTATACTCTCCTTTCTCAATAAATCATTTTTACATTTAGCTTTTTTGTAAACGTTAAATAATTTTAGAACTTCTTTCTAAACATATACATAGTTTTTAGAGTTCCAGGAATATATAACAGTATATACAGCAATTTATTATTTAAACCTTTCACTTGGCTGTATGTCCACCCTTTTTTTGATAAATAAGAAAACAATATATAGTGTTTAATTACATATAATCTTTTTGAGATTGGAACTCCGCTCATATTATGATCAAATATCTCTTTAAAATATTCATAAAAGCCACAGGGATTTTCCTTAAATTCTTTTAATATATTTTTTGTGTATCCATTTTCTTGATATTCACAAATCATAATGGGCTGATTAATACATAAAATTTGATATTTTTGATCCATTCTATGGTACATACTTGCCTCGGTAATGAATCTTTCTTCATTTTTCAACTCGTATTTGTATTTTTTTCGTATATTTGCATAAAAAACCAAGGCTTTTTCTCCATTTTCTCCCTCTTTAAAATATAAATCAAACATGGTCGTTCTATTATTTTTGAATTTATTTCCCATATTTTCTTTTCTGTTATAATCTAGTTTTAAAAAGCATAAGGCATATATATGGTTTTCATCTATTCTGTAGTTATCACTTATAATCTTGAATGCATCCGAAGTAAAATAATCATCTGAATCACATTCTATAATCAAATCACCACTTACATATTCTATTAAATTGTTAATAGCACTCATTTTTCCTTGATTTTCCTGTTCAAAATATTTTACAGTAATTTTTTTTTCAGTCAAAAAATTTTTTACAACATCTCTAGTTTCGTCTGTTGAGCCATCATTCATAATAAGCCACTCTATTTCTACATCATATTTTGAATTTTCCAATAAACTATTATATAATTTTTTTAGAAAATGTGCTCTGTTATATGTAGGAGTTAAAACAGATATCTTCATATTAGGCATATTCCTTTCTTTTTTCATTAAAATATTAGCTAAAAAATTTTTTAGCTAATATTCTGACATATACTAACTATCGATTAGTTTACTAATTTTCTCAAGTATATGCTCATTATTATACTCTTGTGTACGCGTCTGCATGTTTTTTCCACAAATTATAATTTCCTTCATTATCTCGTAAATACTATTTTCCGTATTTTCAACAACCATCCCATTCTTATATCCTTCTATTGCCTCCCTAGCAGCTGTATTAGTTATAATTATTGATTTATTCAAGATTTTAGCTTCTTCAATCACCATTCCATATCCCTCAAATTTAGATAATAAGCAAAAGTAATCTGCAACCCTTATATATGGGTAGGGATTTGCTTTTTGACCCAATAAGTGAAATGTATCGTTCAAATTATATTTATCTATTAAACATTTCAAATAACGCTTCTCTGGTCCGGTCACCTACTACATATATATGGTGCCACAAACCTTCTCTAATAAGATTTTTATGAACTTCTATTAATCTATCAATAGCCTTTTGTTTAACTAACCTCACAACTGTAACAAAATTAATGCTATTTTGATCAAACTGTATTTCGATTTCTTTTTTAGCTTTATTAATAACATTCTCTTTATCTATATAATTGTATATAACCTCTTTATTTATATCTTTTAAATTATTATATGTCTCGTTAAAATTTTGTAGATTCTCTTTACTTACAAATATCAATTTCTCATATTTACTATATATTCTTTTATCTATTATTTCTTTTATTTTAGACTTGAAACCACTTCCAAATACCAGAGATATGTCGTTATGTATCCATGCAATTTTTCGAGTATTCTCATTTTTTACCCCAAATAATCTTGTAATTGGTCCTTCTAAGAAAGCTATTTCAACATCATAACTATCCTTAATATGATTTCGATAAATTGCATTTTTATTTAACAGAATTTTTACTGGAATTATTTTTTTCCTGATATTTGACAACTCTAAATACTTATTACTATACAAGCTTTTTAACTTTACTTTTTTAGATAATTGTTTCTCGAGCTCACCATTCGCATAAATTGTAAAAATAGTAATTTCGTATTTATCACATAACTTATTTACTATATCTACTAATACTCGTTCTGCTCCACCAAATGTTAAACTGGTTATTCCAAATAAGATTTTTTTCATTTAGTTCTCCTTTTTCCACTTTATATATTTTGTTTATTAACAAAGCATTTATAGTAATAATAATTATTATTGTTAAGAATTAATTTTATTTTCATTCTTTTCAATAAATTGTGTAATAGATACAATTAGAATTGGTGCACAGGTAAATATACTATATATATATCTATATTCACACCATACAGGAGATGCTATTGTTGTTACCCACAAAAATATAATTGGGACATATGCCAAAATTAGTTTATATTCTTTCCTATAAATTACATACATTAACATAGTAACTGTAGCAAAGAATGCTAAGCCTATGCTAAAAATTCCCGAAATTAATGTCATAGGACTATAGTTTATTTCATGAATCATATTCTTCCATCCAGTAGTACCTATTATTGAATCCTTCTTAATGTCTACTTGTAACGCCTGTCTGCCTAATTCATACGAATCTTCATCAAATTCCCAAATCACCCAATTTTTAGCTTCAGGATACCAATAGCCATATGAGCCAGATAAAAATGCCTCTACATATTCTCTTGGATATTTTATAAATAATTTTAACCATATCTTTATGAATTGCACTTTATTTTCTTTTACAGCATCATTATTTAACGTATCTTTTACATTATCTGATATTAATGGATAATATAAATCACCAATCCTATCTACTGGTAAGTACTTATTTATTTCTCCCTTTTCTTCTTCAGTTAATTCATTAGCTCTATATTTCACTGTTCTTGCTATTTGTTGTACTGGTACAGATAATGCTTCCCTTATAGGTCCATCTTGTATATTTAATAAACTAAATATTGGACCTTTCCAAATAACATATAAAGCTACTAATAAAACTGATATAATTGTTGTAGTCTTTCTACTATTTTTTGTAAAAAATATCATAAATGGTATAGATAGAAGTACTACATAAATTCCATTATTTCTAAATAATATTACTAATAAACTTGTTAGAACTAGAAGTACTTTATTTCTTATATTATTTAGGTATTCCTTGTTTGTTGCAAGTTCTATCATATTAATTGTATAAAGTAACACTGAAAGCCCAAATGGTACGTCTTTCCACATTGTTATAGCAAAGTTTGCAAATGGAGGATATAGTGCAAAAAAAGCTAAACATAACAGTCTAATATAAAAGTTTACATTTTTCTTTGTCATATAATATAACGTGAATGAAAAAGTACATGCGGTAAAAGCCATTTGAAAAATTGAATATAAGGCTATTCCTAAATTATAATTATTAACTGCTTTTCCAATATTCATAAATATCGAAATTATAAATATATGAAACACAGGGTGATGATTTACCATACTTTTAAGTGAAAATAAGGAAGTTGATATTTCGGCAATAGAATCAGTAGATACTATACCAGGGTATTGACTCAGAAAATATGGTACGTAACATAAAAATATAATTAATGCAACAGCAAAAAAAGATTTCTTATTACTTGTAAATAATTTAAAATCTTTATTTCTAAGCGATTTTAGTTTAGGAAATCCTTTAACAAATATTAATAGTAATACACTATAAAATGTTATTACATATCCTATAAACTTTAATAAAGCTTTTATCAACCCAGATTTTGAGTCCATTATACAAGATAAATCACAATATCTGCTAACACTATATCCTACAACCTCTGAAAAGCTAAATATAATTGCTAATATTGAACAACAAATTTTTGCCCTTTTATCTTTAATATCAATTATTTTCGAAAACAAAATATAATATAATACTAAATATACTACATCTGTCATTTGAAAAGTATTAAAATATTCACCAATTGTATGAACCCCTTCAATGCTAGTACTTACTTCAAGATTACTACCTAAAAATAATACCGTGAGTACTGAAATAACAGATAATCCAACTTTTTTTTTCACATTTTTATCCATTTTTTTCTCCTTTTTATAAACTTATTTATCTGATTGTTTTACAACTATCAAACCATTATTCATACAAACTATATCTTTATCACCTAATCAAGAATACATATAATTCTCTTAAAATAATCCTTTTGCTAATACTACATTTTCTTTAGTATTTTCTTTTTATCAGCATATTCATTTAGCTTTAATTCAAATTCTTGTCTATTGGTTTTTACAATAGTTTGTAATATCAATCCTCCAAAGAATGATTGTATAGCTCCTATGAAGAAAAATACACTAGCGACAAATGACGGCATTTTTAACACTAATCCCGTTTGCACATATTCGATTAACACGGGAATTAAGAATACTAATCCTATGATTATTAACATTAATGTCACCCATATAAAAAATGATAATGGCCTATAATTTTTATACAAAGTTACAATTGTTTTTAATACTTTAAATCCATCCGAATATGTGCTTAATTTTGATTCGCTACCTTCTGGTCTATCTCTATATTCTATTATTATATTTTCTACCCCCATATTTTTATCCAATGTATGGATTGTCATTTCTGTTTCTATTTCAAACCCTTTTGATAACACTGGAAATGTCTTTACAAACTCATAACTAAATGCTCTATATCCAGTCATAACATCTCTTATATCACTTTTGTAAATCATGTTTATTAGTTTTCTTACCAATACATTTCCTGTATTATGAAAAGGTCTCTTGTTTTCAGTGAAATATGTTGATGATAGCCTGTCTCCTATTACCATGTCAATATTCCTTCTAAGTACTGCATCACACATTTTTCTAGCATATTCTGCAGGATAGGTATCATCCCCATCAGTCATAATATAACATTCTGCATCTATCTCTCTAAACATCGTACGAATTACATTTCCCTTTCCTTGTTTTCTTTCATATCGTACAACTGCTCCTGCATTTCGTGCTATTTCATCAGTTCCATCCTTTGAGTTGTTGTCATATACATAAATTGTGGCTTCAGGTAATTCTCTCTTAAAGTCTTCTATAACTTTTTTTATTGTTTTGCTCTCATTATAACAAGGTATCAATACTGCTATTCTGTCCATTTTCTATTTTTCTCTCCTTTTTTTATTCAAAAATTTTTAATCCTTCATTTTTAAAAAAGTAATTCCATAATGCATTTAGAATATTTATATATCTTAAAGTCTTTTTATATAAGTTAATTACTTTCCTTTTATTGTTTCTCTCATTTTCCACCATTTCGAAGATTTAATCTGTTCCAACTCTTCCTTATATTTTTCCATTTTTTTTACGCACTCATCAAACTCCTTGTGATAGTAATCACTGAGCTCTTTATATTTAAGAATTTCACCTTCTTTTTCTGGTATCTTATCTCTGTAATATTCCATTTTTCTAACACATTCATCAAACTCTTTATGATAATAATTTTCATTATCAATGTGTTTAACTATTTCTCTTTCTTTTTCTTCAATATTCTTTTTGTATTCATTTTGAATTTCTTGTATATATTTTGCTGAATTATCCCCTTTTTCTTTTTCTTTTTTAAATCTATCATATGATTCTATTGTAGCATCCTTTAGCCAATTTGATTTTTTTATGCAATATTCTTCATAATCCTCTATGCTAACCCCGTTATATTTTTCTTCATCTTTTTCCATTTTTCTCACAAAATCTTCACATCTACTTATCAAATTATCTTTTATCTTCTTCCATCCGTCATTTCTATCTGGTAAATTTCTGTAATCAAATTTTACCGTTCCACTAATGAAATCTTGCTCGCTACATGATTCCATATAAACAGTATAATCTCCAAATCTATCATTTCTATAATCCTCGTTTAATAGGATTACCTTTGTGCCTAATGCAAGACATGGCAAAGCACAATGCAATCTATATGAAACAACAGCTCTAGCTCCTTGATATATTTTTAATAAGTCTTCAACATTCTTCATTCTTTCTTCCCATGAAAGCTTATAGTAGTCTTCAGCAACAGTATGTGTAATTACTTTTACTTCCATGTCTGTTGTCTTTTTAATTTGATTTACTACTTCCTCACTAACATCAACTGCACATATATAGTCTTGTTTTTCGATATTATTGAATTTATTTATTGTTAATGTCATACATCCAGTATATTCTGTTTTTATTCCCTTACTTTCTAATAGCTTTTGGGTATGACTATCTCTACATCCTATAGGTTCAATACTTTTTAAATACTCTAACCCATATCCTTGTAAATGATAAGCTCTATCTGTTGTATCCCAAAACCAATCTTTATTTGTAAAATGCATAGAAATTGGTAACGGTTTTACAAATGGTGATATTGGCCAGTTTAATGTATACTGCAAAAACCATCCATTAATTATTGTCGCAATATATTCTTCTTTATCAGGAACAAATTCATCTAAATGGTTTCTATCTATATAATAATCTATTCTTGGTAAAAACCTTTTAGTAGCATACGCTTGTATATCATCTCCAATATTCCTTGTTTTGTATTCAATCATTAAACCAAATTTCATAAAAGCCCCCTATTTATCTTCTACAAATTTTTTTACTAATATGTCACATTTTTTATCGAAATCTTTTTTCCATTCTCTATATAATTTCATAACTTTATCTCTATCTTTTAGCACATTCATAATTTTATTTTTAATATACTCAGCATCATCTTCCCTGGTTAATATAACATAATCTCCCAACTCTGTACCGACAAAATAATCATTATTATTTCCAAGTAAACAAGGAACCCCCATTTCAAAGCTTTCTAATGGAAACATAGGTGCATTTTCAGTGAATGTAGGATAAATATTTATATCATTTTGTTGTATCCTTTCCATGAGTTCTTCATTTGGAATATAGCTATTCATACTAGTTGTTTCTAAGCCTAAAATCTCTGTAAACTTTCTTGCTCCCTCGTTTATTGGTACAACATCTGCCATAACATTTGGCACTAGTTTCATAGCACTTAGCGCAGTATAAATATTCTTTAATTCTCTTGAATCTGCATTATATATTCCAATTTTTGTTTTTTCGTTATTATTTTTAGCTGTTTTTCCACTGTTTTGTTTATGTACGTTATTTTGTAAATAGTATGATTTGAATCCAACTTTTTTATAAAATTCATACATTGTACTTCTAACAAAAGCAAATGAATCAATTTTTCCCTCTTTGCATAAGTTCATAACCTCTTTATTTAAATTCCACGTAAAATCTGAAAAGTATTCATAACAATTCCCATGCCATATAACTTTAATTTTTACTTTTTCATTTTCCTCTTTAATAGCTTTTATAATGCTTGTCCATCCATCACACACTTGACTAAATACAACACTTTTAATATTACATTCATTTATAGCTCTAGCAATTTTCCTTATGTCGTTTTTTTCATATACATGCTCTAACGGAATATAATTATTAAAAAGTCCTATAGTAGAAGCTGCAACACCTAGCCATGTTGGGTTATAAAACACTATATACTCGCTATCTTTATATTCTCTTACTTTAATTAACGCATTTTCTACTCTTTCATGAAATCCATTATGTTCTTTTTTTAACTCCTTACTATGTGTTATTTTATATTTCAATGCGCTTAATTTATGATATATTTTACTTATTCCATTATAAAGTGAACTATTGTTTTTTATAAACCTTTTTATCAGATTTTTTATTTTTTGCATACTCTAAATCCTTTCTATTTTTCTATAAAAGATTGTATATTTTCCTTTGCTTTTTTGTCATACTCTTCTTTCCAAGTTTTATATAGAGCAATTATTTTTTTCTTGTTATCAATACACTTGTTTACAAGTTCAGAATTTATTATAGCGTTATCTTCCGCTTCTGTAACAATATAATTCCTAATTTCATCATTTTCATCGAACAAATCCGAAGTATTCCCAATTATACATGGTATTCCTAATTCCATACCCAGCCAAAATATCGGATGCATGTATTCAGTAAAAGACGTAGATACTAATACATCGTTTTTGGCTAACTCTTTTACAATGCTTTGCTCATCAATTCTTTCAATTTTACAAGGTGTACTTCTAATCTGCATGGTAACAAGAAAATCTTCCATTCTTTCATCTAATCTATTATAGTTCAAATTAGAATTACTAACAAATTTTGCAATACATAGTTGGTTAAATATGTTCTTATCCCAAACATAGTTCAATGGATAAATTCCTATATCAATAGTGTTATTTTCACGCTTACTAGTTATTTTATTCTTTTCGTCCAAATTATAATTCTGCATAAGATATGAACAATTATATCCAAGACTACTATATACTTCATATTGACTTTTTCTAAAAAAACCTATTTCATCAATTATTTTTCCCCTAGACAGTTCTAATAATTCAAAGAAATTTTCTCTTTCATATTCGTAATATAGTAAACTATCTGAAGTATTACATATCACTTTTATTTTTAAATTTGAATATTTTTTTTTAACATCTTTTATTAATTTATTCCATCCTATTTCTAATCCTAAAAAAATAATTTGATTAATTCCATTTTTCACTTTTTCATCTATAACCTTCATATTTGCATTATAATCAAAGTCAGTCCATCCTAAATTTATTTGCAAATTGTTGCTAAACATATTTTTTATGCAAATATTGTCTTCCTGCTTTTTATCACCATATAGTAGAATATACTTTTCCATATTTTATCCCTTTCCTAAAATTTTTCTCATTATTGATTTAGCTCCCAATATAGTGTTCATATATTCTATATTGTTATGAATCATAAATGCTTCCTTCCATTGTTCATTTCTAAGCATATTTCTACATTTGAATATATTCATTCTCTCAAATGTCGAGAGTTTTCCATCTTTTACTATATATGAGTCCGTTCCAAATGTATCATTAAATACCATGCTATAATATGCCTCTATCAAATCTTTACTTGGTTTGGTTTTAGTATTCTTTAATGTTTCATATACCCACTTTTTAGTTTCTTCTGCCTCATATGGATGATATTTCATATATTCATTTATATATTTTGCTCCTTCAATCATCCCATTTTGAAGTGGTATAATATATTCTTTTACCACTCTTGTTTCTTGCTCTTTTGCCTTTCTAATTGCTTCTCCTTGCTTATATTTAATTACACTTCCAGTTCCTGGATTATATATCCACTCCAATAATGTAATCATAGTAGCTACTTCATTATATTTAATATTTATATCATCAATAAAACTAATTTTTTTACTATTTATTGGTTGATTGTTATAAAAATCATATAATGTTATATAATATCCTGTAATCTGCTTATTGTTGAATATATAGCACAAATTATCTTGTATAGTTCCTCTCCATCCGATGTCTACAACAAACAAAGGCTTTTCATCATTTATAATTCCTTTTTTTACTTTAAAATATTCTAGCAACTCTTTTCTTTTTTCTTTTAATTCCGCATTTATCTTTTCAATAAATTCCTTATCAGCACATAAATTTTGTACTTTTAAATTAAACCATGGCTCCACAATATCTTCTTCTGGTTTAATATCATATTTTCCCATATACTGTTTATATGGTTCTATATCTATTGCTAAAGTTTTAAAAAGAGTATTCATACTTTGTACCCTGTATTGTGACCATAATCTCAATAATTCTGGTATTGAAAATTCACTTAATGATGCTGAAAATGTTCCCATTCTACTAACTTCAACTATATCACATTCAGGTATTTTGACTCCAAAGGGATTATTCTGTTTTATTAGTTCATGAATTTTTATAAAAGTTTCTCCTTCTCTTGTTTGGTAATACACTGTTTCAATTTTATTTTTAATTGCATACTCGATAATACTATAACCAAAAAAGTATATAATTGGTGCTAAGTCTACACCACTATTGAATAGTTTATCTTCTTTTGTATTGCTATCTTTTTTTACTTTTGATAAGTCTAAATTCATATTTCTTCTCTTCTCTGGAATAAAATCGAAGTTTGTTTTTGTAGTCTTAATAGTTTCTATTCCTAAACTTTTTGCCATCTCGATATCTGAATAAACATTATCACCTACATGTATATGTTCTTCTGGTTTGACTTTAAGTTCTTCTTCTGCTTTTTTATACAGTTTTCCTGATCTTTTATTTAATAAATAATCAGCAGAGCTATATATTTTCTCTATTTTTACTGGTAATTCTAAATAATCTAATAATTCTTTTAATGAATCCGCACTCATATAAAAGTCTGATATACAACACATTCTTAAGTCTTTGTATTTTTCAAATATAGGAAGAATTTCTGGATTAATAAAAATGCACTTTTTTTCTTGTTCTATTTCTTCTCTTAGTAGTTCTTCCTTAATATCTAATTTTTCATCAAATATTTCTTGTTGCAATTTATCAAATACTTCAAGAATTCTACATTCGTCATCATTTCCATTTTCCTTATTTTTTTTACACTCTTTTGCTTCTATTTCATCTCTTAGCTTCAATATCTCATATATGTCTTTATATCTTTCCTTAACTTTTTTTTCATACTTTAGCATTATATACTTAGCTGTATGAAGCTTAATTTCCTCTGGATGACATTTTCTTTTTATAATTGTATCCCATATATCAAAACTTATAATTTTTTTCATTTATTCCTAGTATCCTTTCGTTTTTTTCGATTTTATCATTTATTCGTTATCTAATCAAGTATTTTTGTCATTTTCTATATAATTTAAAACCAGACAATTCAGTACTATAACAATAACCATAGTAGATTGACTGAAAAATGTATACCCTGAAAATATTGATAATGCAAATGCAAATCCACACCCAAGCACATATCTCATAAAATCTGCATTTATCGCTTCTCTATATTTAATTTTTTTATAAACCCCATAAAGGGTAATTACAATAAATGGTCCCAAATATAGAACAAAACCCAAAATGCCGAAATTGAATAGTATTGCTGGTACTTCCATTTCGCAAACTAATTCTCTGTGATTTGCCATATAGCCATTTCCAAATATCTTTAGCCATATATTTTTTTGATTTTTTACTAATACAGCATTATAAATCAATTGTTGCATTCTTTGATCATTATTTTTTATATTCCATTTGTTAGCAATATTATATAGTTCGACTATAGACTGTTTCTCTGCCTCATTCATATATCCATCTTCTAATGTATCGCCATCGATTTTTTCTTTTATTTCCAATAAATCTCCTGTAATATGAGATTGAGAATTCACTGATTCATCTATAATGTCAGCCTCTATACTTTTAAGATATTTTCTTCTTTGAATTGTACTTGAACCAAATATTAAGATTATTGCAATTATTCCAATAATAATAATACTGGCTACTATCACAAGTTTTTTATCTATTTTCTCATTTCTTATAAAACTCTGTACTACTTCTGCAAGTATGTAAACTCCTAAAACTAGCAAATATCCATATACCCCAACTCTTGTACCAACTAATAATGTTAAAAATATTCCTACCATCAAAGTTATCATTGCGACCCAAATCAAGTATTTTTTTTCCTTAGTTAAGGATAAATATACAAACATAGACAATGTGAGAATTGCACATAAACTATTACCAGATTCAAACCATCCTTTATACCCCATTTGTTCTATATATGTGGGAGAAGAAGTATTTGTAATTATTGCTATATAAATTGACACTATATATATACTAGTGGATATTAGTACTGATTTTTTTAATTTTTCAGTATTTGTATTTTTGAACACATACACATATAAAAATAAGTTTAATACCATAAACGAATAATTAATTAAGTACTGAGTTTCATGTAGTTCATTACTATAACTGCTTAATGTCTTTACCTGCGAAAATAAAAGTAAATGAATAATAGCATATACAACATAAAGACTTCCGTATAGCAACCGATTTTATCTTGAAACTCTTATCATTTTTGAAAAATAAATATATCATTAACGTAGTTGGAATTAGTGGTCTAATAAAAGTTGACGGTGAAAAATTTGTGTTAAATCTATTTCTAAAAACAAAGCTTATCATGTCTAATACTGGACTTATAATTACAAATAAGCATAATATATTTTCTATATTTAATTTCTCTTTTATTTTTATTTTACACATTTAAATTCTCCTAAATATTTTTGTATATATTTTGTATGTTAGCTTAGTTACCGATTTCATGTACAAATTCTTAATATTTTTCTTTTCCTTTAGTATTCTATTGTTTTTCCAATTTGGAAAATTTGTATTAAGTTTTTCCCATGTTAAGTTTATTAATCTATTTCTAATTTCTTTATTTTCTATTTTACACATCCTAAGTAAAGAGCTACATAATAAAATTCTTGTATATGTGTATTCCAATTCATGAAAATATTCCTCATAAAGATTCATTTCTTTGTAATAATTAATTACATCCTCTAAAACATCCAAAATCTCTATTGTTCTTTCATTTTGTAAATTAGAAATTGAGCCTTCTCGTTGAACATAGTGTATACATTGCTTTTTCAAGAAAGAAACCTTTTCTATATATGGTATAATTTTGTATGTAAATTCTATATCTTCATACCTATACCCTTTGGGGAATTGTATTTTGCTTTTTTTTATAACCCTTTGGCTTATAAGTTTATTCCACGCAACAACTCTAACTTTCTCAAGCATTTCGTGTTTTCCATTATATTCTTGTCCAATATCCTTCTTCACTCTATTTGGATATTCCCATAAAAAATCACATTCCACATAATCGCTATGTTCAGACTTTGCAAGTTCATACATATCTTTATATGTATTTAATTCTACGTAATCATCCGAATCTAAAAACGCAATATACTCACCTTTAGCATGTGGTATTCCAAAATTCCTTGCATCCGATAATCCACCATTTTCTTTCTTTAGGTATTTTATTTTCTGAGGATATTTTTTTAAAAATTCATTAATAATAACCTCTGAATTGTCTTTTGAACCATCATTCACTATGATTATCTCAATATCTTCTAAGGTTTGATTTACAAGTGTATTCAAACATTTTTCTATATATTTTTCTACATTGTACACCGGTACAATAATACTAACTTTTGGCATATTAATTACCTCATTTTTATATATAAATTTAAACTTATAAATAATGTAACTCTCTTTATAGCTTGTTTAACATTTATAGGTTTTATATTTTTATACATTTTTCTTTTTCTTATTTCTTTAAAATACTTTTTTCTATCTCTACCCTTCAGTTCACTTGCTTTAAGAATTACAGAATTTGTATAATATTTTCTTAATAAATCTTTAGTTTTTTTGCTTATTAAATATTTATCTATTCTATTTACCATGTTGTCATAATGACACAGAACATCATTAGCCATTAATAATGTTTTATTATAATCTTCGTTACGTGTAATACTATTTTCAGTTTGATTATATAAATATCCATAAACGTCAGTTGAGATAAACGTCTTGGCATTAACTATAACTAGTGGTGTTAATCCAAAGTCCTCATGGTATTTATTCACTTCATTATATTTAAAATTATTTCTTACAAAGAAGTCCCTTTTGTATAAATAAACACAAGCAACCTCTAAAAAATTATCCATACCCACTAACTTTTCAAAAGCCTCTTCTCCTGTGCATTTTTCAAATACTGGTCCTGATATTTTTTCTATTTTTTCTCCTATTTCGTTCACAATTAACATTTTATATTTTATAATATCTATTTCCTGTTCTATGTATTTATGTAAATTTTTAAACAAGTACGATGCTATACAATCATCGGAATCTAAAAACATTATATATTTGCCTTCAGCCTTTTCTACCCCATAATTCCTTGCGCTAGACAATCCGCCATTTTGTTTTTTATAATATTTTAAATTTACACTTTGATTCTCCTTATGCCACTTTTTTATAACACTTTCTGAATTATCTGTTGATCCGATCATTAATAACGATTACTTCAATATCTTTCATTGTTTGCTGTTTTACCGAATCAAGGCATTTTTCCACATACTTTTCTGTATTATAAACAGGAATTATTACACTGATTTTTGTCATAAATTTATCCTTTCCAAATTTATATATATTCCATATTCACCTTATCATACTCATATTAAAATTTCAATGTCTCTCTCCTATAAAATTTATATAATTTTTTGTTACAGTTACTATTTCTATATTATCATACCCAATAAATAATCCATTTTCCAATACACCTTCTATCTTATTAATATTTTTTTCTAAATCCATAGAAATTTTTTGAAACTTCGCATCCACAATATATCTTCTATTTTCTGAAACAAAAAATTCATCAGAGTTTACCTTTGTTCTTATTTTACATGATACTGCTCCTAATTTTTGTAATTGAGTTTGCACATACTCAACTTTGTCCATGTCACATTCAACTGGAACTGGACATTTTTTGCCTAATTCACTAACAATTTTAGTATTATCAACTAAAATAAAAACCTTTGGTGTTTGAATCAAATTTCTTTTTTCTTTGTATAACGCTCCCCCTAAACCTTTTATCAACCAGTTATTTTCATCAACCTCATCTGCGCCATCAAATCCCCAATTTATTTTATAATCTCCTAATTCTGCAGTCTTAATTTCTAAATAATCGCATAACATACTTATTTGTTCTGATGTAGGTATAGCAGTTATTTTTAAATGTTCCATTCTGCACCTCTTACCAATTTCTTTTACAGCTAAAAAAGAAGTTGTACCAGAACCAAAACTAACTACATCTCCATTTTTTACATAAGATGCAATCTTTCTAGCTAAAACTTCTTTTTCCTCTCTATTTTTTATGTTATTATTCCATTCCAATTTACTTACTAAATCCTCATTTGTACCCATAAGAAACATCCCCCCAGATTTTTTCTTATTATTTCACACTTTTGTTTATTTGTAAATATTTTTTTAATATTTAATAGTTTTATCTTTTCACCCATTACTGCTGAGTAGTTCAATATAAGAATATGTAAGGGCAGAAAATTTCTGTACAATAGTTTTCTATTATATAAAAAATGTTGATAAAGTATCTAAAAAAATACCTTATCAACACTATAAAATGTCATCATGTTTACTCTTTTGCATCATTTTATTTTTTATAAAGATATCAATTTCTTTTGAAAATCTTCACTAAAGAAATCCTGGTATTCAATTAAGCTCTCGCATAACAATTCCGGTCTTTTTAAGTATAGAATATCTACTCTTTTCTTTAAAGTTTCAGAATAGGAATTTACAAAAACTCCATTAGCACGCCATTGTTCACATATTAAGCGAATACTATTGACAAGAAATCTGATTGGAATATTCATAAGAATCTCTATAACAACATCATCCAAAATTCCAATTTCGCAAAAGATTTGTCTTGCAATCTTTTCCTGTAAATAGCCATTACAATTTAAAAGAAGCTTTTTTTGATTTTCGTTTACACTATTGGTTATAATTAAAACCTGCCGAATACCTCTCGCATTATTTCCACTTACATAACTATTGAGACAGTTATTCATCATGTTTTCAACAATTGAAAACACCTTCGGCATCTTTTTTGTTTCCTCAAATGTTAATGTACTGTCTATTTGAGACATTTTTTCTAATAAAGAAATTGCTAAATCTTCATCTCCTTTTCTAATTGCTTCTTGAAGTTTTTTTTCTCCTGTAGTCATAATCGTTCCCCCTTAATTATAAGAAATTGCATATACTCTTATGTATATGAACCAACATTATTAATGTCAAGGATTTTTTTATTATTCAAACATTTTCTAACATTGTATCATTTGTTTATATAAACTTCAAGCTATTAAAGAAAAAAATTTTCAATAATGCCACTTGTAGTTACAGGTCAGGTTTTCATTACACTAGTAATACAGTCTATTTTATTAAAGATTTTTCGTGTTTAAAATAATTAAACCCTCCTATAATAAGAACTCTATTTATATTTTGACTTTCTATAAACTCATCTGCATCAAATTTTTCTCCAAATTGTGTCTCCCAATGTCTCAAATCAATTATATATGTGTTATAAAAGCTACTAGCAATCAATTTATTAATGGGATTCGAATATGAATTTGAAAATATCAATATATTTTCTTTTCCTTTATTTTCCTCTACAGTAATTTTTATTAACGCATAATCTGTACCATAAAAATCTGCATAATAGTTTTCTCCTATTTCTCCCTGAGGAATCTTTCCTTCATAGAAAGCTCTAGCATCACCATAATCAGCCACTTCTTTCCTATTAATTTCAATCAACATATCAGGATAATCATACTCGTTAACAACAAGACTATCATAAACATCACCAAAGTTTCCTAACTCTCTTGCCTTAGATCCATAAAACCTTATTTTATCGAATGTTTTTTCTCCACTAACCAGAACTATATTTTCAATTTCCATCATATTTGCGATATCAACATATCCAGCATATTGACCGTCTTTACTCCAGTGGTGATCTGTTTTATAAAAGCTTTTTTTATAATCTTCCCAATTATTTATTTGAGATGAACTTTTAAACATTATATTCTCATCAAGTTTTTCCCTAATAAATCTTTCATACTCATCTTTATACTCTAATATATCGTCTGATACAATATTATACACAAAAAAATCTTTGTCTTTGTGCTTTTCATATAGATTATTAATACTATTTAAATTAATTAAATATTGATTTTTGTAATCCTCTAATTTAGCATCTTTATATACTATATAGTCTGAATTTGCTAACCTAAATAAACCTTTTCCCATCGGTATTTTTTTCATAATATTATTTTTCTCTATGAAATTCATTGAAATACCTATAATCTTATTTTTTTCATTATTATATATATTTTTTAATGTTTCCCCAAATATAAATTGGTCTTGTAGATATGTATTTAATTTATCATTTATATATCTATCTATCTTTATATCTTGTTTTGCTAATAGTACTCTATTTTCTGTAACAGAAATGTTTTTTTCTTTTCTAAAAAATATACTAACTGGGATTGCAATAATTATAATAAAAATTATTAATACAAATATTTTATCTCTCATTTTTATACCTCTTTATAATTAAAACCTAAAATATATGAATGGATTATAGCTTGCTGCCAATAAAAAAATAATTGTTACTATAAAAATTGTAACTAACATTATATCTCTTATATATAAGCCTATTGTGTTCGTTTTTTCTACTATGTATTTGAAAAAATTCTTTAATAGTGGAGAAAAACAAATTATTCCTAAAATAAAAAAAGGGACTACATATAAAACATCACCATTGTCTGCTAAAAATGTAGACAAATTTGTTTTTTTAAATGTTACTAAATTTATTAATAATTGTAAAATAGCGTTTATATCCTCGACTCTAAATATTATCCAACCAATCAATATAAGAAAAATTGAATAGATATGACTAAAGATTTTAGGAATTTTATTCAGAATTTTTAATAAAAACATTTTTTCCATAATTAGTATTACAGCAAAATATAATCCCCATATAATAAAATTCCAATTTGCACCATGCCAAAATCCTGTTAGTATCCAAACAATAAATATATTTCTAAACCATTTTATTTTTGAACATCTGTTACCTCCCAAAGGAATATATACATATTCTCTAAACCAGGAAGATAGAGAAATATGCCATCTTCTCCAAAAATCCGTAATACTTGTCGCTATATATGGATAATTAAAGTTTTCTAAAAAATTAAATCCAAAAATTCTACCAAGTCCTATTGCCATATCACTATATCCCGAGAAGTCAAAGTATATTTGGAATGCGTAAGCTATTGCACCAATCCAAATGAGACCTGCTCCTAACTCTAATGGATTGCTATTAAATACAGCATCTGCCAATATTGCAACATTATTTGCTATTATTACCTTCTTTGCTAGACCTATAATAAACCTTCTAAATCCACTTGCTATCTTTTCCACTTTTTGTTCTCTATTTGTTAATTCATTTTCTACAGTTTTATAGTTAACAATTGGTCCTGCAATTAATTGCGGAAATAGTGATATATATGTTGCCACATTAATAATGCTCTTTTGTGGTTTAACTTTTTTAAGAAAAACATCAATAACATAAGACATAATTTGAAATGTATAAAAACTTATTCCTATTGGAAGAGTTATATTAAGTGTTGTAATATTAGTTCTAAGTATATTATTTAGTGTTAAAATTAGAAAATTTAAGTATTTAAAAATTCCAAGTAACCCTAAATTGAAAATTAAAGATATAATTAATAATATCTTTCTATTTTTGTCATTCATTTTAATAGAAAATAAATAATTTACTATTATCGATAAAATCATTATTCCAAAATATTTTACTTCTCCTATTGTGTAAAATAGCAGAGACATAATTAACAATACAATATTTTTAGCCTTAATATACTTTTTTGGTATTATATAATATAATATTAACGTTATCGGCAAAAATATAAATAAAAACGAAAAACTACTAAATACCATTTTTTCTCCTTATATACAATACTGTGTTTTTTACATTTTTAACAACTCTATAATATATTTTATATTTTCTACAAATCAACTGTAAACAAATCGTCTATTGGCTTAGCTTCATTATTTCTTTTTATGGTTTCCGCAAATAATGGCGCAATAGACAAAACCTTTATTTTATCTATTTTCTTATCAACTGTGAGTGGAATTGTATTTGTTACAATCAATTCTTTTAAATCTGAATTTAATATTTTATTAATTGCATCTCCACATAAAACGGGATGAGTACATGCTGCATATACCTCTTTTGCGCCATTTTGTTTTACTATCCTTACAGCCTCTAGCATAGTTCCCCCAGTACTAATTTCATCATCAAAAATAACTGCGGTTTTTCCTTTTACATCTCCAATTATCTGTACCGCTTCAGCATTATCATCATTTCCATACCTTCTCTTATCTATCAACGCTAGATTGCATTTAAAGAATTCTGAGTATTTATATGCTTTTTTAGAACTACCTGCATCAGTGGCAACAACCACCATATCTTTGATATTCTTTTCTTTAAAATACTTCTCTAATAAAAATTCACCCGTTAATCTATCACATTGAATATTAAAATATGCCTGTATTGCAGGGTTATGTAAGTCGCAAGTGATTACTCTGCTAGCGCCTGCTGATTCTAATAACTGTGCCATTAATTTAGCAGTAACAGGTACTCTTGGTTGATCTTTTTTATCGCTTCGCGAATATGGGAAATATGGTAATATAACATTTATCCTTCTTGCAGACGCCCTCTTTAATGCGTCTATAGTTATTAACAGTTCCATTATTCTTTCATTTACTGGAGGCACAACAGTTTGAATAACATATACATCTTGCTCTCTCACTGTTTCACCAATCTTAACAAAATTATTATCATTTTTAAACTTGTAATTTTCTATTTTAGAGGGCTCCAATCCCAAAAAATCACACACCTCCTTTGTAAAATCTTCAGCCGTTGGGCATGCAAAAATTTTTATGTTATTCATAAAAGCATCATTCCTTATTTTATATATTTAGGTTTTTTAAAGGATATACCTATAAACCTATGGTAACAATTACCTATCTTTATATATTCTATTTTTTCATATGATTCATGTTTAAATACTCCCCATGTTCCAAATACCAATCCACCGTTTCTTCCAAACCTTTTTCAAAATCGTACTCCCTAACCCATCCAAGTTCTCTCTCAATTTTGCTAGAATCAATCGCATATCTTTTATCGTGACCAGGTCTATCCGTAACATATGTTATTAAATCCTCTGGCTTATTTAAATATTGTAATATTTTTTTTACAACATAAATATTCGTTCTTTCAGCATGTCCACCTAAATTATATACCTCATTATCCTTTCCCTTTCTAATTATCATATCAATTCCCACATTATGGTCATGAACATGTATCCAATCCCTTATGTTCTCTCCAGTTCCATACACTGGAATAGGCTGATTTTTTATAGCTTTAGAAATAGTTAATGGTATTAATTTTTCCTTAAACTGATATGGACCATAATTATTTGAGCATCTAGATATTGATACAGGTAATCCATATGTTCTAGCATATGCCATTACCTGCAAATCAGCACCTGCTTTAGAAGCTGAGTATGGGCTTGAAGGACAAATCGGCGTATTTTCAGTAAATTTTCTTTTAGGTTCATCTATTGGAAGTTCTCCGTAAACCTCATCTGTTGAAATTTGATGATATCGCATTACCCCATATTTTTTAGATATATTCATTAATACCATTGTTCCTAATATATTTGTATCAGCGAATATATTAGGATTCTTTATAGAATTATCAACATGTGATTCAGCCGCAAAATTAATAACTATATCAAATCTTTCTGCACAGAATAATTCATCTAGAAATGCTGAATCTCTAATATCACCTTTTATAAATCTAAAATTCTTTTTGTTTTCTAGTGGTTTCAGATAAGCTAAATTTCCAGCGTATGTTAACACATCCAGACATATAAAAATATCCTCTGGATACTTATTTACCATATAATGTAGAAAATTACTACCTATAAATCCAGCTCCTCCTGTAACTAAAAACTTCATACTGCAACACTTCCTTTTTCTAATAATGATAATATGTACTTTCCATAATTGTTTTTTTCAAACTTTTTTCCATGTTCCAATAACTGCTTATCATTAATATATTTTTTTCTCCAGGCTATTTCCTCTAGACATGCAATATATGTTTTTTGTCTTTCTTGAACAGTTTTAACAAATGAACTTGCCTTTAGCAGACCTGAAGGAGTTCCAGTATCCAACCATACAATTTCTCTATTCATTAATTCTATTGATAATTTGCCTCTTTTTAAATATTCGTTATTGATTGCAGTTATCTCTAGCTCTCCTCTTGCTGATGGTTCAACTTTTTTTGCTATTTCTATAACACTGCTATCATAGAAGTATAATCCTGGTACAGCATATCTCGACTTAGGTTTTTTAGGTTTTTCTACAATGGAAATCACTTTATTATTTTTATCAAACTCAACAACACCAAAGTCTTTAGGATTTTGCACTAAATAACCAAATATTGTTGCCCCATTTTTTCTACTTATTGCGTTTTCCAAAATGCCTGTCAAATCATTTCCATAAAAAAAATTGTCCCCCAATATCAAACATACATTATCCATACCTATAAATTGTTCGCCAAGAATAAACGCATCTGCAAGTCCTCTTGGTTGTTCTTGAATTATATATTCAATTGATAATCCAAGTTCTTTACCATCACCTAATAGTGTTTTATACATTTTTAGTGAATTTCTTGTAGTAATTATTAATATTTCTCTTATACCAGCATTCATTAATACAGATAATGGATAGTATATCATTGGTTTATCATAAATTGGTAATAATTGTTTTGATACAGATACGGTAATAGGATATAATCGTGTACCTTTTCCTCCTGCCAAAATAATTCCCTTCATAGCTCTATTCTCCTTTCACGCTGACAAAATAATCTTCTTCTTGATATGTCCACTACTATAGGTACATTATACATAGTTCTATTCTACTTCTACATCATAATACTCTCCTCTAACCTATCCACAAATGATTCATTATTACTAACATATTTCCTAGGCACAAAACCATCTACCTTCTTCAAAGCATCTTCTATTTCCTCAACGCCACTAACTCCAATAATATATCCACTCTCACCGAAATTTTCAATAATCTGCAACTGATGATTATTAACATGCTCCTTATACTCCCTCAACCTAGGTACAGCAATAATTTTCTTTCCATAATTCAATCCCTCTATAATAGTAGCAACCCCGCCGTGTGTAATTATAAAACTAGCCTCCTGAATAAACCCAGCAACCTCCTTTGGAGTAGTAAATTCAATTATACGCATTTTACTATCCTCTAAATCCGTAGTAAACTTTGTGTTTCCAACTTGTGCCACTACAGGCTCTGTAATCTTGCCAACTTTTATCAATCTTTCCACTTCTACAAGCAATCTTTTAAACTGCTTATCTTGTGTACCTACCGTTACAAAAATCATTAATAAATCCACCCCCAGTATTCAGCTCTCGGATATAACTTTTTCATTTCCTCCCATTGCACAACAAATACATCCGCAATAGGGTATACAATTCTTCCCGCTACTGTTTTTGAATTTCTATTTGCAAAGGTTTCTATATAAATAACTTTTTTCTTAAAAATCTTAGCAATATAGCACATTGGAACAGCAGTGTGTGTTCCGGTTGTCACAATGACATCCGGTTTTTGTTTAAAGAAAATTATTAAACTTTTTATTATGTTAAATGTATATATGAAAAAATAAGTAAACGGATTTCTTTTGGTTCCATATACTAAAAATGATATTTTGCCTTTATATTCTTCTGCTAAGTATTCATTACTTTTAGTTTTCTCTGTTACTATATAATATGAAAACTTTGTAAATAACTTTTTTAATTGCATTAATTCACTTAAATGCCCTCCTGTACTGGATATAAATAATACCTTTTTATTTTTCATTTATTTCTCGTATAATCAATTATATAGAAATATTATTCTATTTAATTGATTAATCCCTTTCCCCTATTTTATATTTCGTTTTTCAGTGTTATTTTATACTATGTGTAGTAGTTATGCAAGTCTTTTTTGGTTTAAGTTTTATGTTTGATTACGGTTTGTTACAGTTCAGGTGGTTTACTTGTGCAGGTAGCCGTCAAAAATTAAAATTATGT
>CAMPBM010000002.1 GCA_946637865.1 uncultured Lachnospiraceae bacterium | reverse complement strand
CAAGTCTGCGGAATGTTAATATATTGCAAGCGATTACATAATTTTAATTTTTGACTACTCTACTTTAATAGCCACCTGAATTGTAACTACTGTTTAGCACTTTTTACATAATAATTCTATGGTTTGGGCTACTCAAAAGACTAGACTGTTAGACAGTAACAAAAAGTGTTAAACAGTAACTAAAAGAGGGAAGGTTATTGCTTTTAATTAACCTTCCTTCTTTCAAAAACGACATTTATATCCCATCTCTGTTATTTTTCCATTGCATCACTTGTTTTTTCTTTAATCTCCTTTACCTTTTATGCTACACGTTCATTCGCGTCTTGAATTTTTCCAGCAATGCCCTTTATAATGTTACTCTTGAATTCTTTTCCTTTGTTTATTACTCCTTCAATTTTTTCTTTTTCACTAGTACCAAAACCTTTTACTGTATCTAATCCATCTGTAGCTTTTTCTTTAATAGAATTAGCGAATGCAGGTATAGTTTCATTTTTAAAGTCATTCAAGCTCTTTGCAATTGGTTTTGCAACAGACTCTGCATATTTCTTGCCTCCATTGATTTTATCTACAAATGAACCAATAAACTTTTGAAAAATGTTTTGCTTATTAACTTTTGCCAATTCTGTACTTTTATTTTTCCATGCTTCTTTAGTGTGAGTTTTAAACGCATCTCTACATTCTTTTTGAGCTGCTTCTTTTTCAGCTATTTGTCTGTCAAATTCTTCTATTTTACTTTTTGCTTTCTTAAGTGCTTGAGTAACCTCATATGCAGGTTCATCTTTTTCATTTCTTTTTAGTTCACATGCTCTTCCAATTTCAAGCATTTGTTTGCCTTGAAGATCTTGTTTGTCCATTTCTAAAGCTGTGATGCCTTCCAAGTATATATCTTTTTCATTCTGTATATAACTTTTATATGCATCTTTTACATCTTTTGCTTTACCTTTTTCTACACCATATCTATTGGCTTGTTCATTTACATATTTTTCTAACCCTGCAATTCCATTCTTTACTGCAATTATCGCCTCTTTAGAGCGTTTTGCTAATGTTAATTTTGCTAAATCAGCCTGTAATGCTACTAATGTTTTTAATGCACTAATAATACTTACATTATCATTATTAACTTTTTCTTCACTCATTTTTTATTCTCCTTTATTCTTTAGTTTTTTCTTTCACCTATAACTCTACAACGCTATCCACATCCGAAAATAGCTTATCTGATATTATTTTCTTTATCTTTTCAATGTCTACTTTCAATTTATCTTCTATTGTCTCTAGTTCACTAATTGTGGCAGTATCTAAATCTACTACTTTACCATCAATTAACATCTTTCCTAATTTTTCGTTTTCTTCCATTACAATCCTCCTTCTTTTTTTATATACGTAATATAAAACTGTAAAAAATCCATTTTAACATATATATATTGTACCATAAAAAAAGTTTAAATACACTTTGTAATAGAATTGTAACACAAGAATAATATTGTAATATTTTTGTAATAATATTGTAATATTATTTTTTTATTATGACTTAATTTTAGTTAAGAAATACTTTTTGAACGAATAAGAAACTCTGCAATTTTCTCTGGAGTGCAATGTACTCCGCTACGAATGTGGATTACTTTCCTATTATACGAGAAAAAAGAAAATCTTCAATTTTTTATGTAGCATATTGTGCTTCTTTACGAATATTTCTATGTTACCTACCCTCTATAAGTTCAAAATATCCAAGCAACTGACTAATTCAAAAACCTCCTCTTTTTTTAAATTGCTATAATAATCCCCTACACTCAAATTATCACTAATCTTTTTTAGTGATAATAGCTTTATTTTATACAAATCACAAATTAAAGAAATTGAATGTAGCTCCATATCAAATGCTACGTGGTCCTTAATATCAGTTTCTGTCACGAAACTCTCTGATGAATAACACTCTACACTCTCTATATTGCTATCTTTTAGCAGTTCCAATTTTTGACTACCTCCAGCTAGCATTATGTACTTCTCCTCTCCCGGGAATTCCCATTCATAATTGTACGCTCTTGATATATTAACCCATTTTCCTATTGGTATATCTGTTGACCCAGCATACCCTACATTTATTATTAAATCTGGATTTCCGTTCTCCGACAAATACCTGGTTAGACTAATTGCAGTTAACTCTTTGCCTATTCCGGTTATCAATAGTTGCATATTTTTAGTTTTATTTTCAAATAGATTCAAATGTAATTCTTTCATTTCAAGTGCTTCTACAATTTGTTTAGCTTCCTTTTCCATCGCACATATTAATAAAATTTTCTTCATATCTCTTCTCACTATAATTAATCAGTTAAATACACCTATATATTTAATTGACTAATCCCCTTCTTTTATATTTTCATTCAAGAATTATATCATATTTCATTCGTTTTTTCCATATATTTAATCAAAACTATGCACTATCCGTTACTGTTTAGTGTTACAGGTCAGCCTTGAAACATTTGGGGACGGTCTTAATTTGTTTCAATTAAGACCGTCCCCAAATGTTTCAAGGCTGACCTGTAACACCTTATTCTGAATTTTCAAGGAGGAACCAATGAAACCCATAAAAACATTTGTAATCAACGGATTAATCTTAACCTTAACCTCCCTCATATTACGATGTATCAGTATATTTTTCAACTCCTACATTTCTCAAAAAATAGGTGCAGAGGCAGTGGGTCTATATGGAATTGTAATGTCAATATATAGTTTTTCAATAACAATTGCGCTATCTGGAATTAGCTTTGCTACAACAAAAATTGTTTCTGAAGAAATTGCAGTAGGAAATATTGGAAATGTAAAAAATGTGGTTCGAAAATGTTTAGCTTTTAGTTTATTTTTCAGTTGTACTGCAAGTTTATTGCTAATACTATTCTCCTCACATATATGCAAAATATGTCTTCATAACAAAATATCTAATGTGCCATTTTATATAATATCCATTTCACTTCCATTTATATCCATGTCCTCATGTATACATGGGTACTTTACTGCAGTTAGAAATACTATAAAACCTGCATCCAATCAGATATTTGAGCATTGCATGAAAGTAGTACTTATATCACTCTTGCTAAATCACTTTATGCCCTGTGGACTAGAATATATTTGTATTTCTCTTATATTAGGAAATATAATATCCGAAATTTTTTCATTTATATACATATACATACTATATAGGTTGGACCATCGTAAATATTCTGGAGATACTTCTACAAAATCATTTTTTGAAATGAGAATAATTAAACTAACAATTCCTGTAGGTTTAACCTCAATTATTCGTTCTGGATTATCGACATTAAAGCAAATACTCATTCCCCAAGGTTTTGAAAAATTTCGGATACACTACAAAGCAGGCTCTTTCTAGTTATGGTCTTATATGTGGAATGGCAATGCCACTATTACTATTTCCAAATATAATAGTGCTTACTTTTAGTAGTTTGCTAATTCCAGAGTTTACAGAATTTAGCACTAAATCTGAATATTTAACAATTAAACGAGTGTCCAAGAAAATATTAAATATTACTATATTTTTCTCAGTAATAGTATCTATGCTAATTTTTATATATGCAAGTCAGCTTAGTCTTTTTATGTATAAGTCCCAGAGTGCAGTTATCTATATAAAAATATTGTCTCCTCTTATACCAATAATGTACCTAGATAGTGTGGTTGATGCTATGCTAAAAGGGTTAAACAAACAGGTTGCAGTATTAGTAATAAATATCATAGATTTGATAACAACAATTTCCTTAATTTATATACTAATTCCAAAATTTGGAATTAGTGGATATGTTTCAACTATTTACTTTAGTGAATTGTTAAACTTTTTTTTGAGTTATTTTACGTTCAAAAAAACCGTTTCGCATTCTTGACTTTTAATCATACATACTATAAAATAATTGCAGTATTAACTATAATGAGAGATGGTGAAATATGAAATCAAACTCAAGAAAAAAGTCTACAAAAAAGACTATAAAGAATGAAAAAGATGAAAATGTTGTCAAGTATAGTAGGCCTAAGAGAGTATTAGTTTTAGCTATAATCTTAATAATTTTGATGACTTCATTAGTTTTTAGGATTGGTTGGTTACAGTTTGTACAGGGATCAACTCTTAAAGAGGCTGCTACTAGACAACAAACAACAAGTAGGGTCATAAGTCCGAATAGAGGTTCTATTTATGATTCAACTGGAAAACCTTTAGCAATAAGTGCAAAGGTAGATACAGTTACCATAAATCCTCAAAAATTTATAATAGAAGATTCTGCTGTAGAAACTGCTGAGTTACAGGGAAAAGTAACAAGAGCTCTCTCAGATATTTTTGAACTGGATTATAACGAAGTATATAATAAAGTAACCAGCAATGCACAGGTTCAAACTATCGTTAAAAAAGTCGAAGAAGATAAAATTAATAAGCTAAAAGATTGGATACAAGAAAATGAATTATATACTGGAATTAATATTGACTCTGACACCAAAAGGTATTATTACTACAATAACCTGGCTTCAAATTTAATTGGATTTTGCGGGGATGATAACCAAGGGTTGGCTGGGTTAGAGTATTATTGGAATTCTGTTCTTACTGGAACGCCTGGTAAAATAACCACTTCGCAGGATGCTGCACAAGATATTATTTCAACTGCACATGAAAATTATATTCCTGCACAAAATGGAAGTAATATTACATTAACAATAGATTATAATATTCAGACTATTGCAGAAAAATATTTAAAACAAGCTGTGGCTGATAATCAATGTAATCGTGGTGGAAATATTATTATCATGGATCCAAGCACAGGTGACATTTTAGCAATGGCGTCATACCCAGATTATAACCTCAACTCTCCTTTTACTCCAAATGTTGCTTTGCAAAAAAATTGGGATGATTTATCTAGCTCTGCAAAGAATAATGCCTTACAAAATATGTGGAAAAATCCTTCTGTAACCAACACCTACGAACCTGGCTCAGTTTTTAAAGTTTTAATATCTGCTATTGCATTGGAAGAAAATTTAGTTGAAACAGATACTCCAGGAATATTCTCTTGCATAGGATATCAAGATATTTATGGAACTCAAATAAAGTGTGCTAATACTTCTGGGCATGGATATCAATCACTTAGAGAAGCACTAGAACATTCTTGTAACCCTGCTTTTATGCAACTTGGTTCAAAGATTGGGAAAGAAACGCTATATAAATACTTTGATGCATTTGGATTATTTGATAAGACAGGAATTGCTACTGCTGGTGAGGCTGTTGGTACTTTTCATAAATTAGAGAATGTCGGTCCGGTTGAATTGGCTACCATTTCGTTTGGGCAAAGATTTACAATTACTCCTCTTCAGATGATTTCTTCCGTTTGTGCTATAGCAAATGATGGAATTTTGATGCAACCTAGAATAGTAAAATCTATAGAAAATACAGATACTAATACAATAACTACTATAGAGCCAAAACAAATTAGGCAAGTTATTTCTTCTGAAACTGCAGAACAAGTTAGAAGTATGATGGAATCTGTTGTAGTTGAGGGTGGCGGTAGATACGGTCAAGTTTCTGGTTATAATGTTGGTGGTAAAACTGGTACATCTGAACCAGCACCTGGTAAAGAAGAAGAAGGATATGTTGCTTCATTTTTGGCTATTGCTCCAGTTGAAAATACTAAGGTTGCAGTGCTTTTAACTTTATATGATCCAATTGAAAGCAATAACTATGGTGGTCAAATTGCAGCGCCTGTGGTAGCCCAAGTTCTATCGGAGGTATTACCTTATATGGAAATTCCTGCAAACAATACAACAATAACTACTACTCCAACTGATTCTTATAACAGCTTACAAACATCATCATTACCTGATGTTCAAACAAAAACGATGGCTGAAGCAAAAAAAATATTGGAAGAATCTGGCTTTAAATGTGATGCTTTGGGTGCAGATGATGCAATAGTAACGGAACAAGTTCCAAAGCCTGGAACAGCTTTAATAAAGGGTGCTGTTGTAAAATTGTATACCAGTGATGAATCTGTTAGACTTTCCGTTGAAGTTCCTAACGTAAAAGGATTAACAGCGGTGAAATCTAAGAATGTTTTGATTGAAAGAAACTTAAATGTAAAAGTAGTTGGTTCAGATAGAGGTAAAGTTGTTAGTCAGGATCCTATTGCTGGTACAGAAGTTGAAGAAGGAGCTGTTATTACTATAACTTTACAAGATGAATTGGATTCTGGTTCGCATTAAGGTTTTAAATTGTTAAATTGGGGACGGAGATTTTTTCAAATTATTTCCGTCCCCAATTTCAAAAATTTGAAAAAATCTCCGTCCCTAATTTAATTTCCAATTTAAAAAATGATTCCCAATATAACCTTTGGTTTTTCTACGTAATCCTCAGTAAGTTGAAAACATTCTTTGAACTCATCTATGGCTTTCTTTAGTTTTTCTTCGTCATTTGCGTGAATAATCCCTAAAACATCATTATTTTCTACCTTATCCCCTATTTTTTTATTGATAATTAAACCTACTTGGTAATCAATATCATCTTCTTTTTTTACTCTACCAGCACCTAAATAGCATGAAATTTTTCCTAATTTTTCTGCATCAATATTCTTGACAAAGCCGCTATTTTCTGTATGAACTGGAACTACGTATTTAGCATTTTCAAACTTTGAAATATCATTTATATATGTAATATCTCCACCTTGATTTTGAATTAGTTCTAGGAATTTCATATATGCATTTCCACTATCTATACATTCTAACATCCTCTGCTTATTATCTTCAATGTTATCCCCACAACCTGCTAATTTTATCATATAGCTTCCTAGCTCCATAACCACTTCCTTTACATCATCTTCCATATCACCTTGAAGTGCTTCAATAGCTTCTATTACCTCTAGTGTATTTCCAATAGAGTATCCTAATGGTTCATCCATATTAGTTAATATACATACCGTTTCTTTTCCAGCTAATTTTCCTATACTAATCATTGTTTCAGATAATTTTCTTGCATCGTTTATATTTTTCATAAAAGCGCCATTACCAACCGTTACCTCTAAAACAATTTTATTGGCTCCAGCAGCAATTTTTTTGCTCATAATACTTGATGCAATTAATGGTATGTTTTCAACACAACTTATAGAATCTCTTAAGCTATATAGCTTTTTATCAGCCGGAGCTAAATTCAATGTTTGCCCCATTAAACTAATTCCTATTTTCTTTACATTTTCAATAAATTCGTCAATGGAAAGTTGGGTATTATAGCCTGGTATTGACTCTAATTTATCCACCGTTCCTCCTGTAAATCCAAGGCCTCTACCAGACATCTTTGCAACAGGTACTCCTAAAGCTGAGATAATTGGCATAAGTATAAGTGTAATTTTATCACCTATTCCTCCTGTACTATGCTTATCAACAACATTTTCTCCTAGCTTAGATAGATCCAACACTTCCCCTGAATATGCCATAGCTAATGTTAAGTTTGTAATTTCTTTATTACTCATACCATTTAAATAAATAGCCATAATTAGTGCTGAAGCTTGATAATCTGTTATTTCACCTTTTGTATACCCTTTTACAAAGAAATCAATTTCCTCCTTATTTAGTTCTTTTTTATCTCTTTTCTTACATATAATATCTAAAATATTCACTCCATTATACTCCTTATTTTTTTATATTTAACAAATAACCTTAGGTGCACCTACCCATAAAATTCTTTTACCTCAATATATTAATTTTTTTCAATTATATTTTTAACGAAACTAAGCCTGTGTAATGGGCATAAACCATATTCTTTAATTGCAGATATATGGGCTGCTGTACCATAGCCTTTATGTTTTGCAAAATTGTATTGTGGATATATCTCGTGCCATTCTCTCATTATTCTATCCCTGGTAACTTTGGCTATTATAGATGCTGCTGCAATTGAATAGCATTTTGCATCACCTTTTATTATAGAGTGATATGGAATTCCACATGTATCAATTCCATTTAATGCATCTACCAATATTATTTCAGGCTTAACTTTTAGTCCTCTAATGCTTTCTGTTAATCCTGCTTTTGTTGCATTCAGTATATTTACTCTATCAATTTCTTTCTGGTCAACAATTCCCACACTATAGCTTATTGCGTTTTCTATTATTTCTTCATATAGTTTTTCTCGCTTTTTTTCGGACACCTTTTTAGAATCATTTACCCCTTCTATCATTGAGTCTTTTGGCATAATAACGCTTGCAACAACCACTGGACCTGCAAGTGGTCCACGACCTGCTTCATCTATTCCACATATATAGTTAGTACCTCGTAAATATATATCTTCTTCTATTTTCTTTAACTCTTGTAATCTTAAAACTTCTTTTTCTTTCACTGAAATTTCATTCCTTTCTTGAATGTGATTATCTATAACTAAAATATAGGTGATTGGTTACTGATAATTAATTATTACCAGGTAATCCAATATAGAATTAATTACCACATTTATATGTATTTTCTAGTTACCGTTCCCCAGATTGTTCTGTATTTTCTTCTGTTTGTTCAGTAGTAGCCGTTTCTTCAGTTTTTTCCTGAGAAGTTTGTTCATTGACTATATGCTCATCTAGTTGTGTTGTTATGTTTTTTACTTCATTTTCTATTTTTGATTCCTTCTCTAGATCTGAAATTTTATAGCACCAGACACCATTTTCATTTTTATACCCTTCTGAATATACAACATCAAAGCTATCATAATTGACTATGAAATATCCATCATATTTATTAATCAAATCCTGTAATTCCATGTTTCTTAAGTTTTCATCGTCTAGCAAATAGTATTTTTCGTATTCTTCTGTTGTAATTACATTTTTTTCTAAAAACTCTTTTATGTCAATGTTTTCTGGTATTTGGGTTAGTTGATGTCCTCTTAAGGGATTCTCCTCTGGATTTAGTGTATTTTTTCCTTTTAGTGTTTCTACCTTAGTTTTTACTATCAACATGTCTGCTTGTAAACTTTTAACTTTTTCCCCATCCATAAATTCTCTCATAGCGTTAATTCCCATTATTGCAACGATTATTATCGCTGTAATTATTAAAATTAGCCTTATTGAACTTTTCCCTTCTTCTTTTCTCATTTTTTATTCCTCCATTACTTAGTTTCTTGCATTATAATATATATTTTTTTCGAATGCAATATTATTTTATACTGGTCACATACTTATTGCATTTTTTTCACAAAATTTTCACAAAAATATTGTATTATGATATCAAGTTGGGTTATTATATATTTATAAAGCATACTGAGATTTATATGAGTGTAAAATTGTAAATACTTATTTTTATTAAAGAAAGGAATGATTTTTATTATGGACAACAATGAATTTTTTAAAACCGTTGAATCTAACACAACACATAAGAAAGCAAAAATTGGATTTTTCAAAGGTGTATTGGTTCCATTTATTTCAGGGATTCTTGGAGCTTCACTGGTTTTAACAATATGCCTACAAGTTCCAGTTATAAAGGATAAATTTGCTAACTACTTAAATATCAATACATCATCTAATAAAACGTCAACAGTGGAAACTGCTTCCCAAAAAAGCGAAGAATCTGTACAAACTAGCAGTTCAAATTTAGTATCATTAGAAAAGTATTCCGATACTAGTGTGTATTCAGCCAATAAGATTTTACCTTCTATAGTTGGAATTACAGTTGAATATACAGTAAATACTCCTTATTTTGGATATCAAATGCAATCATCTGGCTCTGCAACTGGCTCTGGGGTTATAATTACCGAGGACGGCTATATATTAACAAATAATCATGTTGTTAATACCTCGTCATCTTCTTCATACTATAAAGTTAGCCAAGCTAACAAAATAACTGTAAAGCTATATAATGACGAGACTATATATGATGCAGAAATAGTTGGTACTGATGAAACAACCGACTTAGCTGTAATAAAAATTGATAAAAGTGGATTACCCTCTGCAACACTTGGTGATTCAGATAAAATAAGTGTTGGTGAATTTTGTATGGCTGTTGGAAGTCCCTTAGGAATGGAAAGTACTGTTACAGCTGGAATTATTAGTGCAAAAGCTAGAAACATTACTTCTGAAGGAAAAGAATATACAGTAATTCAAACAGATGCTGCAATAAATTCAGGAAATAGTGGCGGTGCTCTAGTTAATTCAAAAGGAGAAGTCATAGGAATAAATACTTTAAAAATAGCAGGTACTGGAATTGAGGGCATAGGCTTTGCCATACCTATTAATTCAACCGTTAACATTTCTGAGCAATTAATTTCAGACGGTAAAGTAAAAAGACCTTATATTGGTATTTCAGGAAGAGATATAGATAGTCAAACCGCAAAACAATACAAATTAGTTGAGGGTGTCTATATTGTTTCAGTTGGTCAATTCACCTCTGCTGAAAAAGCCGGATTGAAATCATCTGATATTATTACAGAAGTTGATGGTACTTCTATAAAGAGCATGGATGAATTAAACGAAATAAAAAATAAACACCAAATTGGAGATACTTTAGCATTGAAAGTGTATAGAGATAATAAATATATGGATGTAGAAATAACATTAGGAGAACAACCATAAGGCTGCTCTCCTTTTACAATCCAAAACTAACGCCTAAAGCATTGTTTATTTTGTTCATAATAACTGAATCGTCAATATGTCCTATCTTCTCTTTTAATCTACTTTTGTCTATTGTACGAATCTGCTCTGTTAATACTACTGAATCTGCTTTTAACCCATTGTTTTCCGAGCCAATTTCTATGTGAGTAGGTAATTTATTTTTCCCTGTTTGCGATGTAATTGCAGCTGCAATTACAGTTGGACTGTGCTTATTTCCAACATCATTTTGAATGATTACAACCGGTCTGATTCCCCCTTGCTCAGATCCAACAACTGGACTTAAGTCTGCATAAAACATATCTCCTCTTTTAACTATCATTTTAATCACTCCCACTATTTCTTAAAAAAAACATTGTTGATTAATATATTTTAATATTAGACAGATAAAAATGTAGTTATTTATCATCGGTTAAACCTATACAATATTAGATTAAATGTCTTTTGCATATTCTTCTATTATTTTGAACGCTAATACATTCTCCTTATTTAAACTATCAATTTCTATCTTGTTATATGTTATGTAAATTGCGTTCTTATTGTTCTCGTCACTTATTACTAATTTAGTTATCTTGTTTGCGTTTCTATCTATATATAGCTTTTCTGTTGCATTATATTTATTGTTATAGCAATTAACTTCCATAATTATTACTCCACTTTCTTCACTTATTTTTCCATTGTTTGCTTTATAATTTTCTATAAAATCGCTAAGCCATAATATGTTATCTGCTATATATGTATAATTTTCATATATAGCACTCAAATTAAGTTTTGAATTTGTAATCTGCATATTAGTACCATCATATTTAATTGTTAGTCCCTCAATGTTTTTAGGCTCTAGCACTTCTTGGCTTGCGATATTTGGGTTGCTATATTTCTGCTTTATAATGTATTTATTATTGTTTTTGTTACTCTCTACTGACACTTCCATTTCAGCCTCATACGAGCTAATATTTAAAATATATTCCTCTATTTCACTTAAGTTTTTATCAATTATAGTATTTCCGCTTTTTGTATTTTTATAATTGTTAATTCTAAAAATAATTATAAAAATAATAATGCAGATGATTGTTATTGAAGATATTACTGTTATCTTTATTTTTTTGTTATTTTTCAAGGTTTAAACCTCCTCCAATTTTTTTGAAGCACTTACATAGCCTTCTACAAATATTTGTATGAAACTATTTCGTAGTGGAGCACATTGTACTCTAATTAAGTATTTCTTTCCTTTTATATAGCAAATAAGAAAATCTCCAATTTTCTTTGGAGTACACTATGCTTTGCTACGAAGATGATTGCTTTCCTAAAGTATAAAAAAGAATAGATATATATCTATTCTAAAAAATCATATTCATAAACTTTCAAAATATTCCTTAATACATTTTTCAAGTTCTTGTTTATTATCTATCCTATTAACAATATCTCTAAATTTTGAAGCATCTTTATAATTTCTTATATACCAACTTATATGCTTTCTCATCTCTTTTACTGCAGTCATTTCGCCTTTTTCTTCTATTTCCAAATTAATATGTTTTAATATAACTCTGAGCTTTTCTTCTTTTGGAATATTTTTACCATCAATACCTTCAATTATCTCTTTAAAAATCCATGGATTACCAAGTGATGCCCTTCCAATCATTATTGCATCTACTCCAGTAGTTTCGAACATTTTCCTTGTATCATCTTTCGATTTGACATCACCATTTCCAATTACAGGAATATTAACACTTTTTTTAACTTGTCTTATAATATCCCAGTCTGCTTCTCCTGAATAAAACTCATCTCTTGTTCTACCGTGAACTGTTATTGCTGAAGCACCTGCTTTCTCTACAATTTTTGCAACCTCAACCGCCACTATATTATTTGCATCCCATCCTTTTCTAATTTTTACAGTAACCGGAACTTTTGATGCTCTTACAACTTCGGTAACAATTTCTTCTATTAATGGTAAATTTAATAATAATTTGCTTCCATCACCATTCTTTACTACTTTAGGGGCAGGACATCCCATGTTGATATCTACTATATCAGCTACTTCACTAACATATCTTGCTGAGTATCTCATAGCTTCTACATCATTTCCAAATATTTGGACTGCAATCGGTCTTCTTTCTTCACGCATATTAAGTAGCAATTCTGTTTTTTTATCATTATAGAAAAGGCCTTTACTACTAATCATTTCTGTGCATACTAATCCTGGTTGAAACTCCTCACAAACAATTCTAAAGGGTCTATCTGTTATTCCTGCCATTGGTGCTAATATTATATTATTATTTAATTCTACATTTCCTATTTTTATATTTTTTATATACTCCATGCTCATGTTTAGCTACATTCCTTTCTTATGCAGTAATTATTTCAAATAATAACGGCTTAAATATATCTGTCCACGCATAAATTCTCAGGTACAAAATTTTCATAGAAAACTTTGTACCTGAGTATGTAAAGGCTTTTACATGGCAACCTTTACTCAATAAATAAAGACTTCTTTCTTCTACCACTAATGTTTAATACAAGAGCAATCAAAATTAAATTTGTAAGCAACGAGCTACCACCATAACTAACAAAAGGAAGTGGAACACCCGTGATTGGGACTAACCCCATGGTCATTCCAATATTTTCTACCATGTGAAATAGTAGAATTCCAGCTACCCCGATTGCAATATATGAGCCCTTGTCATCTTTGGCTGTTTTAGCAATATAAATTATTCTTGTAATAAGTATTACATATAAAACTACTATTAAGCCCGCTATTACAAACCCCATCTCTTCCCCTATTACAGAGAATATAAAATCTGTTGTTTTAGGATATAAATATCCTAATTGAGTTTGATTTCCTTGTGTAACTCCCATTCCTAGTAATTGTCCTGAGCCTATTGCAAGTTTTGATTGTATTATGTTATATCCAGAACCTCTTGGGTCTAAATCTGGATGCAAGAAAACGTCTATTCTTGTCCTTGCATGGCTTGGTAAAACATAAAAGTATAATATTGGCAAAACAATTATTGCAAGGACAGTAGAAACTATAAGATATTTTTTGTCAATGCCTGCCGAAAATAGCATAAATACTACTGCAATCAAAAAAGCTATTGCAGTACCATAGTCTGGTTGTTTTATTATTAGTAACACAGGAATTGCAACAACACCCATACATATTAAAAGTTTTTTAGGATTGCTTATTTCTTTTTTCCCTTTCTCCTGTATTTTGGATATAACTAAAGCCAACATGAGTATAACAAATATTTTTGTGAATTCCGCAGGCTGTATTGAAACTGAACCTATTATAAACCAACTAGTAGCTCCATTTATTGGTGGAGTAAATAATACTCCAAAAAGTAAAAGTAGCATTATTATATAACCAAATGGAGCTGATTTAATTATTAACTCATAGTCTACGCATATTACTGCGATAACTAATGGAATACTAATTCCTAACCATATTAATTGTTTTATCAATTCATCATGTCCCGTATTTTGCGTTGCAGAATACAAGGCTACACATCCAATTGCTATCAAGATAATAACACATATTAAAATGGACCATTCAATATTTTTTAAAATTTTTTTATTCAACTTTATCTCCCTCTATATTAAAATATTCTTAATAATTTACATCGTAGTAAATTACGCTTATAGCTCTACTACGGTGGTATTTCTCTCTTATTTTGCAGGAAATAAGAAAGAATCCTTTATTTTTATTTTGAGCACCCTTGTAGCCCTATGCGAATAGTTCTTATTCAACCATTTCATAGCAGAGTAGATTACGCTCCAATTAGGCATTGCTTTCTTATTGTATAAAACAAATAGAAGATATAAAATATCTTCTATTAATCATCACATAAATATAGCAATTCAATAATCTTAAGTGTCTATGCCTTCTGTCTTTTCTTTTTTATTAGAATTCTTTGCGCTTGTTTTTTTTATGCTATCAGTATTCTTATTTGATTTAGATGTTTTTGCTGTTTTGACAGTTTTTCCTGATATTTTTTTATTAGACGCCGTAGCCTTTGTTTTTTCTCTTTTTTCACTAACAATATTTTCTTCTTCAGATTGTTTTGCTTTAGTATACCCTTCACTTTCTTTTTTCTTTTCCTCATTTATTCCTACAATGGGTATATTAGCATACAAAGCTGGTGCTCCTGATGTACCGTCGTTATTAACTCTATTTTCCAACTTTACGTCCATATCAGTTTCATCTACATCAATATACTTCTTTATTACATCTACAATCTCCTGTTTCATCATTTCAAGAAAATCTGCTGAAACATTAGCTCTATCTTGCATCAAAACCAAATGCAATCTTTCTTTAGCTGCATTTTTAGATTTATCTGTTTGCTCTTTCTTTCCCATTTTTTTAAAAAATGTTGTCACATTATCTAACATTACCAATCCCTCCAAAACAGTAACTATTTTTTCTTAAACATACCAAAGAATTTAGAAAAAATCCCCTCGTCTCTACCTGGAATAGTTATATCTATATTTTCGCCCAATATTCTTCTTGCAATCTCCGTATAACATCTTCCAGAAGGTGCTTTTTTATTTGAAACTGCTGGTTCTCCCTTATTGGTTTGAGTTATTATGTATTCATCATCTGGTACTACCCCTATCAGTTCTATTGATAACAAGTCCACTATGTCTTCTACATCCATCATTTCACCTTTTTTTACCATGTTAGGTCTTAATCTATTAATTATCAATTCTGGATTTTTTATTTCTGCTGCTTCCAATAAACCTATTATTCTATCAGCATCTCTTATAGAAGAAATCTCTGCAGTTGTTACTACAATTGCTCTATCGGCTCCTGCTATTGCATTTTTAAATCCTTGTTCTATCCCTGCTGGACAATCTACAATTATGTAATCAAAATCTTCCTTAAGTTTTCTTGTTAGATTTATCATTTGCTCTTCATTTACAGCACTTTTATCCCTTGTTTGTGCGGCAGGAAGCAAGAATAATTCATCAAAACGCTTATCCTTTATTAGAGCCTGTCTTAATTTACACTTTTCTTCAACAACATCTACTATATCATATACAATTCTATTTTCTAATCCCATTACTACGTCTAGATTTCTTAATCCTATATCTGTATCGACTAATACTACTTTCTTTCCACTTAACGCTAGGGCGGCTCCTAAATTTGCTGTTGTTGTTGTTTTGCCTACTCCACCTTTTCCTGATGTTATAACAATAACTTCTCCCATTTTTTTATTCCTCCTATACTATTCATAAAATAGTGATATATCAAAAGTTACTAATTAATAATACATTAAAAATTAAAAAAAGTCAAATTTTAGGAAAAAAAGATATAATTCTTTTCCAATATTTTTTTAATGTATTTTCTAAAAATTCAGTGAATCAAAATCTGCCTTTTCTTTCACCAATTTTAAATCTTTCCAAAACTCTATTTTCTTAGCTTCATCTCTCAACAAAGCTGCTGGATGCCAAGTTGGCATATATAAAATATTTTTTCTTTCAATCCACTTTCCTCTTGCTGAAGTTATTGCAAATTCCTTTCCTAGAATATTTTTCAATGCTGTGCTCCCTAAAAGTACAATAATTTTTGGCTTTATTAATATAACCTGATTTCTTAAATAATCCAAACAGCTACTTGCTTCATCTACCTGTGGAATTCTGTTAGATGGTGGTCTACATTTTACAACATTTGCAATATACACTTTTTCCCTACTTATTCCAATTCCTTCAAAAGCCTTATTCATAAGTTGTCCTGCTTTTCCTACAAATGGTAGACCTTTAGCATCTTCATCAGCACCTGGTCCCTCACCTATAAACATTATATCTGCATTTTTATTTCCTTCACCAAATACTATATTTCTTCTATTCATACACAGTTTACACTTTTTACAATTTAATATTGATTCTTCTAGTTCTTTCCAATTATTAAACATCCCTACACATCCTTTTTTTGTTAAACCTTCTACTTTTTACGTACTAATTTCTAGAAAAATATCTAAAAATGCGAATCTTAAATTGAAGCAACTATTCCTCCAAAAATTCTTTTGCATCTTCAGGTGTATAATACAATATACCCCAACTTCCATTAATCTGGTATACATAGATTTCTTCTGTAGTTACATTACTTCCATCATCACCCTTTGCAGTTACTTCTAATTTCAAATGATATGCATCAGTAAGATTTACATTTTCACTAAACATGTATTCTATAAATTTTCGCATATTCTCCAATTCACCACTTGAATATTTATTCTCTTCAATTACATTATAGGTAACTTTAACATTTGAACCGCATTTTTTCTCAATACCTTTTAATAATTCATCCATTGTTGACTGGTCAGACATATCTGCTATTTCTACTCTATAGAACTTTGGAAATGCAGATAAATATACATTTAAATCAGCATTTTCCACCCCACTAAAATAATTATTTATTGCGTCTTTATATTCTAAATTAACTGTTTCATTATCCTCCGAGCTTTCATCTTCATCTGGATAACCTAAATATGACTTTGCTTCTTTTAGAGATATGTTTAATATTCCCATTTTTTCGTCAATTTCATATACATAAGAAGTCGAACTTAAATCTTCTGAATACTTGTCACCCTTTAAGGTAATTTTTATTTTTAATTTATAACCTGCTCTAACTTCAACTTCTTTTTTATAACGAGAAGCGATATATTCCTTAATAATCTTCAAACCTTCCTTGTCTATTGCTGTTTCTTCTGTTACTAAGTATTCTATTTTTATATTATCACCATAAGTACTTTTAAGATTTTCTAATATTACTTGTAAATCTTCTTCCTTTATATCTTCATTCTCAACATATACATTTGTAAATGCTTTACGGTACATATCTATATTAGTTGTTTCTATACCATTAAAATAATTATTAAATATTTCATTGTACTTAGCTCCAACTTCGTTACTGCTAATAATTCCATCATCATTTTTTTCCTCATTATTCCTATTATCTTTATTATTACAACCAGTTAACATTACCAATAAACATACTACCATTATTGTGATAAACACGTTTATAATATATCTCTTCTGTTTCAAGTTTGTCCTCCCTATATTTTTAATAACCTTATTCTATATCTACCTCTGTATAAAGTCAACACAATTTTTTGGTTACTTACACGTTATAATAATAATGTGGTTACTGGTCAGCCTTGAAACATAATTTGCAACTTAATTAGTCTTTTATTGTTTTGTCTTCTAGAGTAAAAAAATGTCTTTGTATTGAACTAAAATCATATACATGTTCTTGAATACAGTACATTCCATAGTTTTGAAATTTCTTTATTCTTTTCATTCATTGAATAAATTGTCTTAACATTCCAGATTGCAACACCAAGAAAAGACCAACTAAAAATACTATTCTTAAAAGCTTCATTGCATTTTTTAAGTTATGTGCTATCTGATTTATATTAATATCAGGATTCACTTTTAAAAGGTCATTTAAAAAATCTTTTATATTTTTTTCGTTACCCAATCTAAACATTGTTCTATATTTATAAACTGGAAAATAGTATTTAGATCTATCTTTCTTTTCAATTTTAATATATTCAAATATTAACGACGTGATAAGTACATATACTACATACAAAAGTACAATAGCACCTAACATTGGTGAAACAATAGCGTCTTTACTAATATCGTAATTTATAATTTCACTAAAGTGAATACTTATGTAATATATAAAAAATAAAAATACGAAGGTTATAGCTATTATATTACCAACTCCTAGTAAGAATCCATATCCAAAACTAACTGACTTTACTTCTTTTATATTTAATTCTTCCTTACCAGTACCAAATTTTGTTATGTTCTTTTTAAATAATCCACTGCTATTATAAAAATTTAAAGTCAATTTTTCATTTTCTATTTTTGCCCTAGTTTCGAAATAAGTAGACTGTATAGAATTCCTACCGGTACCTAAACCAAAATTATTGTCCTGCCTTACGAAAAAATTATATTCCACTTTTATACCCCCATTTCATTTGTTATTGTATGTTAGTCAATGATGTGAAACAAAACTTTTTAAAAATTTTGTTTCACATCATTGACACTTATACATAATATCCTAAATTATTTTTCCAAAACTTCTTGACACCAACTTTTTATAAAATTATTTGACTTATGATTAAAAACTGTGTATAATAGTAGTAGAAAATGAGAAACCACAGAAAATGTGGTTGTCACTTTTAATAGTTAAACAACACATTCGCCTGGGCAAAAAGCAGAATGTGTTGTTATTTTTATTCCTTATTTGCTAAAATCATTAAGATAACTGCAACTAAGGCTATGTTTAATATAATAGAAATATATAACGCTAATAATATGTAAAGTAAAAATTCTACCATAAACACCACCTCGCTTTCTATAGTAAAAGCTATGAAGTTCAGTGGCAACACACTTGACTGCTTATTCTCATTTCCTACCATTATACTACACAGTATAATTCAACTGATTTCAAGCGAACATTGTATATTTTTTATTATTTTAGTTACTGTTTAACAGTTTCGTCTTTTGAGTAGACCAAACCATAGAATTAAGTAGCGTTCTGAAATATATTAATACGTAGTGGAGTGCGCAGTTTTGGCGCTCCCACCTTGTGTCTTTCTCTCAAATCTAATCGCCAGTAAACGAACGGAGTATTAATATATTTCAGAACGCTACTTAATTCTATGGTTTGGGCGAATTATTCTATAAAAAGTGTTAAACAGCAACTTTTTTTATCGGCGTTAAATATTGAAAACAGCAAATTAAGATGTTTCTTTATCACAACTTTGCAGTACTTTTAGGTTATAAAAGTTAGCATAAAAAGAAAAAAGCTAAAAAAAATTATTCTAACTTTAAATCTTTAATACTTACTGCAATAACTATTTATTAATATTTTCTTTTCCAACACTTTGTGCAATATCTTTTTTTAAAACATACTCAGCTTCTGCGCGAGTTTTTACCGTGGGATCAATTTTTCTTGCTCTTTTCATAATTTCAGTATGCTCCTTAATTTTATAAGAATACATAAAAATTATTACACCTATAGTCAATATCATAAATATGGGAAAAATTATTGGAAAAATACTTTGCATAATCCATTCCACCTTTCAACTTTTAAGTAAATTACTATATTCATTTAATATGATACCATTCAATCACAAAAAAAACAATATCCTCAGACAATTTTTATAATCATTTATATGATATACCCACTCAAGTTAATTAATTGATTTTTAATTTTACTAGACCTATTAGCTTTGGCTATTCAAATAAAACTTCTTTATTTGTGTCCTAGCTAGCAAGCACTGAATGTGGCTAGCCACAATTCGTCTATTTCACATTCTATTTCTATGGAACTTTGTCCCAAACCCTTAGCAAACTATTCTTTGGAAATACATATAAAAATAAAGGAAATTACATCTGTGTCAAGGATGATGGAGAATTAGTAAAACCTGATACCATAACAGATCAAGTTCCAAAATTTATAGAGAGTATTGGTTTAAAAAGAATTACTTTGCACTCATGTAGACATAGTTGTGCATCAATTCTACTTGCCAATGGTGTCAGTATGAAAGAAATTCAAGAATGGTTAGGTCATTCAAGCTACAATACTACTGCTAACAGATACTGCCATTTAGATAAATATTCAAAGGAAAAATCAGCTAATACTATTAACAGCATATTCACACAGAAACAAATTGCTTAAATCACAAAAAGTTCTAACAGATTTCTAACAAATTACATTAGAACTTTTAATTTAAGCAAAAAAATAATACCAAGAGGAATCTTCCAAAACCCTTGATATTACTTGGCGCAGATGGCTGGAATCGAACCGGCACGGTTTATTCAACCGCAGGATTTTAAGTTATTACATGTATGTATCATCTAATATCTTAAAGTATCATACTGTACCATATCGTGATGGAGAAAAGGCTTGATATATATAGTCTTTTCTCCTTTGGAGGACAATTTTCAATACTTTCAGTATTTTTAAAAAAATTGGTGCCTCATTAGAACTACATTAGAACTATATATCAGTAGCACTATTTATAATCTTATACTTAATATTTCCAATAATATTTTACACTACTCTAAGTCATTTTATTATTGAATCATGTTTTTGCATTTTAATTCAGCTTGTCTAATTACTGTTTGAACTGCTTTCTCACTCTTATTAGGTGGATAATCATACTTAATTAATAGTTTCTTAATTTCAATTCTCATTCTTGCTCTTGCATCTTTTCTTATATCCCAATCAATTGTCATATTGTTATTAACTGTTTCTACAAGCTCCTTAGCAATCAACACAAGAGTTTCATCTTTCATTAGTTCCTTAACTTCAGGATCATCTCCTAATGCATCAAAAAATGCTTTTTCCTCATCTGACAAATTATATTGATTTCCTGCTTTTAAGCCTTGTTCAATTTCAATTTTTAAGTTAATCATTTCTTGTATGATTTTCTCTATATCTTCAACACTAGTTCTTTCATTATATCTTGCTGCAATTTTTTGGAATTTAGTTGAGAATTTTTCCATCATAACTACATTTTGCTTTCCAATTTGCTCAACATATTCCTTTAATGCTCTATTCAATATTTCAACTGCTATATTCTTTTTCTGCATTTTTGATAGTTTATCTAATATTTCATTACTTAATATTGCAACTTGATTACTGTTATGTACTTCACCTATTTGCAGAATTTCATCATCTTGAATTGCTCTTTCCAACATTTTAGCCACATTATCATTAATTTCTTTAACATCAATTTTATCACCACTTAGTTTTGAAATGAATGACCTAACTGATATAAAGAATAATATTTCATCTTTTAATTCTTGTGACAAAACACCTGTTGTGAGTGCATATAAACTCTTAATGTCATAGCTATATCTCATAAATGCTTTTCTAATTTCTTCTGTTTTTAGCATCCAGTTTGCACCTGCTAAAATGATTTCATATTTATCACTATCTGTTGTAGTAGCAAAATGTTCATAATAAAATCCCTGAAATAAATCTCTAATCAATTCAACTTTATCATTTAATACCTTAACCAACTCACTATTCTCAATTATCTTGTTTTGGTCTCTTTTTGTATATGTTTTTAAAGCATCCAATAACCATCTTTTTAAACCAATATAATCTATTATTAGTCCACCAGTTTTATCTTTATAAACTCTATTTACTCTTGCAATTGCCTGCATTAAATTATGTGCTTTCATAGGTTTGTCTATATACATTGTTCCCAAACCTGGTACATCAAATCCTGTTAACCACATATCCACCACAATAGCTATTTTGAATTCAGAATTCATATCTTTAAAATCTTTTTCTAGTTGCTTCTTATCTTTCTTTGTACCAATAGCTTTTTGCATTTCTTCATCATCTTTATTACTTGATGTTATTATCATATTAACTTTATTTTTCCAGCCTGGTCTTAGTTCTAAGAATTTGTTATACATTGTATAAGCAGATTGTCTTGAATATGCTACAACCATTGCTTTATTAGCCACACTTGTTTCAATTTCTTCATAATGTTTTATAACATCTCTAACAATCATTTCCAATCTATCTGGATCTTCAATAATCTGCTTCATAGTTGCCATATTTTTCTTTGATTCTGCTATTTTGTAATCTTCAACACCTTCTTCAGTTTCTAGCATATTATAGTAATCATCTATTTCATCTAATATCTGTTGATTTAATCCAACTCTTGCCATTCTTGATTCATACATAATTGGTACAGTTGAACCATCAACAATTGCTTGTGTCATATCATATACATCAATTATATTTCCAAATACATTTGTTGTTGACTTATCTTTTGTTTCAACTGGTGTACCTGTAAAGCCTATAAATGTTGCATTAGGAAATGCCTCATGTAAATATTTTGCTGTACCATACTTTTTATATGCTTTCATCTTGTTAGTATCAAATCTTATAGTTGCATCAATTCCATAGTGGCTTCTATGTGCTTCATCTACTAATACTAATATATCATCTCTACTACTAAACAATCCTGTATCTTCTTCAAATTTTTGCAATGTTGTAAAAAATACTCCACCTGATTTTCTTCCATCAAGTTGTTCATTTAAATCTTTCCTGCTTTCTATTTGGATAGGATTTTGTTTTAGATATTCTGAACACTTTGAGAATGTTGTAAATAATTGATTATCTAAATCATTTCTATCTGTTACTACCACTATACTTGGATTATGCAGTATTTTAATCATATTACAAGCATAAAATACCATTGAAAAACTTTTACCACTTCCTTGTGTATGCCACACAATTCCAGCTTTTCCTGTTCTATTTTCTATTGCATTTTCTGTACTTATAATTGCTTTCTTAACACCAAAATATTGATGATATGCTGACAAGATTTTGTTATCTTCACTCCAAAGAATAAAATTGCTAATAATATCTAATAATCTATCTTTTCTAAGCATTCCATTAAATAGTGTTTGATGTGTTGCCATATTATCTGTAACTTCATCTGTGTCTTCAACTTTTTTCCATTCTGAAAATCTTGTCCAAGGACTTGTAATTGTTCCTGCTCTTGCTTGAGCTCCATCACTCACTATCATAAATTGATTATAGTAGAACAATGATGGTATATGAACTTCTTGATATCCTCTTAATTGATTATATCCATCTATTAATTTTACTTCTTCTCTAACTGTTGATTTAAGTTCAATTACTACTAATGGCATTCCATTTACAAATATGATTATATCTGGTCTTTTTTCACTATGTTCAATGATTGTATATTGGTTTATTGCTTTAAATATATTATTATCTACATTATCAAAATCAACAAGTTTAACTGTTCTGTATTTTGTTTCACCTTGTTCTTGAACTGGTACTTGAACTCCATTTAATAAATACTCTGTAAACTGCTTGTTGTTCAATATTGTATTATTATGATCTAAGTTTCTAATTAATCTTACAGTTTCTTTTACTTGCTCTTCTTTAATTCCTCTATTTAGTCTTTGTACTGCTTGAATAAAATCTCCTTCTAATAATACCTTTGAGAAGTCTGTTCTTACAATTTCATATCCATTTATACATTCATATTCTAAATTTTGTAACATTTCCATTGTTACTTTTTCCAAAGTTTCTTCATCAAACATAACTTTTCTCCTATTTTTTATATTTTTCTTCTAAAGTTTCTTCTATTTGTTTTTTATATTCTTCTAAAATATTTATTAAATTTTCTATTTTTTTCAATCCTTCATCTATTGAAAGCTCTTTTCCTCTTTTCCAAGTGAATGTTCCATCTGCATTTTCCATATAATATATATTAGGAAATAATTCACTAAAATTGTGAGTAGCATTATTTCTTATTTCATCAGATTCTTTTTTATATTTTTTATAAATTGCAAAATAAATATTATATGCAGTTTCATTTTTATCTTTCAATTTTGTCATTACATCATGATTAAATTTTATAGATTTTTTTACATTTAATTCATATAAATAGTTTAGAATATGTGCTGATTTATCATATAATGATGAAATATTAATAAAGAATCTATCAATAAAAGTTTTACACCAGTATTCATAAAAACTTTTTTCTTCCTCAATTGCATTTTTACTTTTTTGAACATAATTCTGAACACAACAATATATTTCTTTTAATTCTAATACTTTATTTTTCCAATTGTCTAATCCATAGTTGATTGTTATATCTCTAAAATATGGTTTTACTGATTTGTTATATTCAATATTAGATTGTGGTTTAATGAACATATATCTAGCTATATTAGGTACATTTAATTTATATTTTATAAAAAGTTTATCCACATTGCTTTCTTTCTTCAGTTCTTCTGTTGTTGGTAATAAATAATAATCATATATATCCATCATTCTTTCCTCCAAATCACAATTTATCTGATTAAATTAGGATATTCAGATAAATCATATCCTAATTTTGCAATTTCCAACATTTGATTATCTCTATTACTTCTTGTTTTATCGTAAATTTGTCTGTTTTCATTAAAAAGACTAAATATATCTTCTAAATCTTCTTGTTGAATTGTATCACGCTTTACACTTAGTACTTTAATAAATGATGTTAGGCAATTATTCGCTATATCATATCCATCAAATGCTGGAATTTTTTCTACCATTCTTTTTAATAATTGAAGTAAACTGCCCTTTTCCAATTGCATTTGCAATTTATCTATAATTCTTGAATACTCCAAACTGCTTATATCATCTTTCAATTTACCTATAGCAACATTTATATCATAATCAAATAGTTGCCAAAACTCAATAAATAGATTCCCCTTCTGATATAGAGATACTTCAACCTTATTGTACACAATTTCATTTGTACTTTTTAATTCTTCAACAAAATTTGAATTATACATTAATACTTTATAAAGATATGATAACGCAAACCACTCATCAGAAAAAATATCGTTATCATCATCATACAAGATGTCTGATTTTAATTTTGACCAATTATATGTATTATTTAAAATATTTTCCTTTCCTTGCACTTTCAAATATTCTAACATAGAATTTAGTATTAAAAAATTTTTATATTGTTCTTTTTGAATTTCATCAGTCTTTTTGGAAATCGTTAAATCTAGTAACGTCTTAAATAACTTTTTAAAGTTACTATTCGTCATAAACCTAAAATACTTTACTTCAAAATACTTTTTAACTTTATCTGTATCTTTTCTTAGAGAACTAGCACCAACTAAATTTGCTCTTATATCTGGGAATTTAAAATTTTCTATATCATCCTTCATCACACTATATGGATCTTTAAGAAATGCATCTATAATCAAAATCTCATTATATATTCTAACAATAAATAAATATACTTCCTCTTCTATTGGAGAATATTCACTCTCTTTGAAGAAAAATGGATGTGCACACTTGTTTCTAACCTCCTTAAAAAAATATAACAAATCAATTGTTGGTTGATTTAATACTTTTTTATCTTTATATACATCAAATATCTTCTCCTCTACAGATGAGTATTTTTTTGCGTCCCCATCCTTCAATATATTTTCTATTTCTTCTAATTCCTTTTTACAATTAATATAATTTTTTTCATTCATTAATTGAAGTTTTTCGTATAAATCATTTACTACAATATTATATAACAACAAAATGCTTGCTTTATAGTTTCCTGAATAATACGACTGCAATACATATTCAAAATTCTTTCTACTGCTGACATTCTTTATTTTATTTATTTCAATTTTTCCGAACATACTGCATACCTCTCTTTGCTATATATTTACATTTGATAAATTAATTTCTCCATTCATTAACTTTGGTAATAATGTATCTCTTAGTTGACATAGCTTATGATTTTGTTTACTATTCTTTATAATCATTTTCGTGTTAAATTCTAATATGTCAAATAGCTCATAAGCATCTTTTTCTTTAACACATGGTATTTCTAAATTTAAAATATCTTGTTGATTTATTCCAGGTATAGCAGCTGACTTGCTACCTAAAACATGTAATTTGTGTCTTATCTCTTCAGAATTAAAATAATAATAATAGAATATATTAAACCTAATATTATTAAAATCTAATAAAAATACATGCTCATTTATAGCACATCTTTCATAAGGGAATCCCTCTCCAAACATTGAAAAATTGGGCATAAAATATCCTGGCTTTCCACCATCTTTATAAATAAGTATTTCATATCCTTTAACAATACCTTTTTTCATTTTTTCAAAATATTCTTCAGTAACATATTTGGTTTTAGAATAATCAAAATATCCTACTTTTTTTATACTCTCTGCACCTATACTAGGAATTCCATTTAAAATATTCCCCACTCCACCATTGGGCCTCTTTCCTGTTTCTAGCTTAGGATTTAAATCTTTGATTTTACAATAATTTATACTTTTATTTTCGTTAATGTAATTACTAAAGATCAATTGTGACATTTCTAACAAATTATCATTTATCTGATTATTTAACTCTATTTTTTTATTAATAGAATCTAATATATTTACTATTTTGTTTTGTTCTTCCATTTCACATAGTGCTATATCAAATTGCCCCAATTGTTCAAGATTAATATTAGGCTGAGCTGATTGTGCAATTGAATTATTAGCATAATATCTAACTTTTAACTGTTGTAAATAATAATACACATATTTAGGCAATGCTAAATTATAATCTATAGATATTATACCAACAGCCTGATTTGTGTTAGCAGGTAAATATTCTTTTTTTACCAGACCTATCTTTCCCAAATATGCACCAGCAATTGAATATAATATATCATTTTCCCTTAATATTGATCTCTTTAACTTACTTTCATGTGTTTTTTGGTCTATTGTAACAAATGCTGTTTCATCCATAAAGCCATGATAGTTTAAACTATCAGATTTTATATATATAACATCTTTTCCCTTAAAGGCTTCCTTTTCTGGAGTTGTTCCTTTAGTTATTCTAACAGATATATCTTTTAGTTTTATTTTCTTAAATTCCATACCCAATAGCCTCCAAGTTCTTTCTAATTTCTTCTTCCAACTTATGAGACTCCTCAAATTGTTCCTTTAATTCAGTTGTAATAGTTTTCATTTTTTCTTCAAAAGGAATTCCATCATCTTCTTGTTCTTCAACTCCAACATATCTACCTGGTGTTAAAACATAGTTGTTTTCCTTTATATCTTCTAATGTAGCAACTTTACAAAATCCTGCTACATCTTCATAGCCTTCATTGTTTTGATAACTATGGTATGTTTCTGCTATTTTAGGTATATCTTCTTTTTCATCCAATTCTCTTAACTTTCTAGTAACCATTGTTCCTAAATTTCTAGCATCTATAAATAATGTTTTACCTTTTTGTTTTTTATTTCTATTTAAAATCCAAATGCTACAAGGAATTGTAACAGTATAAAACAAATTAGATGGCATTGATAATATACAATCTACCAAATCTGCTTCAATCAAATTCTTTCTAATTTCTTCCTCTTGTCCACCTGCTGATAGAGAACCATTAGCTAAAATTACTGCTGCTTTACCATCCATAGATAATTTAGATATCATATGCTCAACCCAAGCAAAGTTTGCATTGCCTTTTGGTGGTATTCCATATTTCCATCTTGGATCATCAGGTAACTTTTCTTGTCCCCAATCTGAAATGTTGAATGGTGGATTTGCTAATACAAAATCTGCTTTTAAATCTTTATGTAAATCATTATGAAATGTATCATCAGCAAACTTTCCTAAATTTCCATCAATACTTCTTATGGCTAGATTCATCTTTGCAAGTTTCCAAGTTGTTGGATTCTTCTCTTGCCCATAAATACTTAAATTGTTAATATTCCCTTGGTGTCTTTGTATAAATTTAAGGCTTTGCACAAACATTCCACCAGATCCACAGGCTGGATCATATACTCTACCTTTGTATGGTTCTAATATTTCAACCATTGTTCTAACAAGACAAGCTGGTGTATAGAATTCTCCACCTTTTTGCAATTCATTTGATGCAAATTGTCCAAGAAAATACTCATAAATTCTTCCTAAAATATCTTTGTCTTGTGCTTCCTTGCTACCAATTTTTATATTAGTAAATATATCTATTAATTCCCCTAAATTTACATTCTTATAATCTGGACTATTGTATTGCTTAATTAATACACCTTTTAAGGTTGTATTTTCTTTTTCAATTTCTTCTAATGCTTCATCAATTATTTGTCCAATGTTACTATCCTTTGAATGAGCATTTATATATTTCCATCTTGCTTTTGATGGTACATAGAATATGTGATCCATCTCATAAGCATCCCTATCTTCTTCTAAACCATATCCTTCATTAACAAGCTCATTATATTTTTCTTCAAATGAATCTGATATATATTTCAAGAATATTAAACCTAAAACTATAAATTTATAACTTGATACAGGAACAGCTCCTCTCATTTTATCTGCTGATTCCCATAATTTCTTTTCTAAATCTTTTAAATCTTCCTCTTTCATTTTGCACCTCTTTATTTATAAATTTTCTAATATATTTTATATCATAAATACTAAAAAGTTTCGACATATTTCACTATTTTTTTAAATTTATTAGTAAATATAAAAAAGAGCAGAGATTTTAGCATCTCTACCCTTTTTTATTCAAAAACTTTTCTAAAAAAATAATCTATAATCTTTTTATTAACTCTGCAACAGCAATAAACGCAGCACCTATTGCTTCAATTCCGAATAATATTACATCTGATTTAGTGTATTTACTTTCTTCCATTTTAAAACTCCTTTCTATTATTTTTTCCCTTTATTGAAAAAAACTATCCCAGCAGCAACACCAACTACGATTCCTAACGCTTCCATAATTTTTACAAAATCATTAGAAACATCTTTTCTTGAATTTGTTTTAGTAATTATAGTAGGCGATAACATATTTGCCTTTTCAATTATTTTTTTCCTATCTTCAATTGTGTATTTTTCTGGATTATCTATAAGTGTTTCTAATAAATATACTAGCATTTTTGTATCTTTTGAATTTTCATCAGAGTTGATAATTTCTTTTTCTAAAACAGCTCTCATAGCTATGTATTGAGTTTTACTTAATTTACTTTTTTGAGTTTCAAGATTATTTATTGTTTGTCTCGTAACTCCAATCTGATTTCCTAATTCTTCCTCTGACCATCCTACAGCTTTCCTAATTATTAGTAAATTATCTTGAAATCTTTTAATTTCATCGTTTTCAATCATATTATCATCTCCTATTATCCTATTATATAACATTTTCGAATTCTTGTCAAATTCTTTTACAAGTTTGTTGCTATATAAAAAAACTTTATAACTAATAAGGCTTCAGAACACCAAAATAATATAAACAATATTTAAAATACAAAAAGTTCTAATATATTTCTAACAATTTCATTAGAACTACATTAGAACTTTTTAATTTCAAGAAAAAAATAATATCAAGAGATTTTATTCAAACCCTTGATATTACGATGGTGCAGATGGCCGGAATCGAACCGGCACGGTTTATTCAACCGCAGGATTTTAAGTCCTGTGCGTCTGCCAGTTCCGCCACATCTGCATTTATAAACTGGCTCATGTCTTACGACATGACCTATTATATATTCTAAAAAAAAATTTGTCAATACTTATTTTAAAAAAAATAAAAAAAGATATAGCCTCACAACTATATCCTTATATGAATTCATATTATATATAAATTTCACTAACTATTTTTTATTAACTAAATCTTTTAAAGCTTTTCCAGCTTTGAATACTGGAGCTTTAGATGCTGGTATTTTTATTTCTTCTTTAGTTTGTGGATTTCTTCCTTTTCTAGCTGCTCTTTTTCTAACTTCAAAAGAACCAAAACCAACTAATTGTACTTTGTCTCCTTTAACTAAAGATGCTGTAACAACATCTATAAATGCATTTACTGATGCTTCAGTGCTTTTCTTTGTTTCTCCTGTTTTAGCAGCGATAGCCGCAATTAAATCAGATTTGTTCATTATACATTACCTCCTATAAGTTATATGTAGCTTGTTTTTCTGCGCTACTATTATCAATATTCGCCAAAGTTATATAAAATCCTTCTTTTTTCCCTCTATTTTTGTTTATATATCCCTATTTTTACCAAAATTGCATATATTTTTTGTCCATAAGGTAACATAAATATATCCTCCTCGTTAAATACCTTCAAAACCAATACTGACAACACATATACAATTACTGCCACGAATATTGATATTATTGTAGCCATTTTAGGTGCAATTATACCATTTAATCCTATATACGCACCATATGATACAATTCCCATCATAGTAACAGCCAATATTGGTTTTATTATCATCTTTGAAAAACTCATTTTCAAATCCACAGTTCTTCTTAATACTGTAAACACTATACTAAAAGCAATAATATGACAAATATCAGTTGCAAAAGCTGCACCTGCTGCTCCACCTAATAGATGTGTATTAGGAATTAAAATTAAATTTAGAATCATTTTCGTAAGCACACCTACAGAAAGTGCTACTGCGGGTACTGTAACTTTGCCTAAACCTTGCAAAGCCCCATTTATAGTCTGTTCCATTGCAGTAAAAATAGTTGCTACAACACATACTTGGAAAACCCACGCTCCATCTGGTGCATTTGGAGCAACCAATTTTAATATTGGATCAGCAAAAATTATCATACCAACCACACATGGTAATACTATTACTATAGTTGTTAATAGAGAGAACGAAATTCTCTTTATACCTTGCTTCATCTCCCCTTTTGTTCGTGCTGCTGTAATAGCTGGCACTAATGCTGTAGCAAATGCCACATTAAAGGAAAGTGGTAGACTTGTTAAAGTCTCTATCTTATTTAAGATTCCATACTGAATAGTAGCCTCCTTCTCCCCCACAATATCTTTAAGTAGATTAACTACAGAAAATGAATCTATATTCTTATTAATTGAAACTAGAATTGAACTTATAGAAATCGGAATAGACACCAATAAAATACTTTTTACTATTTGTAATACCGATTTTTTCATAATGCTATTCTTTCTTGTAAAATCTCTGTTAATATTTTCACTTACTTCTAGCTTATCATTCTTATTTACCTTATAGTATGAAAGCAAATATAAAAAGCTTCCCACAACAGCCAATGTAGTGGCTAAATTTGCTCCAGCTGCCATAAGTTTTGTATTAAACCCAGATGTCACAGCAATTATCTCTACTATTACTATTGTAAAAACAGTTTTAAAAACCTGCTCTAAGGTCTGTGAATTTGCGGTAACTTTTATCTTTGACCTTCCATTAAAAAATCCTCTTATTACAGACATAACCGATACAAAGAAAATCGAGGGTGATAATGCCACCAAAGTCATCTCCGCATCAGGCATTCCTGTCATATTAGCAATTGATTTTGCTCCAAATAGTAATATTAAAGTTCCACAAATTCCAATTACACCAAATGTTGCAAAGGCAATTTTAAAAATTCTATGTGCTCCCCTACTATCACCAAGTGATAATCGTTCTGCCACTAGTTTAGCTACAGCATTAGGAACTCCTATAGACGATATAGATAATAGTAAAGCGTATATTTGATACCCTGCACCATATATAGCATTTCCTCTATCTCCAAATCCTTCTTTATTTGTTAAATATAATCTATATATCAAGCCTAATAATTTAATTAAGACTTGTGAGAACATCAAGACAATTACACCTTGCATGAAGCTCTCTTTTTTCCCTTTCCCTGTTCTTTCTTTTTTAGCTACCATTTAAAAATTCCTTTCTATAACTCTATATTTTTAACCTACTAAATTATATTAATATTATCTAGATTTTTCAAGTGTTTTTTTCTTAGTTTTATTATTTTACAGTTCGTTACAAAATTATTACAGCTGACCTGTAACCTATTTTATGCTATATATTTTAGATATATTATATTAAATTTTATTAATTTAGTAAACTTATTACATATTAGTCTATTTTTGACAATACATAATTCTATGGTTTGGGCGGGTTGTTTTGTAAAAAGAGTCAAACAGTAACACTTTTTTGTCAAATTTCCCCAAACCTCTTGATTTTTTAGCAATTTTATAGGATAATATATGTATATGATTTTTCGTATGAAAGTGGTGAAAATTTTGAAATTGTTAGATAAATTATTAAAGAAATTAAAAACGGATAGAAACACATTTTTCACATATATATTAACATTAATAACTATATATTTAGTTGTAGATAGATTTGTAGATTTACTTATAACCATATTCACTGGAATACCTTCAAGCTACTGGAATCCAATACAATATACTTTAGCAATGGCATGTCCTGTGTTTGCATTTTTGTTTTCGTGTAGCTCAAAATTTGTAAAATCTCAGGAAATGAAGGTATCTTTCTTATACACATATGTAGTAGCACTTTACATTTTAGTAATTTCAATGTTTACGCAATGGATAAACTCTGCTGGATGGCTGGCTTTGCTTTCCGTTCCTAATTATCCAAAAATTGCTACTGAATTTAGTTATTTGATTAAGCCTGCGTTTTGTTGGTCAGCTCTATATTTACCTTTAGTCATGACTCCAGAAATATTCAAGAAACTCTACATAAATGTAAATGATAGTCTGCCTATGCTAGAAGGTATATATGAATACAAAGGAATTAGTCTTGCACCAAAAAGTCCAGATGTAGGTCCAAATACATGTGAAATAGCCTTGTGTACAAATCGTAGATCTGGAAAAACAGTTAAAATTTCTGAAAAGAAACGTTTTGAATCTATGCTTGTCGTAGGTGTATCTGGTGCTGGTAAAACCTCATTAATCTTCGAGCCTATGATAGCTAAAGACATTGATAAAAAATATAAATATAGAGAAACTAGCAAAGAGCTTGCTTTTGTTTCTTTAAAAACTGGAATTGCAAATCTGGTTTGTCCATATGATAATGATTATATAAATAATAACTTTAGTTTAAATATGATAAAGCCAAAAGAATCAAAGCTTCATATATACCAATCTTATATGAAGAAAATGATATACAATATATCATCAGATAATATTACATATAGAAATTTGGGTATAACATATATTTCACCAGATTATGAATCTACTTCACATATTATTGATATAGCAAAAGCTTATAAAATGCATGTTAATTTGGTAGATCCTAAAAATCCTGATTCGCCTGGTTTAAACCCATTTGCTTACGAAGACCCAATGCAAATAGCCGTTGTAATCTCTACAGTCTTAAAAGGACTTGCACACAAAGCTGGTTACTCTGTTGATATCGCATTTCAAAACACGTACTCTTACCAAGTTATTGAAAATTTATCAATTTTATTAAAATTAATGTATCCCAAAATGCATGATGGTGAATTACCAACGCTTGAAGATATGTTAAGTATGTTAAATGATTTCAACCTAGTAGAGTATATGTGTAAAGAGCTTGAAAAAGATGAAGAATTAGCAAAAAAATATGCAATTTTATTGACATATTTCAAAAAGAATTTCTATAAAGATGCACCAAACAGAGAAAATGCAGAGAAATTTATATATTCAGCCAGTACATTATTAGACAATTTATTAAGATATCCGGGAATTAGAAATATTCTATGTAATAGAGTAAATAACTTAAATTTTGATCAAGCATTAGAAAATGGAGATATAACATTGTTATGTACAAGACGTGGTGATTTAGGTGCGTCTGCACATAAAGCATTTGGTTTATTCTTTATATTATCAATGCAATATGCTATTTTAAGAAGACCTGGAAATGAAAATACACGTATTCCTCATTTCTTATATATAGACGAATTTGCAGACTTTATATGTAAGTCAACTGAAACAATATTTACTATGTATAGGAAATACAGAATAGGAACAGTCATATCAGTTCAAAATTTAGATCAATTAAATGTAAATGATAAGGCTCACAGAAATACAATAATTGCCAACTGTGCAAATAAGGTTGTATTCGGAAATAACCTTCCTGAGGATAATGATTGGTGGAGTAAGGAACTTGGTCAAGATAAAAAATGGAGAATGAAACGTAGTTATGACTTCTCTAAAGATGACTACGATCCAAAAGCATCTGATGTTACTTACAAACCTGATACTAAGTTCCAACCTGGTAAGATACAAAGTATTAAATTCAAACAATGTATCTATAAAATTGCAGGTGAAAATGGAAAATATGAGAATGGTACAGGAGAGTTAGACTTCCTAAGTCCTAAGTATCGTGAAAAACATGATGTTAAAAAGTTTAACTTTGCTAAATACAATTCTGGTAATGCTGTAAATGGTTCTGACGATGAACCTACTGGTTTATTTAAGAAGAAAAAAGCAGTATTGAATAGTTTCTCTGATGATGACAATACAGAACTTGAATTAGATCCAATAAGAACAGATTATACTGATTCTATCTTTGAAAAAGAATCAGAAGATGCAGTAGTAAAAAATAATATAAATAGTAACAACAATAACTAGTAAAATCAATTACATTGTAATATTAGCTCTGTAATAAATGTCAAGTTAATTAAAAATAGGTAAAAAATACTTCAGGAAGAATCAAATTCAATTCCTGAAGTATTTTTTACATTCCCAATAATTTCACTTGTACGTTTTCCATCTTATATTTTCCTGTGTTTTCATCAATTCTAAATCCAACTAAAGTTCTATCCAAACTTTCTTCATTTTGGCGTAGGTCTGTAGTAAAATATAGCTTTATCCTTTCTATCTCCAATTTATGCATAACAATCTCTTTGAACGTTTCAGCTATATGCTTATCATCCTCGCAAATAATTATTAATTGTGGTATACTATGGTACCCTGAATCCCCTGGTACAAAATTGTCATAGAAATCCTTATACAATTTCATTTTATCCACAAGTTTCTTCTTCCAGTCATCTTCTCTTCTAATAACTTCAAAAACAAACTCTATAGCTTTTGCTCCCTTAGCCAGCTTAATACTTCCTCCTGTTGCTTTAAAGTTCTTACCTGTTACTTTAGCAGTAAGGCTTGGCTTAGCTACATAACTATCAAAAGCTTTAACCTTTCTTAGATAAGCTATAATTGTCTGATTTCCAGCTAAACGCTTCTTTATCATAGCTACTGGTTTAGCATTGTCACTAGGTTGCCATTTACACTCTTTTTCCCTAGATGCTAGAAGGTATTTTCCCATCTTCTCCATACAATAAATTCTATATATACCCTTACCATCCTCAGAATTAAAGAAATATCTAGTTAATATTTTTGAACGTACTAACTGGTCTAATTTATTATTTAATTTATCCTGAGATTTTACCTCAATTCCTTTCCATTCAAGTAATTGAAACAATTGCCTAGATGTAATAAATTCAAATTCGTTTACTAAATCTAATATTTCAAAATGGATGTCACTTATATGACCAATGTTTATCTTATGTACAATTTGGTTCATTGAAACATATCCATCTTTACCATCAAAGGTTTTTATTTCCCCTTCTCTAATAGCAAAAGGTGATACTGTTGCTTTAATTTCATTATCATTTACCACTTTAACCCCTCCTAAAATTTTACTAAAAATTTTAAAAATATATTATAATAATTTATACTATTAATATATTTAATAATTAGCTGATATATATAATTATAAATAACAAATAACATATCACATAACAGAACTACACATATGACATGCATATTAAACATCAAACATATATAACCTTATCCATATTAATAATTTATTATATATATCCTTCTTTCTACTGCTATAAAACTAATTTTGTTTGTCTACAATCAGTAGTTTAATTTTTTTCTTATCAGGAATTATTTTCTTAATATAGACATCAACATTTTGTCCATATTCAATTCCTTCTTTATATTCCGCCATGCCTACTAAATTAGGCTTTAACTCTATAAAGATTCCATTTTTAGACTTTTCAATTTCCCTTGCAATTCCTGTAACTGTTTCCCCCTCTGAAAAATCTTTGACATTATCCTCCCAAGTTCCAAGTAATTCTTTATATGTTAATATTACTCTTTCTAATTTTCTATCTATACATTTTATCATAACATTTATTTTTTGTCCAATTTTTAATCTCTCCGCTGGTGTTTTAATCCTAGCAATTGAAATATCTTCAATATGTAATAATCCTACTATTCCTCCACCTATCTCAACAAAAACTCCATAAGGTTGCATACTTTTTACAATTCCATTTACAACCATACCTTCTTGTAGCTCATTAGTTATCCAATTTAAAGCTTCTAATCCTACATCCCTCCTAGACAATATATAATTATTTCTAGAATCTAAATCCTTTACTTTGAATTGCACATATTTATTTACTTTACTCATACATATATTAGGTTTTGGGAATCCAGTTTCTTCAACATTAACTGCTTCTACTTCCTCCCTTGGTATTATTCCTGTTATATCATTCCCTAAATCTACATACAAATTATAGTTTGAATCACATCTATTTACTTTTCCCTGTAAAATTTCTCCTGTTGACATAGCATTTGCTAGTTGTTCCTTCGTTACATCAAAATTGCTTATATTCCATCCTTCCGGCATAAATCTTTGGTATTCCATTGGCACTCCCCTTTTTCTTAAGTTTTCTTAATTATATAATTAAAAATCTTTTTTTACAATAGATTTTTAATATTTTACCACTATTTTTTTGTGGTGGTTACAGTTTGGGTGGGTTACTTTTGCTTTAACATAACAATTTCTTCTTTTTTTAAATATCGCCATTCACCAATTTTTAAATCCTTTACACTAATATTTTCAATTTTAGTTCTATGCAAAGCAATAACATCTTTACCAATTGCTGCGCACATTTTTCTAACTTCCCTGTTTTTTCCTTCATGTATCGTTATCTGAATTTTTGAAGTATTACTTTGCTGGTTTATGTTTAGAATCTTAACTTCAGCTTTTCCAGATATATAGTCATCAATTTTTACGCCATGCTCTATTTTCTTTACATCTTCATTACTAACAATTCCTCTAACAGTTGCGTTATAAGTTTTTTTAATCTCATTCTTTGGGTGAGTAACTTTATATATAAAATCACCATCATTTGTTAATATTAGTGCACCAGAGGTATACATATCTAGCCTTCCCACAGGTAATAAAGAAAATTCTGAATTATCTATTAAATCTAAAACTGTTGGTCTGTCAAACTGATCCTTTACAGTTGTAACATATCCAATTGGTTTATTTAATAATATATATATGTGTTTCTCGACAACTTCTACTTTCTTTCCGTTATACAATACTTTATCCAGTTTTGGATTAACTTTAAATCCTAATTCAGTTATTACCTTCCCATTAACAGAAATCTTACCCTCTAAAATTAATTTCTCTGCACTTCTTCTAGAACAAACACCGCTATTAGCCAAGAACTTTTGTAACCTAACATTCTCTATATCCATTACTCCTAACATTCCTTTCATTCACAATATGCAATCCAATTATAATATTTTTTGTCAATCATACTATAGTTTATTAATCGCTTGCGTCCTCCTTAGGATGTTTAATACATTTAAAAACTCCTCAGGTAATTCCGCTTCTAAGTGCATATCTTTTCCACTAATAGGATGTTTAAATGTTAAACTTTTAGCATGTAATAACTGCCCCTTTACTCCAAACTCATTTTTTCCATTAGAATACACTTCATCTCCAATAACAGGGTACCCTATTTCACTTAGATGCACTCTAATCTGATGTGTTCTACCAGTGTCTATTTTTACTTCCAATAATGAATACTTAGCAAATCGTTCAATAACCTTAAAATGAGTAATAGCTTCCTTTCCATTTTTAGTAACTGCCATTTTCTTTCTATCTTTAGTACTTCTACCAATTGGCATATTGATAGTTGCCTCATTTTCATTTATTACACCTCGTACTAAAGCATAATAAACCTTTTTTACCTGTCTATTTTTTATTTGATTACTCATATTTATGTGTGCTTTATCATTCTTTGCAATTATTAACAGTCCTGAAGTATCCTTATCAAGTCTATGCACAATTCCAGGTCTTATTTCTCCGCCGATTCCAGATAAACTATCTTTACATATTGCCATAATTGCATTAACCAGAGTACCCTCCCAATTTCCGTTGGCGGGATGAACAACAAGACCTTTAGGCTTATCAACAACAATAATATCATCATCTTCATAAATAATATCTAACGGAATGTTTTGAGCCTTTATATCTAATTCTTTAGCTTTTGGTAGTTCTATTTCAATAATATCATTTTCTTGAACCTTATAGGAAATTTTTGGATTTATCTTTCCATTTAATATGATATTTCCAGATTCTAACATTTTTTTTACCATTGTCCTAGATACTTCATCTATATTTGATGCTATATAAACATCTAATCTTTTTCCTGAATCCTCAGCATCAACCACTACAGTTTTCATTTTTTCATTCCTTTCAAAATCATCATTATACAAAAACCACATATACCTATTACTAAAAGTATATCTGCCACATTAAAGATTGCAAAACTAAATACTTCATTAATATCTATAAAATCAATAACATATCCTTTTGTAATTCTATCTATAAGGTTACTGCTTCCACCTGCAAGTACCATTGTATAAAATACTTTTTGCATTCCCACTATATTATCACGATTTTTTTCATAAAAAAATACTAATCCACACAACATTATCACATTTAAAATTATAAATAGTAAAATATGTCCACTACCTAAACTAAAGGCCACACCTCTATTCTCGCAATAAGAGAATTTTAAAATTCCTCTTATGATTGTAATGGACTGCGATTTTATATTTGTTAAAACAGCTATTTTCGTAAGTTGTTCAACCACTATTAATATAATAGTCCATACATAAATGCTAAATCTTTTCATTATACTCATTTTTACCTCTTTTAATAATTATATAAACAATTCATTATATACCCACAAAACCATAACAATATATCTAGTTATATATGTATTCAAGAATCTATATATAGTAATACATAGACATTTATGATTTTATAATTTTTACATATTAATATCCTTTTCATATAAACACTAATATCTCATAATATGTATATATAATATAAGCAGGATAAGAACATCAACACACATTACATTACACTGTCTTAATTTTATTTTCTATAAAAAACGAACAGTAGTAAATGAGCGAAGTGTTAATTTTTTAATCCTGCTTCAATAATCTCCGACTCTCGCCGGTTATCTGTTATATAACTTACATTTTTACTTGTTTTGCAACCTCTTCAGCAAAGTTTTCCTCAATTTTCTCTATACCTTCACCTTTTTCTAATCTTGCAAAATTATTTATTTTTGCACCCTTAGATTCTAATAATTTATTAATTTTCATATCTGAATCTTTAACAAACTCTTGTTCTAATAGGCATATTTCCCCATAAAACTTATTTATTCTACCTTGAACCATTTTTTCTGCTATTTCAGCTGGTTTTCCTTCATTAATAGCTTGTGCTTTTAATATTTCCATTTCTTTTTCAACTCTTTCAGGTGTAACTGATTCTCTATCTATAAATTCAGGTTTTGCTGCTGCTATCTGTAAACAAATATCTTTTGCAAGTTCTGCAGTAGCATTTTCCATATCAACTAAAACACCTATTTTACCTTCACCATGAATATAGCTTGCAACTATTCCATTAGATTCAAATCTTTTGAATCTTCTAATTGACATATTCTCACCGATTGTAGCAATTTTGTTTGTTAAAACTTCTTGTACAGTTTTATCAGATTCTGCAATTGATTTTTGAGCTAATAATTCTTCTACATTTGCAGGATTATTTTCAACTATTTGCTTTGCAACATCATTAACGAAATTTTTAAATTCCTCATTTTTACCAACAAAATCTGTTTCTGCATTAACCTCAACGACTGCACCAACTTTTCCGTCTTCTGATACATATGCTGCAACTAAACCTTCAGCAGCAACTCTACTTGATTTCTTTGCTGCTTTTGCTATTCCTCTCTCACGTAATAATTCAATAGCTTTTTCCATATCTCCATCAGTTTCTGTCAAAACCTTTTTGCAGTCCATCATACCTGCACCTGTTTTTTCTCTTAAATCTTTTACTTGGCTTGCTGTTACCATGTTAAATTCCTCCTTTTAATATATAGCAATTTAATAATTTTTAATAAAATAATATTATTTCTTTTGAAGATGAAAATATCTTTCTTTAAGGTAAATAGGTAAATTTTCATCATATTTCGTATTATATAAAGAAGAGTAGAGCAAGAAGGCCCTACTCCTTTAAAGTAATCTAAAACAATAATTATATTTTAAAGCTATTCAGCTGATTCAACAACTTCCTCCATACTTGTTGGTTCTGCTACCTCTTCTGCTGATTCTGAAGCTTCAGCATCTGTAGGTTGAGCAACAAAAGATTCACCTTGTCTACCCTCTATTATAGCATTAGCCATAACATCAGCAATTAAGCTTACTGCACGAATTGCATCATCATTTCCTGGAATAGCATAATCAACATCCTCTGGGTTACAGTTAGTATCTATTAATCCAACAATTGGAATATTTAACTTTCTAGCCTCTAATATAGCTATTCTTTCTTTCTTAGGATCAACTACAAATAATACACCAGGAATCTCTTTCATTTCTTTTATTCCACCAAGATTCTTTTCTAGTTTTTCCATTTCTTTCTTCAATAAAATTACCTCTTTTTTAGGTAATACATCAAAAGTTCCATCTTGCTCCATTGTTTCTAATTCATTTAATCTTTGTACTCTTTTTTGTATTGTTTCAAAGTTAGTTAACATTCCACCTAACCATCTTTGATTTACATAGTACATACCGCTCTTCTCAGCTGCTTCTTTCATACAATCTTGAGCTTGTTTTTTAGTTCCTACAAAAAGAACTGTTTTTCCTTCCTCAGCTTGTGCTCTCATGAAGTCATATGCTTCATCTAATTTTTTTGATGTTTTTTGAAGATCTATTATATGGATACCATTTCTTGCTTGAAATATATATTCAGCCATTTTAGGATCCCATCTTCTTGTTTGATGTCCAAAATGAACACCCGCTTCTAGTAATTGTTTCATTGCAACTACTGCCATTTTCTATTCCTCCCTTTTTTGTTATACCTCCATAAGGTTTCAACCATCCTCAAAGACCCACAACTAAATAATTTTCATGAGCACCCTTATCAAACTAGCCTTATGTGTGTTTTTAACGCTTCTATTATATCAAATACTCCCCGATAAATCAAGCTTTTTTTCAAGTTTTTCATTTTAATTTGCTACTGGGGTTACAATTCAGGTGCCCATAATGTTGATGAAATATATTAATACGAAGTGGAGTGCGCAGTTTGGCGCTCCCACCTAACGTCTTTTTCACATATCATAGCGCCAGCAAACGAACGGAGTATTAATATATTTCATCAACATTATGGGCACCTGAATTGTAACCTACTGGGTTGTTATAGGTCAGACATTCACACTACAGTTAAGGAGATAACCTCATTAAATATTTTTTATTGTAAAAAATTTGAGCTCTTCTCAAACCCCTTTCCCCAGGTTTCCCTTGCATTAAAAATAACTATAAACGCTTTGCCGTCAATTCTTGTAGCTATATTCTTTATTTTTATAACCTCATTTCTTGATCCAACACAAAATAGCATCATCTTATTACTACCAGAATGCATACCTTTTGCATAAATACCTGTACTTCCTCTCTTTACATCATTTCCTACAACCTTTGAAATTTCATCATATTTCTCCGAAATAATAAATAATACCTTCGTAAAATTTACGCCTTCAAATACAATATCTATCATCTTTCCCATCAAAAAAATCGCAATAGCCGAATACAATCCAATTTCAATTTCTTTGAAAACAAGAATACTCGCAACAATTATAAGCGTATCAACACCTATTATCAAATCTGCCGACTTAAACTTCTTGTTAAAAGATCGTATTACAAAAGATAGCAAATCACTTCCTCCTGTAGATGCGTCCACCTTCAAAATCAAAGCAGTTCCTATCCCCATTATTATTCCACCATAAATACAAGCTAAAAATTTATCCGTTGTTATCGCTTGGGAGCGTCCAAGCATATCTATAAAGGTAGCTAATAATATGGTTCCTACAATTGATTTAAATACAAACTTTTTTCCAACTCTAAATAAAGCAATTACAAATAATGGAATGTTCAAAATAATCATAGCTATACCAACTGGCAAATTACATAAATAATAAACAATAGTTGCAATTCCAGAAAATCCTCCCGTCGATAGTTTGTTAGGCAACAAGAAAAGAGCTGTAGAACATGCCATTAAAAACGTCCCTACTACAAGCCCAATTATGCTAAATAACAAATCTTTTATACTATATTTATTCAAATGATTTATGCCCATCATATATATATCACCTATACCTTATTTTTCCTCATTATAGGTTATTTATTCCATTATTAAGTATAAAAAATGCTATTTTCTTTTTTTCTAATAATAAATCTATGTTTTCCTATTTTATAATTATAATAAAGAAGTATTCTTAAATTTCTATAATATTTTATATCTTAAACATTTGTAAATATCATTCATACTTTAATTTTTCAAACACTAATTAAGTGTTACAATTTACTGTAGAGTAGAAAAAACCAAAATTATGTAAACACAGACAATATATATTAACAGTGGAGCTCATGACGCATAGTTTGGCAAGGTTTATCAAAATGTGCACAAGGAATACGACAGGGGGACGTACGAATTGTCTTTAACAGTGATATCCCTGCTAAAGATAATTCCTACGTCACCCTTATTGTAAGCAATTATATATTTTTGATTTTTTACGGCTTATTGCAAAAGCCGTGAATTGTAACGATTAAGTAACTATTACATAATCTCTAAAATTTTAAAACTTTTTACATTACCATCTTTCTTAATAAGCAAATCCACATTATAAATCTCCTTTATTCGATTTATATTTTCTCTTTTATGTCCAATAAAATTATTAATACAATTATCATTAACCGCTACCTTAACTTTTTTAACTTTATTATTTAATCTCCCAATTTTTTTTGAAATTTCATCATAGCATATTCTACTCTCAACCAACTGTCTAAAAGCTGGATGATATGGACCTGCAATGACCTGACTTCCTTCATTTTCAGGATTGCATATTTCCTCTGTACTCTGTAAACCAATCCTAATTACGTCAATCTTCTTTTTATTAAACATTTTCAACAATACTGCTGATGTTTCAACAGCTTGTTCTAATGTATTAGGGACATAATCACCATTAGCATAGTCTTCGGCTAATTTAGTATCCTTTATTACTAATACTGGATAAATTCTTATTACTTTAGGTTTTAGTTTTATTAGTTTCTTTGCAGTTTCTATTTCGTCTTTTTGTGTACTCTCTGGCAATCCAATCATCATCTGATGACCTAATAAAAAATTGTTTTTCCTAATTAATTTTGATGCTTTCTTTACATCATTAAAATTGTGTCCTCGCTTACATTTTTCTAAGATATAATCATTTGCAGATTGAACACCAAGCTCAATAGTTTCCACCTTATACTTTTTTAATAGATTTAATATATCTTGATTAATATAGTCTGGTCTTGTAGAAATCCTTATACCATGAATTTTTCCCATTTTTACATACTTATATGCCATTGATAAAAGTTCCTCCTGCTTTTCTGGTTCAATGCCTGTAAAACTGCCTCCAAAAAAAGCAACTTCTATCTTTTTATCTTTTTCTCTAAAATTATTCAAATAGTATTCGATAATCTCAGCAACATCTTTTTTTCCTATGTTTTTTTTCTGTCCACTAATTTTTTTCTGATTGCAAAAAGTACAATCGTTCGGACATCCTAAATGTGGAACAAATATTGGAATTATATATTCTTTTTTCACTGCTGAACTCCTTGAAAAATAAATTTAGGTTTTTAGAAACACTATCATCTTAATATTTTTTACAAACTTTTTATATTTTTAAACTCTCTTTAAGGTGACAGTAATAAGATTTTTGGTTACTACAAATGGAACCACCCATAAACCATTTATTACCTGTATTTTTCTTTTTATTTCTATACATAAAAATTGCAAAGTACTATTATATATTAGGAAAGCTCTAAAGCTCAGTATTACTTTCTAGCAAACCAATGCACTATGTATGAATAATTACTTTTCTAGATTTTTCAAAGCTTTTCTTGCAGCATCCATTTCTGCAGATTTTTTATTTTTTCCCTCACCAACAGCCAATTTCTTTCCATTACAACTTACCTGCGACACAAAGGTTTTATCATGATCTGGACCTTTCTCTTCAAGAATCTCATATTTAATACTTACATCCCCGTGGATTTGTAGTTTTTCTTGTAAAACCGTTTTATAATCCTTCATACCAACATTTTTACTTGCTACTTTAATTTCTTCTTTTAGATTATTTACAATAAACCTTTCTGCTTGCTCTAAACCTGAATCAAAATAAATTGCAGCTATCAACGCTTCAACACTATCAGCCAATATTGCTGGTCGTCTAGCTTCTTTACTCATAATTTGACTCTTTCCTAAATATAAGAAATCACTAAAATTATGCTTTAACGCAATTTTATATAGACTTTTTTCACAAACTACATCAGCTCTAACTTTAGTCATTTCTCCTTCCTTTAAAAAATCATAATTATCAAATATATATTTACTAGAAATAAATTCTAAAATACTATCACCTAAAAACTCTAATTTTTCATTACTCTCTATATGATGTTCATTTGCATACGATGTATGCGTCAATGCTTTTTTTAATAATTCTATATTATTAAATTTATAATCTATGTTTCTTTCTAATACCGATAAATCCATTTATTCCTCCTTTAATCTAATTCTTATTTAAATATGATTGTTCTATTATCAAAGATATATTAATTATATAATAACTATACTTTTCGATTTTTATATATCTTCAATTATACCACACAAAGATATAATTTTACTCTGTAGCATCATGTGTTTTATGTAACCTTATTTTTTAACAAAAAAGAAAGGAGTTACCCTTTCAATTTTATTTGTTCATTTATGCAATATGGTCTTTTATATAGTCTACAACATCTCCAACTGTCACAACTTTTTCTGCATCAGCATCTGGAATTTCTGTATCAAATTCTTCTTCTAACGCCATTATTAATTCAACTATATCTAAAGAATCTGCACCCAAATCATCTATAAAAGATGCCTCCATAGTTACTGCACTCTCTGTAGCACCTAATTGCTCAACAATTATATTCTTAACTTTTTCAAAAACCTCTTCTGAACTCATATCCAAGTTCACCTCCCTCCAAGTATTATGTATCCGATTTTTATATCAATCTTACTTATCTAACAATAATATATGTTCAACTAAATGTCAAGCTTTTTTGAATTAATTTTATCAAATTCCTCAATCATTCTTTCAACAGCACTATTTTTAACAAATTGCTCTGCCTGCTTTATAGTATATTCAAATAATTTTTCATCACTGCTACCATGTGCCTTTACAACAGGTTTTTTTACTCCCAAAAATAGTGCACCACCGTACTCTTTATAATCAACCATTTTAGCAAAACGTTTTAGACCTGGCAAAGCAGGTACTACAGCAATTTTTGATAATGTACTTTTCATTAAACTATCTTTTAGAGAAGTTTTTACGAATTTTCCCAATCCTTCAACCGCCTTTAAAAATACATTACCTGTAAATCCATCTGTCACTATTGCGTCAATATTTCCAGAAAAGGCATCTCTTCCTTCAACATTTCCAATAAAATTAATATTTAATTCCTCAGACTTTTCTTTTAATAATTTGTATGACTCCTTAGTTAATTCATTACCTTTTGTTTCCTCCGTACCAATATTTAATAGCCCAATTCTAGGTTGCTTCGTACCAAATGTATTATTTAGATATATCGTCGCCATTTGAGCAAATTGAAGTAAATTAATTGGTTTACAGTTAGTATTTGAACCAGAATCTATCAATAACAATCTACCCTTATATGCGGGAAGTATTCCAGCTAATGCAGGTCTATCTATACCTTTTATTCTTCCTACTAATAATGTAGCACCAGTAAGCAATGCTCCAGAATTACCTGCAGAAACAAAAACATCTCCTTCACCATTTTTTAACATATTGAATCCTACTACCATAGATGAATCCTTTTTATGTTTTATTGCCTGAGTAGGTATATCTTCCATCTCAATTGTTTCTGTAGTATGTTTTATTGATAATCTATTAGAGATTTCTGTAATATTATTCTTCCCATACAATTCCTTGATTTTTGAATTAATTATATTTTCATTTCCAATTAAAACGACGTCTGACTCTATCTGATTAATTGCTTTTACTGCACCTTTTATATTTGCATCTGGTGCATTATCTCCACCCATTGCATCTAATAAAATTTTCATTTTTTCCTCCATAATCTTATTCTATTACTATATTCTATACCCTATATTGATTCTTGTCAATCAAAATTTTTTCACTATATAAAGGAATATGTTACAATTCACGGCTCTTACAATAAGCCGTTAAAAAGCAATTTACTTTACCATGTGCCATAACTTTCTTATTATAGTAGGAAAGCTCTATAAGCTGATTTTTACACCCTGCTAGAAGTTATCTATTACATAAAAAAAGACAGATAAGCCCTTTATAATCCTATCTGCCTTATTTGACAATAATACTAATTATTGAAGTTCTACAACTGCTCCAACTTCTGTAAATTTAGCTTTTAATTCTTCAGCTTCATCTTTGTTAACTCCTTCTTTGATTGTCTTAGGAGCTCCATCAACTAATTCTTTAGCTTCTTTTAATCCTAAACCTGTAGCATCTCTAACAACTTTGATTACTTGTATTTTGTTTGCTCCAGCATCTGTTAATACAACATTGAATGATGTTTTTTCTTCAGCAGCTCCTGCAACTGTTCCACCTGCTGCTGGTGCTGCAGCTGCTACTGCAGAAACTCCAAATTCTTCTTCTATAGCTTTTACTAAATCAGCTAACTCAACAACTGTCATTTTTTTGATTTCTTCAATCATTTCTTCTTTATTCATTTTAATATCCTCCTATTTTTTATTATGGCCAAGCCATTATTTTATGTATATGCGATATATTTAAATAGTACTATTATACTTAATATATACCTGCACTATACTTATACTAATTTTACATCCTGCGATCTACGTTCGCAACTCGAATATAATACAGTGATTTTAGTTCACGACTCTGATTAATAGCAATTTCTTTGCTATTATATTTTCTTATAACATACAATCTCTACACAATATTTAATCTATCGCAATAAAGCAGGGAAAAACTATAAAACATTTAATATTTTATAATACACACAACATCCTGAAAATATACATCTCTAAATTGCGCACTTATATGTACAGTCTTGTATAATCATATTCATCTTAATTTTTTAAATTAAGCTTGTTCTTCTTTTTGCAAACGAACTTGGTCAAGAGCAACAGCAAATTTTGAAATTGTTCCAAGTAATCCACCTGCAAGCATTGATAATAATGTTTCTCTTGATGGTAATTTTGCTAAAGTGATAATTTCTTCTGCAGTAACTACCTTACCTTCAATTATTCCACCTTTAATTTTGTAGAATTCATTATTTTTTGAAAAATTATAAATAACTTTAGCAGGCTCTAAATAATCCTCATTACCAATTACAATTGCAGTAGGACCTTCTAATAAGTCATCTAATCCATTTTCATTGTTTGCATTTAATGCTCTTTTTACAATATTGTTTTTAATAATCTTGTATTGTGCATTTGCATTTCTTATATCTGTTCTTAACTTTGTATCATCAGCTACATTTATTCCTCTGTAATCTGTTAAAAGTATAACCTTAGCTTCTTTAAATTTTTCTGCTAAAGCATTAACCTCAGCTTCCTTTTGTTTTAAAATAGTTTCACTTGCCATTTTAATTAGTTCACCTCCTAGAAATTTATGCAATAATAAAATCCAATCTATATAGTCGTATACGAGACACACATACAGATTGGATACAATACCGCACAAAATGTTTGCCTCGGTAGGTCTTACCTTTATGCCTACTTTCTTTGGCTATATAAATTTATAAATTATTTTTGATCAATATACATGCTTGGTCCCATTGTTGTAGAAATAGCAACACTCTTAATGTATTGTCCTTTAGCTGCTGCTGGTTTTGCTTTTATGATTGCATTTATAATTGCATCATAATTTTCTAGCAATTTTTCTGAACCAAATGAAACTTTACCAAATCCTAAGTGAATAATGTTAGTTTTATCTAATCTATATTCAACTTTACCAGATTTAATTTCATTAATTGCTTTAGTAACATCCATTGTTACTGTTCCTGATTTAGGGTTAGGCATTAATCCTTTTGGTCCTAACACCTTACCTAATCTACCAACTACACCCATCATATCTGGTGTAGCAACTATTACATCATAATCAAACCAATTTTCTTTTTCTATTTTTGGTATTAACTCTTCTGCACCAACAAAATCTGCTCCTGCTTTAACAGCTTCCTCAGCTTTTGGTCCTTTAGCAAATACTAACACCCTTAAAGTTTTTCCAGTACCATTAGGAAGTACTGTTGTACCTCTAACTTGTTGATCTGCATGTTTAGAATCAACACCTAATTTTACATGTAATTCTACAGTTTCATCAAATTTTGCTTTAGGCATTTTTTCAATTAACTCTAAAGCTTCCTTTGCACTATAGGCTTTTGACCTATCTACAAGTTTTTCACCTGCAACATATCTTTTTCCTTTTTTCATATTTACCTCCTTTGGTTCAAACGAGCTTTTCACTCTCCCAATTATAATTAGCTTAAACAATGTCACACTATATATTCATAAAATAAATCAATACATGTAACATATATTCAAGTAATTAGAAAAATCGAAGATTTTTCTATGGAGCACTTTAGCGCTCCCCTACGATTAATATTTTCCTATGCAATAGGAAAACTAAAACAATTATTCAGCAACTATAACTCCCATAGAGCGAGCAGTTCCTGCTACCATACTCATTGCAGCTTCTAATGATGCAGCATTTAAGTCTGGCATTTTTTGCTCAGCAATTTCTTTAACTTGAGCTTTTGTTATTGTTGCAACCTTATCAATATTAGGTTTTCCTGAAGCTTTTTCAATCTTTGCAGCTTTTTTTATTAAAACTGCAACTGGTGGTACCTTTGTTATGAATTCAAAAGATTTATCTTTATAAACAGTAATAACTACTGGGATTATCATTCCAGGTTGATTTGCTGTTCTATCATTAAATTCTTTAACGAATTGCATAATGTTAACACCACTTGAACCTAATGCTGGACCTACTGGTGGAGCTGGTGTAGCTTTACCTGCAGGTATTTGCAATTTTATAATATTGCTAATTTCCTTTTCTGCCATTTCTAATTGCACCTCCTTTAATTCTATATATTGACAAAATAATTTATATAAATTTAAATTATTAACTCTTTAATTATAATATGATATAAAATTTTTATTAGACTTTTTGAACCTGTGAAAATTCTAATTCTACTGGAGTTTCTCTTCCAAACATAGAAACCAACACTCTAACCTTGTGTTTTTCTTTATTAATTTCTTGCACAATTCCTACAAAGTCCTTTAATGGTCCATCAACAACTTTAATCGAATCGTTAACATTATAATCAACATTAACTTCAACTTTTTCAAATCCCATATTTCTTATTTCTTCGTCTGTAAGCGGGATTGGATCTGTTCCAGAACCAACAAAGCCTGTAACTCCTCTTGTGTTTCTCACTATATACCAAGTTGCTTCAGTTACAATCATTTTTATTAGAACATACCCTGGAAAAACCTTCTTTAAATTTGTTTTCTTTTTTCCATCTTTAATTTCTATCTGTTCTTCCATTGGAACAATTATTTCAAAAAAATAATCTTCTAGTTCTCTATTTTTCACAGTTTTTTCTAAATCTGTCTTTACCTTGTTTTCATAACCAGAATATGTATGTACAACATACCACTTTGGAATTAATTCATTATTACCCTGAGACATAACCTTAGCCTCCTTCATATAAATAGTTCATAAAATACCCGACCGAATACCTAATTAATATTGGTCGGTTTAATAATCATACTTTTAGTCCACATCTGGATTTTCGTCATTTCCTGCATTTTCACCATTTTCATTTGTTTCTGTGCTTTGGGTGTCTTGATTACCGTTTTCTTCGCTCTGTTGTGTATCGCCTTGTTGTTCTTGGCTCTGTTGCTGCGAATTATTCTCTTCTTCGCTAACAATCTGAGTTTGTGTCTGTTGATTTGACTTTAACTGTTCCTTTAATTTTCCTAAGCCATATTTATTCACAGCGCCAAAAAACAAATCTAAAACAAATACAATTGCAGCAGTGATAATAACAATAGCTATGACTGCAGTTACATTGTTTACCATTTCTTTTGATGTAGGCCAAGTAACTCTTTTCAACTCTGCCTTAACATCTTTCATAAAGTATTTATTATCTTTCTTTACTTTACTATCTTTTTCTTTAGCCATTTCTAATTCCTCCCTAAAGATTATTTTGTTTCTTTATGTGTAGTACGTTTTCCACAGAATTTACAATATTTAACTATTTCTAGCCTATCAGTATTATTTCTTTTGTTCTTACTTGTTGTGTAAGTTTTTCTCTTACAGTCAGAACAAGCTAATATTATTGATTCCCTAGCTCCTTTTGCTGCCATTTGATACACCTCCAGCCATTTTGTCATATTTATGTATTAAACATATTATTTCACTTACATACGCTTATACATTCTATCACTTTTATTATGATATGTCAACCAAATTCTAGCATTTTTTATATTTTTTGTCCTATTTTTGGTTACAGGTCAGCCATTTTTGTTGAGTAGTCCAATATAAGAATTATGTAAGAGCTAGCAATATATTAACAACG
>CAMPBM010000001.1 GCA_946637865.1 uncultured Lachnospiraceae bacterium | reverse complement strand
CTTACATAATTTTAATTTTTGACTACTCTACTTTAATAGCCACTTGAACTGTAACGGGTTGAAACCTAATTGAAGTTCCACGACTGAAAAACTTGACAAATTTCAGGTTCACTGATAATATAATTGTGAAAATAAGGAGGAAAGGTATGCTAGTTTATCCAGATTTTTATTGTGATAGCGTAAGGGATATTACAATAGAATTCCTTAAAGAACACAATATAAAAGGTATTATCTTAGATGTAGATAATACACTAATTGACTACTATAAAAAATTTGAAGATGGTACAGTAGAGTGGGTTGAAACCTTAAAAAAAGCAGGTATAAAGTTCTGTATTGTATCAAATAGTAATAAATTGGAGAAAGTAAAATATGTTGCAGAAACCTTAAAAATACCATTTTTTTATTTCGCAAAAAAGCCTTTAAAAACAGGATTTTTGAAAGCTAAAAATGAAATGCAATTAGAAGTAGAAAATGTGGCGGCAGTGGGGGATCAGTTAATGACTGACATTATTGGCGCTAATAGGTGTAAAATGTTTTCGATTTTAGTAAAACCTATAGCAGAACAGGATATATTTATAACAAAAATAAAGAGACCAATTGAAAAAAGAATAATTGATAGTTATTTGAAAAAAATAAAGAAAGAGAAGGTATAAGATGTTTATAGCGAATATACATATTTTTTGGTATGTAGGTGCAGGTTTATTAGGTCTTTTAGTGGGAAGGCTTGTAGACTTGGCAAACAGAAATTTACCAGAACATAAAGCTGTTGTGTCAATAGAAAGAATTACAGAATATATAAAAAGTTCTAACGCAAATTATATATGTATGATAATAACGAGTGTACTATATATTGCCTTGTTAAGAGTAATAGGTATGGAAGATAAAATCCAGTTAATACAAATGCTTATACTTACACCATTACTAATTTCTGTATTCTATATTGATTCAAAATTACAAATTATACCAAATAGATTAACATTAACCATGTTGGAAATAGGAGTAATATTTAGCTTCCTAAGAGGAATAGACAATATAAATATAGCAATAGAGATGTGGTTAGGAATGTTGCTAGGGGCAGGAATTTTTTTATTGCTTACTTTTATAGGCAATGTGGTATTCAAGAAAGAAACCATGGGCTTTGGAGATGTTAAGTTAATGGGGGCTTTAGGTTTATTTTTTGGATGGAGGAATATTATTGCAATATCTATTCTTTCGTTTTTTATAGCTACAATCTTTAGTGTGGTGTTGATAGCTAAGAGTAAAATAAAAAAGAAAGAAATAATTGAATTTATTCCATTTGGTCCATTCATTGTTTTAGCAACTTTTGCAGTTATGTTTGTACCATTAGATATGTGGATAAAATTGATGTTTTTTATATTTACCTTAGGTAAATATAAATTATAAAAAATATAAGTTAATAGAATAGATTTCAATTACGAAACTACAAGCTTTAAAGTACAAAGACGTTAAAATACTTAAAGAATTTGGCTTTCGTTATTAATAGAAGGAAAAAGGTGATAATATGAATGATAGGATAAGACTATTAAGAGAAAAGTTAAAAAATTTAGACTTACAGGGGATGATAATAACAAATCCAGTAAATATAAGGTATTTAACTAATATTAATGCAGAAGGAGTACTGCTTTTAACCAGACGTGAAAATATTTATATTACAGATGGAAGATACATGGAGGCAGTAAAAAGTGCGCTAACAATTGATGATGAAATCGTTACTTGCGATTTTAAAGAGCTTAGCAAAGAAGACTATGAAAACTTTTTTATTTTTTGCGAAAATGTTGGATTTGAAGAAGCAAATTTAACTTATGCCCAATATAAAGAATATATGCATAAATATAAAATTAACAACTTAGCTGAAACAGAAGGGTTAATTGAAAAAATGCGAATAATAAAAACGGAAGAAGAAATAGAATGTGTAAAAAAAGCTTGTAAAATTACAGATGATTGTTTTGAGTATTTAAAAGATTTTATAAAAATAGGAATGACAGAAAAGGAAATAGCTTTTGAAATATATAAATTTTTTCTTACGAACGGTGCAGATGGACTAGCTTTCGATACAATAGTAGCGTCAGGACCAAATTCTTCGATGCCTCATGCAGTTCCAACAGATAGAAAAATTGAAGCTGGTGATCCGATTACAATTGATATGGGGTGCACATATAATGGATATTGTTCAGATATGACTAGAACAGTATTTGCTGGTCATGTACCACCACATATGAAACCAGTATATGAATTAGTATTAAATAATCAGAAAAGAGTATTAGAAGAGTTAAGGGCAGGAGCTAATATAAAACTGATCTCAAAGAGCGTTGATAGTGAATTTAAACTACATGGAGCCCAAATGGTGCATAGTTTAGGACATGGAGTAGGTTTAGATATTCATGAATATCCTTTTATTAATTCGAAACATGACTTCGTTTTAAGGGAAAATATGATTGTTACAGATGAGCCTGGAATATATATTACAGGTAGATTCGGTGTAAGAATCGAAGACACAATTTTTGTAGGTAAGCAAGAAGCTCAAAGTTTAACCACATCCGAAAAGGGTTATATAATTGTGGGTCAAGAATGATTTTGAGTTTTAATACAATGGAAAAGTAATATTTTAATGGAGCACAATGTACTCGTATAATCAATTATATAAAAAATAATCAATTATATAGATTATTTTCTATATAATTGATTATACGAGCACATTGTGCTCCAAAGAATTATATACTAATCTAAGGCTGATCTGTAGCAATCTAAGCTCCTTTATAAAAAGTTTTATATAGAATTCACATTTTGGACATATAAATGTCTTATAATGATAAATAGTATTAAAGAAAAGGAATGATGGAATTATGAACGAGATAACAATTTTAGTTGTTGATGATGAATCTAGAATGAGAAAGCTTATTAAAGATTTTTTAATGAAGAAAGAGTACAAAATATTGGAAGCTGTTGATGGAGAAGATGCTATTAAAGTTTTCGAAGAAAATCAAGAAAAAATCAATTTAATACTACTAGATGTTATGATGCCAAAATTAGATGGATGGTCTGTATTAAGGCAAATTAGGCAGAAGTCAAACATTCCAATTATTATGCTTACAGCTAGAGGAGAAGAACAGGATGAGCTTTTTGGATTTGAATTAGGTGTGGATGAATATATTTCAAAACCATTTAGTCCAAAGATTCTTGTGGCTAGGGTTGAGGCATTGCTAAAGAGAACAGCACCTAAGAAAAGCAATGTTTATGATATTGGAGGTATCGAGATTGATACTGACGGAAGAACTGTTAAGGTAGATTCAAAAGTAATAGAATTAAGTTTAAGAGAATATGAGTTATTAAAATTTTTAGTAGACAACAAGGGTATAGCATTATCAAGAGATAAAATTTTAAACAATGTTTGGAATTATGATTATTATGGCGATTCTAGAACTATAGATAGTCATATAAAAAAGATAAGACATAAATTAGGAAAAAAAGGTAAATATATAGAAACTATGAGAGGTGTGGGATATAAATTTGAGATTAAATAATGAAATGGAGAAAATAAAACAAGCTGTTAAATCAGTGAGGTTGAAACTTTTTTTTACATTATGTATAGTAATTACTGCAGTAATAGTATTATTGGTTTTGGTAAATAGTTTTGTATTAGAAAAATTTTATTTATATAATAAAACAAAGGGAATAAAACTCATTTATCAAGATATTAATACATTGTTTAATAGTACGTCGCAATATGAGCAAATTGAAGATAATTTAAAGATTATATCTATAAAAAATAATTTAGATATTGTTATAAAATCAAATGACAGTATCGTAATGTTAGCAATAAATAATTACCGAGTTAAGGAAGGTTCTGAAGCTAAACTTTTTAGTGATATTGATAACAGTAATGCTAATAATAAATTATTACATAAAGAGGAAAATATAAAAATAAATCTAGTGAAAGAGGAAGATACTAACATTGGATATATAGAAGCACACGCAAAGTTAGATACTGGTTTAGAATTGTATATGAGAACTCCTACGGCAGATTTACAAGAAAGTGCTAGAATTTCCAATAATGTACTATTAGCCTTAGGGGGAGCAGTTTTAGTTATATCTGGTATTATTGCTTCATTTGTTTCTAGAAAATTCACGGCACCAATATTAGAATTAGATGCTATTGCACAAAAGATGTCAAATTTAGATTTTTCACAGAAATATCAAATTGGTGATACAGATGATGAGATAAATAATTTAGGAAGAAGCATTAATACGATGTCTGACAAGTTGGAAAAGACTATAAAACAGCTGACGGTCAACAATTCAGAACTTGAAAAAGATATTGAACAAAAATCTAGAATTGATGAGATGAGAAAGCAATTTATATCTGATGTTTCTCACGAACTAAAAACGCCAATCGCATTGATACAAGGATATGCTGAAGGATTAGTTGAAAATGTTAACGCTGATGACGAATCAAGAAAATTCTATGCAGATGTTATATTAGACGAAGCAAATAAGATGGATAGATTGGTTAAACAGTTATTGGAATTGATGAAATTGGAATATGGTAAACGTGAATTTAATAATGAAAATTTCAATATTGTGGAGTTGATAAATGAGGTTATACGAAAGTCTAATGTTATGTTAGAGGAAAATTCCGTTAAGGTGATATTTGATAGCAAAGACAATGTTATTGCATACGCAGATAGCTTTTATGTTGAGCAAATAATAACTAATTATATAACGAATGCTATAAAATATTCTAAAGAGGTTAATGGTGAAAGAAAAATAGAAGTAAAAATCAATGAGAATACAGAGAAAAATAAAATTAGAATAAGTGTATTTAATACAGGAGATAACATAGAGGCTGATGAGTTACATCGTATATGGGGGAGATTTTATAAAATGGATGCATCTAGAAATAGGGATAAAGGTGGAACTGGAATAGGTTTGGCTTTTGTTAAGGCTATTATGAATAATTACAAGAATGAGTATGGTGCTGTTAATAAGCCAGATGGTATTGAGTTCTTTTTCGATTTAGATATGGAAAATGCCCACCATTAACTTCAAATTCAGCAAAACTCTTGACTTTTTCGAAAAAAAAACATATTATTATAGGGAAAAAAGAAAAAGGAGAGTCTAATTTTATGTTTACTCAAATTGAAACATCCAAATATGGTGGAGAATTATTAAGCTTTAAGTTAAATGGTGAAGAGAGAATTCATCAAGGAGCAGAGTGCTTAGATGAAAATGGAAAGGTCTATTGGAAAAGGCACTCACCCGTGTTATTTCCTATAGTAGGTAAATTGAAGAGAAACCAAACAATTATTAATGCTAAAACTTACGAGATGTTCCAGCATGGTTTCGCAAGAGATTTAGAATTTGAGCCAGTAACGAAATTGAATAATTTTCATTCATATGTGTTAAAAAGTAATAAAAATACTTTAGCAAGATATCCATATAATTTTGAATTATATACGACATATAGAATATTTGAAAATAAACTAACTACAATTTACAAAGTAGTAAATACCAGTAATACGAATATGCCTTTTTGTATAGGAGGGCATCCTGCATTTAAAGTAGATGCGGAGGCTTTTAAGAATGGCGATTACTATTTGGAATTTGAAGAGGAAGAAGAAAAAATCCATTTTATGTATTTAGTAGATGGACTAATAGGAACAGATTATGCAAAGAATATTATAGAAGATAAAAGGAGGATTTCGCTAGATAAAAACTCTTTTAGCAATGATGCAATTATAATGAAAGGAATGACCTCATCTAATGTATATTTGAAAAGAAAGTCGACTGGGAAAAGTGTATTAAGGGTTGACTTCTCAGAATTTCCATATTTAGGTGTTTGGTCAAAACCTGGAGCACCATTTATTTGTATAGAGCCATGGCATGGAATGTCAGATTCTATAAAGGGAAGTGGAATTTTTGCAGAAAAGACATCAATTATAAATTTAGACCCTAAGAAATCATTTGAGTGCAAATATACTGTAGAGTTTTTTGAAGAGTAAAATTTATATTTTATAAAAAGGATGTTGGTTTAAATGGAAACTGGAAAAATTGTTTTAAAAATAATAGGATTAATTATAGTATCTGTTGGAATTGTATGTGTATATGATGCTAGAAGATTAACTAAAAGATTTTTTAACAAAAGTGATACAAATGAAGTTACCGAAAAAATGAAAAAAATTGGAGCTTTAGTATCTATTGTTGGAGGGGTACTAGTTGTAGTGTAAGTTGGTAACATAAGTATAAACTTCGCCTTTAAGAATTTTAGGTGAAGTTATCTTTTTTGTACAATAGGAAAGTTACCCCATTCGTAGTGGAGCATAATGTGCTCCAAAGAAAATCGAAGATTTTCTTAATTTTTTAAGGAGGAATAGTATGATGAAACATGAATTAAATGACAAATATAATCCAAAAGATTTCGAAGATATTTTATATAAAAAGTGGGAGGAGAGCGGATATTTTAAACCAAGTATGGATAAAAATTCTGAGAGTTATTGTATTATGATGCCACCTCCAAATGTTACAGGTAAGTTACATATGGGACATGCACTAGATGCATCAATTCAAGATTTTTTAATAAGATACAAGAGAATGCAAGGTTTTAATACGCTTTGGCTACCAGGTACGGATCATGCTGCTATCTCAACAGAAATGAAGGTTGTTCAAAGTTTACGTGAGAAAGGAATAAAAAAATCAGATTTAACTAGAGAGCAGTTTCTTGAAAAAGCTTGGGAATGGACACATCTATATGGTGGTACAATACAGAAACAACAACGTAAAATGGGATGTTCTTGTGATTGGTCAAGAAGTCGTTTTACCATGGATGAGGGACTATCAAATGCAGTTGAAGAGGTATTCTTTAGACTATACGAAAAAGGATATATTTATAAAGGAAAAAGGATGATAAACTGGTGTCCAAATTGTAAAACATCAATTTCAGATGCAGAGGTAGAGTATAAAGAAGAAGCATCACATATTTGGCATATTAAATATCCAATAAAAACTAGCGACACCGAAAGTGATGAGTATTTAGTAGTAGCTACAACAAGACCAGAAACAATGCTAGGAGATACTGGTGTTGCTGTAAATCCAAAGGATGAGAGATTCAAACATCTTATTGGGAAGAAATGTATTTTGCCGATAATGAATAAAGAAATTCCAATTATTGCTGATCCTTTTGTAGATATGGAATTTGGAACAGGTTGTGTTAAATTAACACCTTGCCACGATCCAAACGACTATCAAGCAGGCTTGAAGAATAATTTGGAGTTTGTAGAAGTGTTTGATAGTAATTTAATAATGAACGATTTAATTCCAGAAGTAGCAGGAATGAATGCGTATGAAGCAAGACCAATTATAGTTAAAATGCTTGAAGAACAAGGATATTTAGTGAAAATAGAAGACTATACACATAATGTAGCAAAATGCGAGAGATGCAAGACAACTATAGAACCAACAATTTCAGACCAATGGTTTGTAAAAATGGGAGAGCTTGCAAAACCAGCTATTGAAGCAGTAAGAAACGGGGATATTAGGTTTATTCCTAATAAATATGATAAAACCTACTTCAACTGGATGGAAAATTTACAAGATTGGTGTATCTCAAGACAATTATATTGGGGACATAGAATACCAGCGTATTATTGCGATAATTGTGGGGAAATACACGTTTCTAGAAGTATGCCAGATGCATGCTCTAAATGTGGTAATACTAAGTTAACACAAGATCCAGATACATTAGATACTTGGTTTAGTTCAGCTTTATGGCCTTTTTCTACATTAGGTTGGCCTGAAAAAACAGAGGACTTAGAAACTTTCTATCCTACAAATACTATTGTAACTGGTTATGAAATTATTTCTTTGTGGATTTCAAGAATGATTTTCTCAGGTCTAGAATATGTTGGTAAAAAGCCGTTCTCTGATATAATAATTCATGGAATGGTTAGAGATGACCAAGGTAGAAAGATGAGTAAAACTTTGGGAAACGGTGTAGATCCACTAGATGTAATTGCTGAATACGGTGCAGATGCATTAAGATTCTCTTTGGTTTTGGGTATTTCTTTTGGAAATGATATAAGATACATTCCTGCAAAGGTGGAGCAGGGTGCAAATTTTGCAAATAAATTATGGAATGCTTCAAAGTTTGTACTGATGAATCTAGAGGATTATGATGAAAAATATAACATAGAAAAACTATGCAAAGAAGATAAGTGGATTATTTCAAAAGCTAACAGGTTAGCGCAAGAAATGGCTACTAACATAGATAATTATGACTTAGGAGTTGCTACGCAGAAAATATATGATTTTATATGGAACGAGTTCTGTGACTGGTATATTGAAATGGTTAAACCTCGTTTATATGACAAAGAGTGTAGCACTAGAAGAGAAGCACAATACACATTAAACACAGTTTTAGAGTATAGTTTGAAAATGCTACATCCAATAATGCCTTTTGTAACAGAGGAAATCTATACAAAGTTATATAATAATGATGAAACAATAATGACATCAGCATGGCCTAAATATAGTATGGATTTAAATTTTGAAGCAGAGGAAAATGAGATTGAAATATTAAAAGCTATTATTGGAGAGGTAAGAAATATTAGAAATAATATGAATGTTCATCCATCAAAAAAAGCTAAATTGTTATTTGTAACTGAAAAATATGAGGATTTGATTAATCAAAGTAAAACTTTCCTACAGAAATTAGCCTTTGGAGATGAGATAGTTGTTCAAAATAATAAAGAAAATATTCCATCAAATGCAATTTCAATAATGCAAGCTGATTTAGAGTTGTATATTCCGTTTGAGGATTTAGTAGATATTGAAGCTGAAAAAGAGAGGTTAGAAAACGAAAAAACAAGATTGGAAGCGGAGGTAGAAAGAGCAAAGAAGATGCTTTCTAATCAAGGCTTTGTAAGTAAGGCTCCTGAAAGCAAGATTAATGAGGAGAAGGAAAAACTTGCTAAATATGAGGAAATGTTGAAAAATACGGTGGAAAGGTTAAGTAACATGTAGTTTCGTTACAATTCAGGTGCCCATAATGTTGATGAAATATATTAATACTCCGTTCGTTTGCTGGCGCTATGATATGTGAAAAAGACGTTAGGTGGGAGCGCCAAACTGCGCACTCCACTTCGTATTAATATATTTCATCAACATTATGGGCACCTGAACCTGTAACGTAGTTTCATAGAACGTAAAAAATTTAAATAAAAGCGTTTGCGTATTGTTTGAGTGAGTGTTATAATGAACTCATATTAAAGTGAAAGGATGATTTTTATGAAGAGAGAATTATTAATAAAAAAATGTATGAAGTGTGGAGCTATGGTTAAGGTTATAGAAGATTGCAAGTGTGGAGAAGATTGTGGAATAAAGTGCTGTGGCGAAAAAATGGCAGTGCTAGAGCCAAATTCTGTTGATGCTGCAATTGAGAAACATGTTCCAACTTATGAAGTCAAGGATGGAAAAATATTTGTTAAGGTTAATCATGTAATGGAAGACGAACATTACATTGAGTGGGTTAGCATTGTTTCTGATGGAAAAGAGGTTACAACTTATTTTAAAGCTGGAGAAGAAGTAGCTGCACATTGTAAATATATCCCAGGGTCTACGGTATATGCTTATTGTAATAAACATGGACTATGGAAGATTGATGTCGAATAGTAAATAAAGATATAAGCCTTGCAAAGGAGTTTTAAATGATTTCTTTGCAAGGTCTTTTTTTGCTTTGAAACATTTGGGGACGGTCCTGTTTTGTTTCAAAAATGAAACATTTGGGGACGGTCTTGTTTTGTTTCAAAAATGAGGCATTTAGGAATGGTCTACTTTGTTTCCAATATCAGGAAAGTAAAAAAGTATATTTTTACCAATTAATTAAAATAAATTTATATATTCGACAAATTTCGACAAATTTTTCATGTAGAATGGTGTAAAATATCAAAGTAATAAAATAATATACAAAATTAGTAAAGGGGTTGAAGATATGGTAAAAATCAAAGTGATTATTGCAGATGATAATAAAATAATAAATAGCGTTATGAGGGAAAATCTAAAGAAGTATGAAGAAATCGAGGTTTTAGGCAGTGCATACTCGGATGAGGAGGAACGTAGGCTAATTGAAAGTGAAAAGCCAGAAATTGTAATAACAGATTTAATGAGAAATGGTATCCCATCTGGATTAGAAATAATAAAGGAATATAAAAATAAATGCAGTTTGCCCAAATTTCTTGTTATTAGTGCAGGTGGGGAAGAATATGTAAATGTTGATATTATAGATGGTTTTATTAAAAAACCGTTATTAAACTATGATGCAATATTAAAGGAACTAGAAAGAATAAAAAAGCAAATAGAATATGAGAAAATGCCTAGGACAGTTAAAAAACCATTGGAGAAATCATTAAAAAAGAGCTTTTTAAAAAGATTTAAGCAAATTGCAATAGATTAAAAAAATATTATAGAAAGGTGATAAAGCAAATTTCGCTTTTTTATTTATACCTTCCACCAACTAGCAAAAATAAAAATAAATAATTGGTAGTTGATAATAAATCATTTAAAAAAATGAGATAATACCAGCAAAGGAAATTATTTATTTTGCTAGTAGGGGAGGAATTAAGACAATGAGTAGAACTGATAGGTATGAATATAAGGATTGGAAGGGTTTTGGAGAAAGAACAAAAAGTAATAGGGTCGCAATAGGTTTAACAAAAGAGACTTTTGCTGGGATGATAAATCGTTCAGAAAACTATGTTTCAGAGTTAGAAAAGGGAAATAGCAGTTGTAGTGTCCATACTTTATATCAAATTTCAAAAGCCTTAAAGGTTCCTAGTGATAGTTTGCTTTATGAAGAAAATGAAGGGTATATGAAAGACGAATATAGTAATAGGGAAATATTAAAAAATATTATAGATAGGTGTAATGAGGAAGAGTTGGAAGTAATTAAGGCTTTAATTGTTGCTGCATATCCAAATCTAGACAAGATGACTGCTAGTAGACGACTTAACAAAGATGAAAAAAATCAAAAATGATATATGTATATAGATACATTTTTTCAGTTATTTAAAAAATGCTTAAAAGGTTACGCTATGTTAATTATATAAACAAAGAAATAAGAGGTTTATTTTTACAATAGAAAAGTAATTGTTTCGTAGCGGAGCACATTGTGCTCCAAAGAAAGAATTAAAAATTTTCCTATTTCTTGTTGAAATTAGCATACACCAACTGCCTAAGCATTTTTTTTGTACCAAAAATGTTGTCGAAAACTTTTTATCTATTCGACAAAACTTCCTAGGTTTCACTCTTGGAAAAAAATGGAAAAAGCAATATAATCAAATTCATAAATATGTAAGGAGGATTGTATTTTGGAAAGTGAATTTTTAAAAGAGGACAAGCTATTGCTAATTAAAATTACGGAGGAAATCGATCATCATAGTACAGATAGAATAAGGAGGTTGGTGGATAATGAAATTACGAGATATATGCCTAGAAAAGTTTTATTTGATTTTAGTAAGGTATCTTTTATGGATAGCAGTGGAATAGGAATGATAATTGGTAGATATAAAACGGCAAATATGCTTGGTGGAACCGTTGAAATGACTAACGTAAAACCAAGTATTCAAAAGATTTTTGAAATGAGTGGAGTTCTTAAAATTATACCAGTTGTTAAAAGTGCGTAGGTTATATTAGTTTAAAAAAAGTTAACTAATTATAGAGGTTTATAGGTATAACCATAAAAAACCTAAATATATTATACAAAGGATGTAAACAAATGAAGGGTTTGTATGAAAATGAAATGAAATTAGAGTTTTTAAGTAAATCAAATAACGAGGCTTTTGCACGAATAGCAGTTGCTGCCTTTTCAGCTCAATTAGATCCAACTATAGAGGAGTTGGCAGATATAAAAACGGCAGTTTCAGAGGCTGTTACAAATTGTATTATACATGGATATGAAAATAAAGAGGGAAAAATAAAGATAATAGCAAAAATTTTTGCAAATAATATTGAAATTGAAATATCAGATTCTGGGAAAGGAATTGAAAATATAGAGCTTGCACGAAAGCCTTTATACACATCGAAACCAAATTTAGAAAGGTCGGGTATGGGTTTTACTATAATGGAAAGTTTTATGGACGAAGTACATATTGAATCTGTATATGGTCTAGGCACTAAGGTTACCATGAAGAAAGCTATTGAAAAGCAAGAAAGCGTTTGCGAAGACAGAGAAATGGTAGGTGCTGTGTAAAATAAAGATGGAGGGTGAATATATAGGCTAAGGATTTATTATATAAATAGGAAGGAGAATATAAAAGCATAAGAAAAAGGTTAAATATACTTAAGAAAGGTAGGCTTAGTTTAATAATATGTATGATAATAATATAAACGATATTATTAAGGCCAAGGAAGGAAACGAGGATGCAATGTCTAGATTAGTAGAAAACAATGCTGGACTAATTTGGAGTATTGTTAGAAGATTTAAAGATAGAGGATATGAACTAGAGGACTTGTATCAAATAGGTTCCTTGGGATTTATAAAATCAATAAGAAGGTTTGATACCGATTTTGAAGTACAATTATCAACATATGCAGTACCATATATATTAGGAGAAATAAAAAGATTTATTAGAGATGACGGGCCAATAAAAATAAGCAGAAGTACAAAAGAATTATGTGTAAAAATTAGAGAAGTACAAAAAGAATATATAAATAAAAAAGGAATAGAGATAAATGTAGAAGAAATAGCAAAAATTTTAGGAGTTGCAAAAGAGGAGATTGCTGCAGCTTTAGATTCAATAAATTGCGTAGATTCAATATATGATTTAAATAATAAAGACGATAGTGAAGGAAATATTTTAGATAGAATTCCTGCCAATAATGAGTCTGAGAAAAATTTAGTGGATAAAATTATTTTAAAGGAAGCGATAGATAAACTGGATGAAAGGGAAAGAAAAATAATATTACTAAGATATTTTAGGGGTAACACACAATCTCAGGTTGCTAAAACCTTAGGAATAAGTCAGGTACAAGTTTCTAGAATAGAGAAAAAGGTGTTGCTAAATATGAGGGAAATGCTGGCGGTGTAGGAGGCAGTTATTTAAATATGAAAAAAATAGTTATATATGTACTACTTTTAGTGGCGTTAACATTTGTTATACCCATTTTTTTTACAAAAGTAACAGTTATTAATGACGCTTTGATTCAAGAGAGTGATTATGATAATTTAGATACTGAAACTGCAGATAATGGTGAAGACGTGGGGAACAGAAATGTTGACGTGACTCCGTATGATTACAATAATTATAAAACAATCAAGCTTTTACATTCAAAAACTAATACTATTGAAGAAATTCCACTAGATGAATATTTGTATGGAGTGGTATCAGCTGAAATGCCAGTAGATTTTGATATGGAGGCTCTAAAAGCTCAAGCAACGGTTGCAAGAACGTACACAATTTATACTATAACACACAATCAATCTAAACATGGAGATGCACATATATGTGACGATTCTGCGTGTTGTCAAGCGTGGATTACTAAAGAAGATAGGATGGCTAGATGGGAAGAAGATAGGAGAGAAGATAATTGGAACAGAATAATGATAGCTGTTAATGAAACAAAGGGAAAAGTAATTACATATGAAGGTGCACCAATAAATGCTTTTTTCCACTCTAATAGTGGAGGAGCAACCGAGCAACCAGTTAATGTTTGGCGGAGGAAGCGGATATCCATATCTACAAACAGTAGAAACTGCAGGTGAAGATGCATATACTCAGTACAGTTCAGAAATAGAATTATCAAGAGAGGAATTTATATCAAAAATGAAGGCAAGATATTCAGATTTTGAAATAAATTTGGATGCTGTAGATGCTATACAGGTTGTTGAATATACCTCTGGAGGAAGAATAAAAACCATAAAAATAGGAAATCATAATTTATCAGGTGTTGAAGTTAGAACTATTTTTTCATTGAAATCAGCTAATTTTATAATAGAGATTGGTGAGAATATAAAATTTAAAGTTACAGGATATGGACATGGAGTTGGCATGAGTCAGACAGGTGCAGATAGTTTAGCAAAACAAGGATATGGATATGAAGATATTATAAAGCATTTCTATACAGGTGTTGAAGTAATAGATTTCAACAATGTATAAATTATTCTAAACTGGAAATAATTTTACTAAAGAAAAAGTAAGGAGGAAAAAAATATGGCAAATACATTAAAGGGAAAAAGAATAAATAAGATTATTTATTTTTCACTAGGAGGAGCAATTTTAAGTATTGTAATTTTTCTAATAGTATTCAATATCTTTACAGGTAATGGAAACCTAGATGACAACATAGAAACTGGCAAGGATATGGCTTCTAACGAGAATACTTCACAAGAAGCAAGCTCATCAATAGGAAAAAATGTTGAAGAATTGTCAAAGTATGAAGAATTAAAAGATGAAGGTGAATTGCAAGTTGATTTAGCAGAAGCTGAGAATTCAAAAGAGGAAAACAAGGCTGAAGCAACAAATAGTGACAATGCAGTAGCCAATACTGGTGATAATGGTATTAGTACACAACCTAGTGAGACAGATGTAGCCGATATAAATACAATTGCTGAATTAGCTGAAGCAAATACAGCTTTGGTAGATGCAAAAGTAGAAGAAGCGGAAGAAATAAAAGATCCGATATTTATTATGCCAGTAGACGGTGAAATTGTTAAGCATTACGGAAAAGATAAGCTGATATATTCAGATACCTTGAAAGAATGGACAACTCACCTAGGAATAGACATAAAAGCAGATAAAACAACAATAGTAAAAACATCTTCAGATGGTATTGTAAAATCAATAAAGAATGACCCTAGATATGGTCTTACAGTAGTTGTAGAACATCAAAATGGTTTTTCATCTGTATATGCAAATTTATTGACAGCTGAATTTGTAGTTGTTGGAGAAGAAGTTAAAGCAGGACAAACCTTAGGTACGGTTGGAAATTCTGCAACATTTGAAATATTAGATGATCCACATTTGCATTTTGAAATTATGAAAGATGGGAATTCTATAGATCCAGAAATGTATATAAAATAAGGGTATTTTTTAAACTTACTAGATATAAAGAAAAAAGCTCGCTTGAATTAACAAGTGAGCTTTTTCTAGTAATTGCTTTCGTAGCGGTGCACGTTGTGTTCTAAAGAAGAATCGTAGAATTTTCTTGTTTCTAGTATAATAAGGAAGTAATTGCTTTGTAGCGGAGCACATTGTGCTCTAAAGGAAATCGAAGATTCTTACTATATGTTCATTTTGCTTAATTATACTATATTGTATAATTTCTTATGAGGAATTTCATTTGTTCGAATACAGGGTCCATATAAAGCATGATTCTTATGAATATAGTTTCCCAATATGGAACCTATGTATCTTGAAGCATTGAGGTTTTTTTCCGAAAGCAACATGTTCACCACTGCATACGCATACTTGTGGTCGATAGATAACTTCGGAACGTCAATATTACCATAAGATAAAAACTGTGTTGTAAGCACTTTTCCAGTGCTCCATACTAAATACTGATCAAGTGACTCAGTCTCGAGGTTGCTTGACGAAGAAACATAGATTTTTCCTATTCTTAGGAATGATACCCGTGAACCATCAGAGCGATGCATTCTTACAAGCGTTTGTGACTTTTTTTCAAGAAGTTTTAAAAAAGCTTGCTCCTTTAATGCTTCTGAAAAAATCTCCTGTCCAAATGTAAAACATCCGAAGCTATTCATTATGCTAGAGACAACCTTATCCCTTGAAAATACAGCCTGTAACTTGCTGGGGGAATACTGTTTTATGTTTCTTCCATTGCCGAAAACATAATTTAGATATGAAACGTTGATTCCGTTCATATCTTTCGAATCAAACAGTATGTACTGTCTTAATGGAATTGCGTCTCCAAATACAAACGAATACTGCTCTCGAAAACTTTGATCCTTACTTGTAAGATCAATTAACCTCATTTCGGAGGTTAGTTTCACTGTCGGAATCTGGTTTTCGAGAAGTGTGTCTGAGGATTGTCTTTCTGTGTTGTTGGTATCGCTGCTAAAAATCTGGTATTTTGCTAGTATTTCGTGAAGAATTTCGAGCTCTTCCTGTGTGAGGCTAGAACACTGCTCTAACCTTTTTGCTATTTCAGCAATTATCCCTATATTGGGAAAATTCTTTTGCATGTAACATGCAAAGGCTTTTGCAGTGTCGTTCGTAAGTCTGCCATTCCGCTTAAGTATTTGTTCAACGGCATGAAATGACCTTGCCATTTTTTGTAAATCTTGTGAGTTCATATTCATTGAAATCACTCTCCTATTTTTAATGATAATTAGTATTATAGCAAATTTTTCAAGAAATGTCAATTATGTAAAGTAAACTTTTTCTATGGGGAAACATTTGGGGGTTACAGGTCAGCCATTATAGTTGAGTAGTCCAATATAAGAATTATGTAAGAACAAAAAAACATATTAACAATGGAGCCCTAAACGCGCAGTTTGGCAAGGTTTGTCAAAAAGTGCAAAAGGAATAAACTGTATTGAAACTTTACACGACATCATATATTCCTTTTGCTTTTTGATAAAGCCGAGCCAGCAAGTTTGCGGAATGTTAATATGTTTTTTTGCGATTACATAATTCTTATATTGGACGGCTTATTGCAAAAAACGTGAATTGTAACTAATTTGTTTCATTGTAACAGAGTCAAAAACAATTGAAATTTAGTAAGAAGTAATATATACTATAGAAAATCCAAAATGGAGGTAAAAAGAAGTGGCAAATGAAAGATGGACCAAGGAACAATCTTTGGCAATAAATGAAAAGGAAAACAATATATTAGTTGCTGCGGCAGCACGGAAGTGGGAAAACTTCAGTTTTAGTAGAGAGGATAATAAGTAAAGTAATAAATGATAAAGTTGATATAGATAAAATTTTAATAGTTACATTTACTAGCGCGGCAGCTAGTGAAATGAGAGAAAGGATTCTTGAGGCTATTTATAAAAAAATTGAGGAAGAGCCGTTGAATATGGATTTACAAAGACAGATAATCTTGTTAAATAAATCTAATATAAGTACAATACATTCTTTTTGTTTAGACGTAATTAGGAATAATTTTTACGAGATAGATACATCTGCAAATTTTAGAGTTGCAGATACTGCCGAGATAGAGTTATTAAAACAAGAGATAATAGATGATTTATTTGAAGATAAGTATTTAGCTGAGGATAAAGCTTTTGAAAAACTATTAAATACATATACAAATTATAGGGGAGACGAAAACTTAAGACAGTTAATTTTGAATATATATAGATTCATACAAAGTAGTCCGTTTCCTAATAGATGGTTAGATGAACAGGTACAGAAGTTTGATATGCAAGATAAGTTGGATAGAGATTTTGCAGAAACGGTATGGGGACAGATTTTGTTAGAAAATTTTAAGGAGGAACTAACCGATTCAATATTGAAATTAAAGCAGGTTGAAAAGAATTTAGCTAAATATGATGAATTGGTTAAATATCAGTTGGTAATTAGTAGCGATATTGAAAGTTTAGAAAAAATAAAGGAAGTTACATATTCCTGGGAAGAAACTTATAATTGTTCTATGAATTTGAATTGGGCTAAGTGGCCATCTGATAGGAAAATAACAATAGAATTAAAGGATGAGGCAAAAGAGATAAGGGATAGTGTAAAGAAGAAAGTAGTAGCAACCATAGAAAAATATCTTGTGTATGATTCAAAACAGGCAAGTCAAGATATATTTGAAATGTATGATATTCTAGTGGCAATAAAACAGCTGGTTCTGGAATTTACAGAGCGATTTGCTATTAGAAAGAAAGAAAAAAATATTGTTGACTTTAATGACATTGAGCATTTTGCATTAAATATTTTATTGAAGACAGATGAAGATGGTAGAATATATGAAACTGATGTAGCAAAAAAATATAAAGAAAAATTTGAAGAGATAGCTATTGACGAATACCAGGATAGTAATTTAGTTCAAGAATATATTTTAAAGAGTGTTTCAAAGGGAAACAACATTTTTATGGTTGGTGATGTGAAGCAAAGTATATATAAATTTAGACAAGCTAGGCCAGAATTATTTTTAGAAAAATATGGATTATATAAGTTTAAAGGAGAGAACATAACTGATGGTATGAAAATTCAGTTGTTCAAGAACTTTAGAAGTAGGAAAAATGTATTAGATGTAACCAATTTAATTTTCCAAAATATTATGAGTTATGATTTAGGAAGTATTTGTTATGATGAAAATGAGTTCTTAAATTATGGTGCCAATTATCCAGAGCCTGAAAATGTGGAAGTTTTACAGTCTAGTAGCACTTTAAAGAGTGTTGAACGAAGGGTACAAGTAGGTAATAAAAGTAATGCAGATATCAATAATTCTATAAACAAGGAGATTAAAAATTTTGCAGGAATTGCTGAACTAAATATAATAGATTTAAAACAACCAGAAGCCAATATATATAAAGATGAACAAGAAGAATCTGAGGAATTAGAGGAATCACAAGAAAGAGTTGAAGACGTCGTATTAGAAGCAAAATATGTAGCAAAAAAAATAAAGGAAATTATTGATAGTAACTATATAGTGTATGACAGGAAAGAAGGCTATAGGAAAGTAACATATAAAGATATAGTTGTACTACTACGCTCAACAAAAATGTCTGCACCTATATTCGAAAAAGAAATTTCAAATTTAAATATGCCAGTCTTTAGTGATGTATCATCAGAATATTTGGAATCTATGGAAATCCAAACTATAATGTGTTTGCTAAAAATAATAGATAATCCAATGCAAGATATTCCACTAGTTACAGTATTAAGGTCAAGTATAGGCGGTTTTACGGATAATGAGTTAGTTGAAATTAGAGGAAATAATAAAAAAATATCTTTCTTTGAATCTCTGAAAAACAAATATGAAACCTTGAAATTAAAAGAAAATAATAAAAACGATATAACTATGTCAGAGCAGGAAAACAAATATGACATAATTGACGAATTATTGCTAGAGCATAACAACGAGGTAATGAAAAATTCAGAGCAAGATAACGGAAAAATCAGTGCAGTGTACCAAGAAAATAAAAAACGGTAAAGATATTGAATTAGACCTTCATAAAAGTATCGACTTAAAAAACAAGATAGAAATCTTTTTAAGTAATTTAAAAAAATGGCAAAATGAAGAAAAGTATATGTCGCTGGATGAATTAATTTGGCAAATTTATAGTGATACTAATTTTTATAATTATGTTACACTATTGCCAAACGGTGGATTAAGGCAAGCAAATTTAAAAATGCTTTTTGAAAGGGCTAAACAGTATGAATCGGCAAGCTTTAAAGGATTATTCAATTTCATTAACTTTATAGATAAACTACATTCCAATAGTGGTGACCTATCATCTGCAAAATTGATAGGTGAAAATGAAAACGTTATTAGAATAATGAGTATTCATAAAAGTAAGGGACTAGAGTTTCCAGTAGTATTTTTATCATGTATGGGAAAACAGTTCAATTTGCAGGATTTAAACGATAATATAATACTTCATCAAGAATTAGGTTTTGGACCAAAGTATATTAATGCAGATAAAAAGATAGAGTACACAACACTTGCCAAAGAGGCGATAAGGCTACAGTCAAAAGTGGAAACATTATCTGAGGAAATGAGAGTTTTATATGTTGCTTTAACAAGAGCTAAGGAAAAACTAATAATTACTGGGATATCAAAGGATTTAGAGAAATCTTTTAAAGAAAAAGAGAGTTTAATTCAAATGTACAAAACCGATGGAAAAGAGATTAATCATGTATTGCTTAAAAAGTATAAGTCTTATTTAGATTGGATTGAGTTGGTGTACTTTAATAATATTGAAGATATCGATAAATATATGAATGTCAATATTATTAAAAAGACAGAGTTACTAAAAGTTCTAGATGACAGCAATCTTGTTGATGGTAATGAAAACCTGGTTAAAAAATTGAATAATAGGGCAAGAGAATTGGAAAAAAATAAAACAAACGAATTAGCTAAGATACTTAAGTGGAAGTATTTTTATATGGATTCATCGGTTATTCCAACCAAAACTTCTGTTACGAAGTTGAAAGAAGCGGATAATAATGAACAGATTATTTCTATTGAAGAAATTGAAGAAAATAGTAGAAGTAGCAAGAAAATAGATTTAGATTACAATGGAAAGATTCAGTCGCAGGAAGATGAAATGCAGGATGAAAAAGAATCAAGATTTGCAATAGCAAGACCACAATTTTTAAATGAAGAGGTCAAAATTACAAATGCACAAAAAGGAACTTTAATGCATTTATGCTTCCAAAAATTAGACGAGAGAAAAGATTATACAAAAGAAATGCTACAGCAATTGGTTGAAGATTTAGTTTATAGGAAGGTAATTACTCCTCTAGAAGGAAAAGCCATAAATATGTATAAGTTATACTCATATACAAAGTCTGACCTATATAAACAATTGAAATCTGCCAAAAAGGTGTATAAGGAGCAACCTTTTTATATTAGCTTAACAGCTGACGAAATATATGGTAATGGGCTGCAAGATAATATTTTAGTTCAAGGTATTATTGATTTATATTTTATAAATCAAAATGGGGAAGTAGTTTTGGTAGATTATAAAACAGATTTTGTAGAAAAGGGAAAAGAAGGTGAATTGGCAGAGAAGTATAAAAGGCAGTTAGAGATTTATAGGAAAGCTTTGGAGCAAGCTTTGGTAAAAAGGGTAGATAAGTGCTATATTTATTCAGTTTTTCTTGAAAAACTAATTGAAATTTAGAAATAAAAATGTTATAATATTACTACTTTCAACGAAAAGGAGTGTCCATTATGGTTAATGCGGAAATTAAAGTTTTCCTCGAGAAAAAAAGAATCTATGCAAAGTCACCGAAAGAAAAATCACTAATAACCAGGTTCAACCGGGACTTTAGGATAGCTAAGGGAGAAAAATTTGGTTGCATTGGTGTAGAATATGTAGTATTGCACCATGTGATAGCTCCAAAAGAATTGTATGTACTCGGAAAAGAAAATCCGTTCGGCCTTGAGCTAATTAATATTTGCCATGGCAAAAACGAATATATATTGGTATTTAAGAGAGTTTCCAATATATAAAGAGAAAGTTCCAACAGTATTTACCAAAGTAATACTGTTGGAACTTTTTCCCCTTGTCTCACATTACCAAAGCTGCAATAATTCCAATCAACACCGAAGAACAAATTCCAAACACGAGTACGGGTCCTGCAACAGTAAACATTTTTCCACCAACGCCCATAATATACCCTTCAGATTTATACTCAATAGCGGGAGAAACAATAGAATTTGCAAATCCTGTAATAGGAACTAATGAGCCAGCACCTGCAAACTTTCCTATTCTATTAAATATATTCAATCCAGTTAACAAAGCAGAAATACCAATTAACACGATGGAAACAACTGTAGAAGCTGAAGTTTGATCTAATCCTTTATATATACAAAAATCCATTATAATCTGTCCAATAGAACAAATTAATCCACCAACCCAAAAGGCATTAAAGCAATTCTTTATAATAGGAGAATTAGGTGATTTCTTATCCACATAATTACTATATTCTTGTTTTGTTTCAATAGGTTTCATGTATTTAATCAATCCTTTCATTTTAAAATCTACAAAAATAAATCTATTTTAGGTAACCTAAGTATTTCTATTTGTATCAATAGAAAAAGAAATATCTATATCAACATAATATTTTGAAATTTTATTACCACTAATTTCAGCATATTGAGATAAAACTTTTACGCTTGACAAATAATCAATTGATTTTGAGGCTTCACTGATAGCAGTAGTTATAGCATCTTTCCAAGAAACTTCAGAGCTTCCTGTTATTAACAAATGTTTTTCAATATCCATACATATAACATTCCTTTCAATTTGTATTTTTTGTTACAGGTCAGCCTTGAAACATTTGGGGACGGTCTTGATTTGTTTCAAGGCTGACCTGTAACTATTTTTTAATAATATTGTAACTTTTTTTTCAAAATTTATACAAAAAAAATTCAATTTGTGTTATCATAGAATGGAGTTATAAAAAAGTAAGGAGAGGAGTTTTTATGAAAAAAAATGTAGTATTTATAGGAGTTCTTATAGTTTCAATTTTATATATTTTTATAGGAAATAGAATAGTAATGAAGGACAACCCTTTTTCATCAGTAATAAGTAAAAATAATTATACCAAAGCAAAGGTAACTAGAATTTTAGAAAGAAGAGAAGTACCAGTAAAAATAAGTGATGACCATAGTGATTATACAACTTATATAACATTTGAGGCGCAAATACTATCAGGTGAGCATAAGAATAATTTAGTAATTGCAAATCAAAATTTCTCAACCTTCGAGTCTGGAAATCCATTGGAAGTAAAACCTGGAGATAAGGTGTATTTAGGAGATAAATATAGGGGAGAATTTGCTGATCAACATGTAGTGCAACAGGAAGGTTCAATGCAACAAGAAAGTTCAAATGTAGTGCAAAGTGCATTTCAATCTACAGCAAATGCTGAAGTTACAAAAATTGTAGATAAAAAGAATGAAGTAATCGATACAGTTAACATTACTACTGTTACTTTTGAAGCAAAAATTACATCAGGAGAAGAAAATGGAAAGGTGATAACATCTTCACAAAGTTTTGAAACTACAGAAAATGGTGTGTCAGAAGAATTGAAAGTTGGTGATACAATACAACTAGGAAAGATAGTATCATCAAATAATGGAATAGTTGGGATTCCAGGAAACACTAATTCAGAAGGCGAAAATTCCAATAGTACAGATGCTGTTCAACAAGAAAACCAAGAGGCTGTTAGTCAAGAACAATATGCTTTTATTGGTAAGAGTAAAGCAGAACAACAACAATCTAGCGCAAGTGGAAAGACAACTGGAGGACAAGGGGTAGATGCATATTTCGTAGAATATGCAAGAACTTCAACATTAATATGGCTTGCTATATTATTTATGCTACTAATAATAGTATTCGGAAGAATAAAAGGTGCAAAAACATTAGTATCTCTAATATTTACACTATTAGCAATTTTTGTCGTATTTGTTCCTGCCATACTTGGAGGAAGAAACATATACGTATGGACTATAATTACGTGCATATTTACAACATTTAATACAATACTGTTAGTATATGGAAACAATAAAAAATCAATGGCTACAGCATTAGGATGTATAGGTGGAGTTCTAGTGGCAGGTTTGCTAACATTAATACTAAATAATGTTTTAAAATTAACAGGTCAAATTGATGATGCCGTATATTTACCAATATTTAATTCTGCAATAAATGTTAAGGCACTTATATTTGCTGGAATACTACTAGGTGCGCTAGGGGCAATAATGGATGTTTCTATAGATATAGCATCATCGTTGTATGAGGTCGCAAGTAAGGTGGATAGACCAGATTTTAAAACTATAATGAAATCGGGCTTAAATATAGGAAGAGATATTATGGGAACTATGACTAATACCCTTATATTAGCATATATAGGTAGTTCACTTGCAACAGTTTTAATGTTGTCTGTAAGCGAGGATACACTTATGTTTACGCTTAATCGTGAGATGGTTGCTGTTGAGATATTGCAGGCTATAGTAGGAAGTATAGGTATTTTAACAACAATACCATTAACGTCTTTGGTTGCAGCTACTTTATATAAAAATATAGAACCAATAAAAGAAAATCGTAGAGGTAAAGGTAATACTATAAAATATAAACAAAGAGTATAGATAATTTTTAGGTAAACAAAATAAGAGGATAAAAGACTTAATCAGATTTTGTGCCTTTCGAGAAAGGAATGGTAAATAAGAATGTATGCATACATAAAAGGAACGTTAGAAATAAAAACAGCAGATTATGTTGTTATAGAAACAGCTGGAATAGGTTATAAAATATTTATGTCACAAACTGCAATAGATAAATTAGATGAAGTAGGGTCTAAAGTAAAAATTCATACGTATCTTAGGGTAAGAGAAGATGATATGAGTTTATATGGATTTAATACAAATGAAGAATTACGAATGTTTGAATTATTATTGTCAGTAAGCGGTGTTGGGGCTAAATCGGCTATTGTGATTTTATCCAATATAACACCTTCGAGTTTCGCTCTTGCCGTTATTACGGATGATGTAGATAAACTAAAAAAACTGCCTGGAATTGGACCAAAAACGGCTCAAAGAATTATCTTGGAATTGAAAGATAAACTTAAAGCTATAGAAGACACAGATAAAAGTGATTTGGAAGCCATGTTGCAAAAGAAAGAATCAGATGGAGAAAAAGTTTCAGAAGCAATGTCTGCATTACAAGTATTGGGTTATGGTAGAAAAGAAATTCAAAAGGTATTTGAACAATTTGATAAGGCAGAATTAAGTGTAGAGGATATAATAAAGAAGGGACTTTTATATTTATCAAAATAGTCGTTATAATTCCCAACAGATAGCAAAATGTCCAGTACAACCAATATTGTACTGGACTAATTCATATAATAGAAAAATAATACCACTTGTAGCTGAGATCAGCGTACGTTACAGGTCAGCATGGGCTTTTGCAATAAGCCGTCCAATATAAGAATTATGTAATCGCTTACAATATATTAACACTCCGTAAGCTTGCTGGTCGGTTTAATCAAAAGATAAAAGGATTTTGAAGTGTGAGAAGGATTTTAGTGATGGTGTAATCCTTTTATCCATTTGATTAAACGTACCAAACTGCGCGCTTTGTACTACGTTGTTAATATATTGCTAGCTCTTACATAATTCTTATATTGGACTACTCAACAATAATGGCTGACCTGTAACCAGCGTACTCCATGAAATGGGAAACAGATTTCCAAAAATTAAAAGAATCTCTGTCCCCAATTTCAAAAATTTAAAAAAATCTCCGTCCCCAATTAAAAGAAAGGAACATAGGTGATAATAATGAATAATAATGAACCTCTAGCATTTCGAATGAAACCACAATGCTTAGAAGACTACGTAGGACAAGAACATATTTTAGCTAAGGATAAAATCTTATATAGAACCATAAAAGCGGATAGGTTATCAAGTATAATACTATGGGGACCTCCTGGCTGTGGAAAAACATCACTTGCAAAAGTAATTAGCAATACCACAAAGTATAAGTTTAGAAAAATAAATGCCGTTACTGCTGGGGTATCTGATATTAAATCTGCAATAGAAGAGGCACAAAATATAATGCTTAACCCAAGTGGAAAATGCATTTTATTTATAGATGAGATTCATAGATTCAACAAACTTCAGCAGGATGCTTTGTTACCATATGTAGAAAACGGCACCATAATATTGATAGGTGCAACAACAGAAAATCCTTATTTTGAAGTTAATAAAGCTTTAATTTCAAGGTCGATGGTTTTTAAGTTACAGCCGTTAACCAAGGATGATATATATAAAGTATTAAAGAAATCTATTACAGATAAAAGAGGTTTAGGAGATTATAATATAAAAATTGAAGACGATACGTTAATGAAAATTGCAGAAGTATCAAATGGGGATGTAAGAACTGCTTTAAATGGATTAGAAGTAGCAGTACTTACTACAGAAATGGATTCAGATGGATGCATTCATATTACTAATGAAATTGCTGCTGATAGTGTCCAGAGTAGAAAGGCTATTTTTGATAAAAATGGAGATAGTCATTATGATAATATAAGTGCATTTATAAAGTCTATGCGTGGTAGTGATGCAGATGCGGCCTTATTCTACTTAGCAAGGGCTTTAAATGGGGGCGAGGATCCAATGTTTCTAGCTAGAAGGATTGTTATTTCTGCAGCAGAAGATGTGGGTATGGCAAATCCTAATGCCTTAGTTGTTGCAAATTCTGCAATGCAGGCAGTGCATATGGTTGGAATGCCGGAAGCTAGAATTATTTTGGCAGAAGCGGCTGTTTATAATGCAAAATCTCCTAAGTCTAATGCATCGTATTTGGGAATAAATAGGGCGATGGATGATGTTGCAAATAAAGATACAGGCGAAATTCCAATGCATATTAGAAATGCTGTTGCTGACGGTATGGAGAAAGAAGGTTATGGGGTTGGGTATAAGTATCCTCATGATTTTCCTGGGCATTATGTGGAGCAACAGTATTTGCCAGATAAGATGTTGGGGACTAAGTATTATGTTGAAGATGAGACGGCTATTAAAATAAATAATCGAGGGTAGTAATTACAAACTATCCACGCAAGAAGAGCCAAAACACTTATAAAAACTTGACGAAATTAAAGTATTAGTGTATAATACATATTATGTAAACAATACAAATTAATGCAATGTTGCAATTGCAATATTGTAAATAAAAAAGGAGAGATCTTTTATGAGTAAAGAGAAACGGACATTCAGAGAGGTAGCCCAGGAATGGCTAGAATACCAAAAGGAGCGAGTATCTCATGCGTCATATAGTACGTATGAAAATCGTTTAAAATCAATAAACCCTATAATAGGAGAGTTTGATGTAAAAGATACTCAACTTATATTAGAGTTAACAGAAAACAGCCAACGGAAGAACAAAGAAAGAACCAAAAGTAGCATAATGCAACTGGTTGGAAGGGTTCTGGAATTCAACGAAAACGGATATGAAGAAAAGATTATTCCAAAGAAGAAAGAAAATATCAAACTGGTTTCAAAAGAACAGTTTGAAGTTCTAAAGGATTATGTTCTAAAGGATATTACTCCTAATAATTTAGGAATAATTTGTGTAATGTACACAGGTCTTAAAATTAGCGAGTTATGCGCTCTAAAATGGTCTGACGTTGATTTGATAAAGGGTGTTATCAAAGTCAGAAGAAATTTGAAGAGAATAAGTGCATATGAAGGCAATGAGTCAAAAACGGTTTTAGAAGAAATAAATATTACACCGAGGGACATTCCTATACCGACTAAGCTCTTGAGAATCTTACTAGCCAAAAGCATGCAAGTGGAGAGATATGTGGCCTCAGGGTCAAATACTCCAGTAGAACCAAGGACGGCAAATTATAGACTTCATGCAATATGTAAAAAGCTAGATATTCCGTCAATAACGTATAGTAATATTAGAGATTACGTTGCTGTTAATGCGTTAGCTAATGGCATAAATTCATTTGTACTGGCTGATATAATGGGAATTGAATATAGTGGTATTGTCAAGTATATGGCACTAGCAAAAGAAAAAATTGATCCAGAATTGGAGGTAGAAAAACTGAATAATATTTAATAATAAATGACCTTGGCGTAAGCTAAGGTCATTTATTACAATAAAACTAATAAGAAGAAAAGGTCTTAAGGCATTAAAAGATAAATTAGGTATTGAGGGTATGATAAAATTTATACAGATGTATAGTGATGGAAAGGGTGACTATACAAAGGAAAAATATGAAAATTTAGAGGAATTAACAATAGAGGATTTTGAAAAATTTTTATCGGAGAATGACTAATCAAAATTAAAGTATTATTGCATAATTTAAATTATGTAAATAATGCAACGTTGCCATACAGATTACTTTGCAGTTAGTTAACCATAATACTTTCAGGCGTCAGTATTGCTACGTTTGGGGAAATTTTGGGGAGTGGTTGCCGAGAGAATAAAATATTAAAAATAAAAATTTTTGAAAATGTAATCTTCGGATTCAACAGTTCCTAAGCGTTACACCCTTGAGCCTCTCCGCAGAGGGCAGCTTGCGCACCCTCAAGTGGTGTTACTGCTAAGGAACTGTAAGAATCCTACGTTAATATTTTCAAAAATTTTTATTTTTAATATTTTATTCTCCGAAGGAATTGGAAATATTTCCCTAAACGAAGCAATGCTGACACCTGAAAGTATTATGGTTAACTAACTGCAAGACCGTCCCCAAATGTTTCAAAAATGAAACAAAAAAAGACCGTCCCCAAATGTTTCAAAATAAATAAAAAAATGCAAAAAAAGGAAATTTAATGTTGATTTATAAAAAAATTAATGTTAATATAAACGTATAGAGAAATAGAACAAAAGAAAAAGGAGTATTAAAAATGGCGAAAACCCTTGGAGCAGTACACACACACACACACACACACACACACACACACACGTATATTCTTAATAGACAAAATATAAATTGTTATAATAATAACAATTCTTTTTCTGATGTTTTAAAACTTGAGATAAGAAAAAACAGAGGCAATCGCAATATAATACTTAGGTAGATGTGTTACCTAAGTACTATATTGCAATTGTCTCTGTTTTTCTTATTAAAATATTTTTCTAGAGAAAGGGGGGAATAACATGGCAGGTTTCTTATTATTAATATTCATTGTACTAATGATATTCATAGTAATTAAAGTTAACGGACTAAAATATAGAGCAAAACAAGGTGTATTAAATAAGGTTGGGCTTGGTAGTTCAAATATAAATTCAGCAACAGACAGTTTGCTTGAAAAAGGAAATTTGAAGAAGTTTCTAGCGAGTCACCCAACATATACAGAAGAAAGCTTGAAACAGTTATTAAAAGAAATTGCTATGGAGGTTGCTAATAGAAATTTAACTCATTCGGCTGATGAGAAAGTTTTAAGTAAATTAGCAGAGGATAATAAGGTAACCAAATATTCAAATATGCAAATTGTAGGGTGTAGTCTATTTTCATACGTAGAAAGGGGAAACCTTTTAGTAGGGAAGGTTACTTTTTCTGATGGGAAAGATGAGTATATGATGTTTTTAAGGTTTAATTTGATTGGTGATGAGTGTAAGCTAATAAAATATCAAATGCAAAAAGGTGCTGTTGTTGGGTTTTAGGAATAGCACTTAAATGGAAATGATGTATTTAGAATAACAGATGAAATTTTTTAGGAGGTAAACAAATGTTAAAGAAAAAATATTTAATTGTATCAATAATAATGATGGTTGCACTTTTTGTTTTAGGAACAAGAAGCTTTGCAGCAGAAGAAAATAGTGGAATTACATATACTAGAGAGTTCCCTTCGAATGATGGAACTATAGTTGTTAATTTTAATGGGTTAGAGTTGGAAGAAACTGGAGTGTATCAATATGGGTTAACAACCCAAGGTGGAGAGGAACCAGAGGAATGGTATGATATTGCAGAAAGAACTGAAACAACTGCAACAGTTACTTTAAGTGGTTCATCTGAGAAAATGAATGAAGTCTTAGCTAAAACTAATAATGGAATAGTTTGGATAAAGAAAAGTGATGCAGATAATAGTACTGCTATAAAGGTTAATGTTGATTTAACTTTAGCTGTAGAAAATGCAGTTAGTATAACTAATGTTTCGAATGGAATTAGAGCTAAGGATGATTATTCAAGTATAAATGGTTTGTATAAATATGGTTATTATAGTAAGCGTTTAGAAACTACGGCATATCAATTTATGAAAATAACAGATGCTGAAATAATGAATAAATGGTTAGAGCACAAAGAAAATAATTCAGACATAAAAATTGTCACTGATTTGATAAATGAAAAGATTCCTGTTCCATCAAATGGATATACTAGTGGAGACACTATATACTCTGACCAATTTAATCCAAGAAAAGATGGATTATACTTAATATGGATTAGTTTGACAGGTGACGGTTATAAAACTGTTTATGGTTATGTAATCTATGATGGATTATATGAGACAGGAAAAACACTAACTGATTACAACTTAAAAGAAGAAACAACTCAACCAACAACACCATCTACAGACACAACTCCAACAACAAATCCAACACCTGAAACAACTACTCCAGCAACAGTAGAACCACTAACAGCTACAGTATCATACAGCACAACAGGTTCAATAATAGCAACAATAAAAACAAACAAAAAAGTAGAAGCAGTATCAGGCTGGACATTATCAGCAGATGGAAAAACATTAACAAAAGAATATACAGAAAATAAAACAGAAACAGTAAAAGTAAAAGATACAGATGGACAAACAAAAGAAGTAGAAGTAAAAGTAACAAACATAGTAAAAAATGCAACTGCACAAAATGGTAAAAAGCTAAATGGAACAGAGTCTAAAAACCTAGGACCTCAAGCTGGTGCAAGTTTAACTATAGTAGCAGTAGTTATTGGCGTAATGGCATTTTCAGTTGTTATGGCTAAGAAGGCAAAGAAATATAGAGGAATAAAATAGTTATGTATAAAATATAAGTGCCTAAGCCGTGGCACTTATATTTTGTATTTATGGATTAATAAAAATTAGAAATTTGGAAGGAGAAAGGTTTGAAAAATAATTACTAGAATAATTATTTTAAATCAGATTTTTGAGCCTTAAGGGAAAGGAATGTTAGTAAATATGAAAAAGATTATGTATGTATTAACAATAGTAATAGCAATATTTGCAATACAAATAATATTAGGAACAAATCAGACAAAGGCTACAGTGGTTACAGCAGAAAAAGGTGAATTAAAATTTTCTTATGATACTGATACAAAAGAATTAATCATTTCGGGAAGCGGTGAAGTAGAAGAGGACTGGCCATCAGAAATAGAAAAAAATGAAAAAATTAGTTACCTAATTAGGTATGATGTAAAAAGTATTATAATTAAGGAAGGAATAACAGGTATAGGAGATAATGCATTTTTAGGTTGTGATATGTCAAAAATTACAATGCCCAATAGCATAACTAGTATAGGAAAACTAGCTTTTCAACAGTGCGAGTATATAGAAAATATAGAAATACCAGGTAGCGTAGAGAAATGGGAAGAGGGTGCTTTTTTTGGCTGTTGGAATCTAAAGAGCGTTAAAATAGGAAAAGGGGTAAAGAAAATAGGAGATACTGCTTTTTATGATTGCAAAAAATTAGAGAACATAGAAATACCGGAAGGTGTAACAACTTTGGAAGAATACTGCTTCCAAAAATGTACAGCACTGACAAGTGTCAAATTGCCAAAAAGTTTATTAGAAATAGCTAATTCTTCATTTGATGGCTGTACAGGTTTAAAAAGCATAGAAATACCAGAAGGTGTAACAACATTAGAATATCGTTGTTTCCACGACTGTACAGCACTGACAAGTGTAAAATTACCAGAAAGTTTATTGGAAATAGGAGGTTATTCATTTGAAAATTGTACAGCACTGACAAGTGTGAAATTACCAGAAAGTTTATTAGAAATAGGAGGTTATTCATTTCAAAATTGTACAAGCTTAAAAAGCATAGAAATACCCGAAAGCGTAACAACTATTAATGACAAAGCATTCGAAGGATGCAAAAAATTAACAATTATATGCAAAGAAGGAAGTTATGCTGAGGAATATGCAAAGAAGAATAATATAAGTTACAATACAGGAAATAAAAGTAAAGATAGTAAAGAAGATAAAGAGAGTAAAGGGGCTTCAAATCAATTATTAATAGTATTAATAATTGGAGCTGTCGTAATTGCAATTATTATAGTAGCAGTAGTGTTTTTGTTTATTAAGAAAAAATAGTATATGAAGCACATCTTGTAGGACTACAAGATGAAGGCTGGCTTGAAAAAGTGGACGTTACTTTTTTAATCCACTATAACGGATGAAAATTTTTAGAGGAGGAATTTATATGAGAAAAATTTTATGCACAACACTAATAGTTGTAATACTATTTGGGATGATGTATATGTTTTCTGGTTGTGGAAAGAGTGAAAATGAAAAAGATGAAAAAAGTGAAACAAGCGAATTCGAAAATGTGACGGAAAAATATGAAGATGGAATTTTAGACTATACATTTGATAAAAAAGAGCATACTGCAAAAGTATCAGGTGCAAAAAGCAATATAGGCAGGGATTCTATAAAAGAAATTATCATACCAAATTGCGTAGAAAAAGATGGAGAAAAGTATAAAGTTGTTGAATTACCGGCTTTTTCATACTCATCAAGATTTAAATCTTTAAAAAATTTAGAAACAATAAAAATTGCAGAAGGAATTTCTATTGGAGAATATGCTTTTATGGAGTGTGAGAGTTTGACTTCAATAAGGTTGCCAAGCGATATTACGAAAATCCCAGATAATGCATTTTATGGATGCAAGAATTTGGTTAGTATAGATATACCAGATAGCGTTACAGAAATAGGAGAAAATGCCTTTTATGAGTGCAGTAAACTAAAAAATGTACATTTTCCAGATAGTTTAACACTTATAAGTTCATGTGCTTTTGCTGATACAAATGTAGAAAATATACAGATACCAGATAAAACTACGAAAATTGATTCATCTGCATTTGCAAGCTGTACTAATTTAAAGAAAATAACATTACCAAAAAGTGCTACGTATATAGGAAGAAGAGCATTTGGGGATTGTAGCAACTTGAGCGAAATAACTATTCCAGACAGTGTTACAGTTATTGAAAACAGAGCGTTTGAAAACTGTAGTAATTTAACCAAAATAAACATTCCAAATGGTGTTACACGTATAGAAGATGCTACATTTAGAGGATGTACTAACCTACAAAAAGTAACTATTTCAGAAAGTGTCACATATATAGGAGAAGGTGCTTTTGAGGAATGTACCCACCTACAGGAAATAACTATTCCAAGTAGTGTTGAAACGATTAAAGGAAAGGCTTTTTATGGTTGCACAAATTTAACAGTTACTATAAAAGGAAAGTCTAAAAAAACAAAAGGTTTTGAAATTGATTGGAATACAGTAGATTATAAAGATGGTAAGAATGTAAATATTATTTGGGATTCAACAGCACCAAGTAATGCAGATGATTCTGAAAAGTCATTTGAAGAGAAACAAGTTGAGAGTTTATCTCCTGTTTCTTGGAAATATGATAAAATTGATTTTTCTAATTTAAAATGGTTGAATACCGAAAAATTAGGAAATATATGCATACCTAATAATTGGGAGATACACACAGATATAGTAGCATTAGCAACACTTACTGATAATGAAGCTACCGCATACGGCTTATCAGATGCCAGTCAAATGATATTAATAAAAGACTGCAGTCCAGAATATACAAATATTGAAATGGAAAATCTTCTTTCCCAATTATCTGCTGATACTAAACTTGAAGAATGGTCGTCTGAGAAAATAGAAATAGAAGGTAAAAATGCTGTTATTGTAAATGCTAAACTTGGTGGAATAAATCATATTCAATCAACTATGTTCATTTTGAATAAAGATAATTCAAGGATGAATATAATTTCTGTCGAAGCTCCAGATCCAGATGTAAGAAAGTTATTGAATACATTTATTTATGACAAAGTGGATGAAGATGCAACAAGTTTTTTTAAAAATAAAAGTATGACGCAAAATTAGTTATGTGTTATGTTCCTTAAAATTCTTTTATAAAGTAATGCAAATAATCTCAATGTAGTGTACTATAAAATAGAAATAATAAACAAAGGTAATTCGGTAATAAGTCAATAGAAAAATAAAAAATTCTGATATAGTGGAAAAATTTGAGATAAAGTCGCCCAATGGGACTGTTATTTGCTTGACGGAGAATATTCATGTAATTGATAATAAGAATTATATAGTGCTGGTTGAGTATATATAGGTGGTATGGTTGTACAAAAATCAAGTTTTACCTAAGAAAAAATTTTTTATAATACAAATGAAATAAATTAAAATTAAAGTTGAGGAGGAAAATGTAAATATGAAAAAAGTATTAAATTCAGTTATAGCAGGAATTGTATTATTTGGAACTTTAGTTACTTTTTCAGGTTGTGGAGATACAAAAAAGCAGAAGAGTGGAGAATCAAATAATGAAAATAATGTAGATAACATGAATAATAAATTTGGCGCAATATATACAGTTGGTGAGGATGTAAAACAAAGGTATGAATATGAAAAGAATTCTGAGCCAGTGTATGACAAAGATGGAAATATTTTTATGGCGGTAGAGGATGTTACGAGGCCAGGAATAGCAGCCATTGGCGTGATACAAAGTGGAACAATTAGGTTAGGAGATGAAGTACAAATTGTAGGCGTAGGAGATAAAGTCAAAAATGCAGAAGTAGAAGCAATAGAAGAACTGGAAGAAGGAAATAATAACACTAGAATTAAACTTAAGAGCAACTCAGATAACCAGTCATATGATCTTGGTTTAAATAGTATGCAAGTGGAGCCAACTTTTGAGAGTCCACTTGAATATGCTGAGGCAGGAAAAAGAGTGAGAGTAGTACTTAAGCGGAATACGAAGAGAAGATATTGAAAGGGGTAAGACAATTGTTTCTCCAGGAACCATCGAAGCAAAGAAAAAATTTGATGCAGATATATATTTGTTTACACGTGAAGAAGGAGGAAGAAGGACGCCAATTACGGACGGATATAATCCACAAACTTATTTTTATACTACTGACGTAAGTTGTTCTATCACATTATCAGATGGCCGTAAAGAAATAAATCCTGGAGATAATAACGCAAAAATAACAGTAGACCTTAAAACTGAAATGCCACTGTATATTGGAGAAAAATTTTATATAAGAGAAGGCGGAAGAAGTGTTGCTGTTGGATATATTACTAACATTTATGAATAATAGGGGTTATACAATTTTGCAGTGTAGTAACATTTGTATATTATAATTTATAAAAATTTCGAATATAATATTTGTACAAAAATGATTTGATTAGAAATGTCAGAAAAAAATTTTTCATAATTTTATTCTGACATTTTATAACTTAATGCAAATAATAACAAAATAGTGTATAATAAAATAGAAAGATAAACAAAAGAAAGGAACTAAGAAAAATGGCTATTTTAGATGCTATAATTGTAGGAGATATGGTTTTCAACTGGTTGGGAATTAGAGGTATTAGATATATAGAAAAAACAAAAGCTATTCAATCTGATTTAACAAATGATGTTATAGAAAAAATAAATAAGGAAGGGATATATCATTTAACTACTAAAGAAAATGCTGAAAAAATAATGGAATCTGGATTTATAGCACCTACAACGAAAAAAGTGGATAATCACTTTATGAAGTCTAGGTATGAAAATAAATATGCACAGCTAGTGTATATGTTTGCAGGAAAACCAGATATGTACGCACTAAGAAAAAACATGACACGTGCTTTTGGTGATAAGGAGGATGGCACATTTTATGCAATAAAACATACACCAGATAAGTATGAAATGGAAAATTATACTAAGAGGTTGGAGGATGGTGCTATTCTGTATGAAGGAAAATTAGATTTACAAAACAGCAACCCTCAGTTGGTTAGAATGAAATTGGAGAAAGGTAAATTGGTAGAAATTCCACTTGATGAAAAGGTAGTGCCAGAGCCATTTGTAAAAAAGAAAATATTAACAAAATTAGCCTCTTGGGGTACTATCTATAAAGAAGCAGGAATAGCAATAAAAAATTCATTTACTCCAAAGTATAGGGAAGAAATGAGACAGCTAAGACAACAAAGAAAACTCGATAATAAACTATTGCGCCAGTTAAACCTTGAGAAGGCTGAGAAAAATTTAGAACTAGATTATGGAGATAAAAGCTATACCTTAACAACTGGTAAGGATAGAATTGTTGATGGAAAAATTTTATCGGAATTTATACTAACAAACCCAAAAAACGATGAGATAAGAACAATTTATACAGATAGATTTGATATTTCAAGTACTTCTGAAGAAAAGCTAAAGTCATTTTTTTATCAAACTATAGATACAAATTCAAAACTAGATCAATATGTAGGAAGACCAAAGTTTAAGGATGGGAATGTTACACAATCTATAGATAAAGAGTTTGAAGAACATTTCTTAAAAAAACAAGAGGCTAGAAGCAAAACTGACCCTATATACAAGGCTATGACTGAAAAGGGCAAAAAACAACTTAACATTTTCCAAAAAATTTATAAAACCGTGTCTGCACTATCTAGAAAAAAAGCACAAGATTATATAACTGCTGTAAGAGGAAAGAAGATGGAAAAGAAACAAGAAAATGTTAGAGAAGATTTAGAGGAGGGAAGATGATGATTAATACAGATTCTAAATATTCAAGGGCTTTTTCGGAAGTGATTTTTATATTAAATAGTCTAGATAAAGGGTTATATGAATTAATTCCTACTGCGTTCATTAAGTTAATTAAAGATAATATGGATGAGGATTATGTTGTAACTAAGGAGCATCTTAATACAGTTGGGATGCTACCAGAAACAAAAGCTATTTTGTCATTGATTTATAGGGATTTTTTTATAAGCGATTCAGCTAGAGATGAGTTAAAAGAAGCGGACAAGGAGGCACTTGCTAAAGAGGAAAAGAGTTATGAAAATATTTTTAAGAAGGATGCCAAGAACGTGAGTGAGGAATCAACTGATTTGGATAAAAATGGTGAAGAGAATACTCAATTGATTGTGAAGAAAGAAGAAAAATGGTATAAGAAAATTTTTAGGAAGATTTTAGGTTTTTTTGGTAGTTCAAAAGGGGAGTCTTAAAAGTTACAATTCAGGTGCCCATAATGTTGATGAAATATATTAATACTCCGTTCGTTTGCTGGCGCTATGATATGTGAAAAAGACGTTAGGTGGGAGCGCCAAACTGCGCACTCCACTTCGTATTAATATATTTCATCAACATTATGGGCACCTGAACTGTAACTCTTAAAAATAATTGAAAAAAATATATAAATACAACTATTGACAAATTTTACATAATATCATACAATATAGAAATAGTTTGGAAAGTCCAGACACCTCTTAAATGAGGTACATACTAATTCCACAATTTAAATAAATGGAGGAAATAACATGAGTAACGAAATACCAGAAGTTGGAAAGCATACCCTGGTTAGGGGCCTTAGTCCGCAAAATGGGATATTAAATAATCTCATTAAAGCTCTTTACCAGGTAACAAAAGACGAAGAAGTAAAAAAAATCGTCAACATTAAAGAATGCGGAAAAAATGTTTATCTAGTAGAAAAAAATGAAAGATGTTATTACATTATAAAGGTTTGGTTTGTGAACATGGAATTTAAAATGGAGGTTGTAAATAACCTTCCAGAAATAAAATTTGGTTCAGAAATCATTACAAATCCAGCTTCAACCAAAGGTATAGTATATTTCCAACGGGATAAATACACTGATGAGATCGAGGAGACTTATCAGGTAATTTGGAAGTAAAAACAACCAGTCAAATTAAACTTTTTGTTTGATTTGACTGGTTTGTTTTATGAGACAAGTGGACGTAGGAACTGTCTCACGTCCACTATTGTTCTATAATAGGAAAGTTCTAGTACGAAGTAAAAATTAACTTATAGAGCTTTCCTATTATAGAAAAGCTTCGCTAACTATTGTACAGAAATTTTCTTACGAAAATTTCGCACGCGAACAATTATACGCGGACATTTGCAATATATTTTTTCATTTGCAGATTTCGTAATGTCCGCTATTGTTCTTTTTGAATAATTTTAAAAACTATTTGAGAAAAAAATAGAAAACATATTGACAACCAGGGAATATGCGTTATATAATAAAACATAAGTTCGACAAAAGGAGGTTTGCATATGATAGGTGTAATGAATATAAAAAACATAGGAATCATAGAGGATTTAACAGTGAATTTTGGTGAGGGTTTTAATGTTTTAACAGGAGAAACAGGAGCAGGAAAAACTTTAATAATAGATTCATTGGGCATAATTTCTGGAAATAGATTTTCCAAAGAAATGATTAGAAATGGGGAAAATCACTCTTTTGTTGAGTTAAATTTGTTTTTGCCAGATATAGACTCTGAAGACAAAAATGTTGTAGTGTCAAGAGAAATATATAGCAATGGTAGAAATATATGTAAAATAAATGGCAGATTGGTTACTGTAAGTGAATTAAAAGATTATATGAGTAACATAATAGATATTCATGGACAAAATGATAACCAAGTATTAATGAAGAAGCAAGAGCATATCAAGTATTTGGATAATTTCATAGGTGATAAGATATTGAAAAAGAAAGATGAATATTTGAAGGAGTTTAATACTTACAATGAAATAAAGAAAGAGCTAAAAAATAATTATGGCGATGAAATGGAAAGACAACGTAAGTTGGATTTGTTAAAATATCAATTAAGAGAAATAGATGAAGCAGATTTAAGAGATGGAGAAGAAACTGAATTAAACGAATATCACCAAATTATGAAAAATTCAGAAAAGATATATAAGAATTTAGCAGAGATAGAGCAAAATTTAGGTTATTGTGCAATTGATGCTATACAAAATTCAATTAGGTGTTTGGAAAAAATAGAGAGTTTTGGAGGTAAATATCAAGAAAAATTAATAGAATTGAAGAATGTTTACTATGAAGTTCAAGAATTGTCCAGGGATATAGTTGATATGAACAGTGAGCTTTCGTTTGACGAGAGCAAGAGAAATGAAGTGGAAAAGAGGTTAGACTTGATATATTCTCTAAAGAAAAAATATGGTAATAGTGTAGAGGAAATTTTGGAGTATAAAAAAAGCATAGAGGACGAAATATATGCCATAGAAAATTGTGAAAAGCGTAATAATGTATTAAATAAAGAGTTGAAGACGATAGAGAGTAGGATGTTTTTACTATGTTCAGAAATGAATGAAATACGAAAAGAGTATATAAAAGTATTAACTGAAAGTGTAAATACAGAAATGGGTGATTTAGAAATGCCCAATGCAAGGTTTTGTGTAGAAATGAATTATAATACGCAAATGAATTTTACACAAAATGGACTAAATGAAGTTGAATTTTTAATTTCAACTAACATAGGAGATGAAGCAAAACCACTTGTAAAAGTAGCATCAGGTGGTGAAATTTCTAGAATAATGCTTGCAATAAAAACAGTGCTAGCAGATTCAGATAAAGTACCAGTATTAGTTTTTGATGAAATAGATACTGGAATTAGCGGAAAAGCAGCCAAAGCAGTAGGCGAAAAAATTAAAATTATATCAAAAAAACATCAGGTTTTATGTGTTACGCATCAGCCAAGCATAGCAGCTAAGGGTGATGCTAATTACTATATTAGTAAAAAAGTTAAGGGAGAAAAAACGGTTACAGAAATAAGACTATTAAATGAACAAGAAGTGATAAAAGAGATAGCTAGAATTTCAAGTGGGGATATAACCATAAATTCAATAAATCATGCCAAAGAATTAAGAAGAGTGTGTTAAAAGTATTTACTTTCCAAGCATTTTAATATATAATATTGAAAGTTTATAAAGTTTATTAATTATAGAGGAGGAATTACTTATGAGCGAAAATGAAGTAAATAATGCACAAGAGCAAGAATTAGATTTAAACCAATTAATGATGGTAAGAAGAGAAAAATTGGCAGAATTACAAGAACAGGGAAAAAATCCTTACGAAATAACAAAATTTAATAGAACTAACACAGCAGGTGAAATAAAATCAAATTATGAGAAATTTGAGGAAAAAGATGTAACTGTAGCTGGTAGAATAATTGCTAAGAGAATAATGGGAAAAGCATCTTTCTGCACAATACAAGACTGCGATGAAAGAATCCAAAGTTATGTAAGCATAAACGATTTAGGAGAAGAAAGTTATAAAGCCTTCAAAACTTTTGACATAGGAGATTTTATAGGAATAACAGGATTTGTATTTAAAACAAGAACTGAGGAAATATCAGTACATGCTAAGGAAGTTACACTATTATCAAAGTCATTACGTCCATTACCAGAGAAATTTCACGGTTTAAAAGATCCTGATTTACGCTATAGACAGAGATATGTTGATTTAATAGTTAATCCAGAGGTAAAGAAAAGCTTTGAAACAAGAAGCAAAATAATAAAGGAAATTCGTAAAATACTAGACGAAAAAGGCTTCTTAGAAGTTGAAACACCAATATTAAATACTATAGCTGGTGGAGCAACTGCTAAACCATTTATTACACACCATAACTCATTAGATATAGATATGTACTTGAGAATTGCACTTGAATTAAATCTAAAAAGGTTAATAGTTGGTGGAATTGACAAGGTATATGAAATGGGAAGAGTATTTAGAAATGAGGGAATGGATATAAGACATAACCCAGAGTTTACAGAACTTGAGTTATATGCTGCTTATCAAGATTATAATGATATGATGGATATAACTGAAGAATTATTCTCAAGATGTGCTCAAGAAGTGTTAGAAACAACAAAACTAACATATCAGGGACAAGAAATTGATTTAACACCATCATGGAAAAGAATTACAATGATTGATGCTATTAAAGAAGTTACAGGAATTGACTTTAATACAATAAATACAGATGAAGAAGCGGTAGCACTAGCAAAGGAGAGAAATATAATTATTCCAGATTCAACCAAGGAAACAAGAGGAGATGTAATAAGTTTATTCTTTGATGAATACGTTGAGGAAACACTAATTCAACCAACATTTATTTATGAATACCCAGTGGAAATTTCACCTCTTGCTAAAAGGAAGGCTTCAGATCCTCGTATGACTGAAAGATTTGAATTATTTATTGGTGGTAGAGAATATGGAAATGCATTCTCAGAGTTGAATGATCCAATTGACCAATATGAGAGATTCAAAAAACAGGTGGAAGCAAGGGAAGCAGGAGATGAGGAAGCTGGAATGATGGATGAAGATTATGTTCAAGCATTAGAATATGGAATGCCACCAACAGGAGGATTAGGAATAGGTATAGATAGATTGATAATGCTATTAACAGATTCAGCTTCAATAAGAGATGTTTTACTATTCCCAACAATGAAACCTCTTGCTTAAATATACCAAATTGGATTAGTTTGTTTTTGATATAGTGTGAATTTCATAACAAGTATGTCTGATAGTAGAATAAGCTTCTACAAAAAGATTATTAATTATAGATATGAGATACAAAAAGAAGTTTATAGAGAATTGAATGAGATATAGTGAGTACTAACAATATAAACCGTTTTAATGAAGAAAATAATATCTTGGAACAAAGAAAATATTATACAGGGAGGATAATGTTTGAAAAATGATTATAACAAAAATTATTTTCATTAATTTTTGTACCTGTAGGTGGAAAGGAATATTAGAAAAAATGGAAAAGGAACTAGCATCTAGAATTTTTATTTTTGAAGAATACAATGGTAAAGAAGATATGGAACAAACTATAACGGCATATATAAAAAAACTAAAGGAAAATTATCCTAAAGCAGTAGTAACAAGAGAATTTTATAAAGGTAGGAATATACTTGTTAGAGCCACAGAAATCTATAATAAAACGGCTAATACAAAACATAATAATAAAGAAAGAGAAATAGATGATTGGTATATAAGACAGAGGGGAGAACGATAGCTAAAGAATCATAAAAAAATGATATATTATAAAAAGTATATGAGTTACTAATAAAAAGAGTTTATGTAACTTGTATGAAACGAAAGGATAGTTATGTTTAGTTTTGATAAAAGAATTTTGTATATAGTTTTAGGAATATTTGTATTTATGAACATTGTAAATAGGTTTACAAGTACAAATGGTCTTTTGATATTATTATTAACATTGCCAGCAATATTAATAGCAATTACATTTCATGAGTTTGCACATGCTTTTGCTGCAGATAAATTAGGAGATGATACACCACGTAGACAAGGAAGATTAACCCTGAATCCCCTAAAACACATTGATCCTGTAGGATTTGCACTTATGATAGTAGCAGGTTTTGGGTGGGGAAAGCCAGTTCAAATAAGTCCTGTAAAATTTAAAAGAAATATTTCGATGGCAAAAGGAGAAGCTATTGTATCAATTGCAGGTCCACTAATGAATTTCGTATTAGCTACAATTTCAACAATTATATTAGCATGCTTATTGAAATTCAATTTATTGGTTAATTTACCATATAAAACAACGGAGTTAGTGTTGGCTTTTTTCGTGGAATTGATTTTAATTAATATAGGACTAGGTTTATTCAACTTAATTCCATTACCACCACTTGATGGTTCAAAAATTTTGAGCAATTTCTTACCATATAATGCAAGACAGTGGTTTATTAGAAACGAACAAATAATGTATATAGTTTTTCTAGTTATCTGGGTTACTGGAATAGCTGGTGTTATCATCAGCCCAGCAATAAGTAAGGTTACTCTTGGTTTAGGAACATTGATTGGTAATATATTTAATGTAGATTTAGGTAGTTTACTTAGGATATTTGGAATTTATTAAATGTTACAGGTTTGTATGATGTTAAAAAAATTGAATTATTTATATAAAGTGTATATTACTCAAGAAAGGTACAAATATACACTTTATTGTTAACTGATATAATAATTATTCTAATTATACAAAGGTTATGGGTCACCTTTTAAAAACCAAAATATACTATACAAGGAGGGCAATTCAGTTATATAACATAGTAATTGAATTGGATAAATATGAAAGATATTTTAACTTTAGGAATTGAATCAAGTTGTGACGAAACTTCTGTAGCTGTTGTAAAAAATGGCAGAGAGGTTCTTTCTAATGTTATAAATTCTCAAATAAAAATACATGAACAATTTGGAGGTGTTGTTCCAGAAATAGCTTCAAGAAACCATGTTGAAGTTATTTCAGAAGTAACAAATCAGGCACTTAGAGATGCACATGTTACATTTAAAGATATAGACCATATAGCATGTACGTATGGTCCTGGGCTTGTTGGTGCTTTATTAGTAGGCGTATCATATGCAAAAGCATTGAGTTATACCTTGGATATTCCCTTAGTTGGAACAAATCATATTCAGGGACATATTGCGGCAAATTATATTACTCATAAAGATTTAGAACCACCTTTTTTATGCATGATTATTTCTGGAGGACATACTCATTTAGTTCATATAAAAAGTTATGAAGAATTTGAAATACTTGGAAAAACTAGGGATGATGCAATAGGAGAGGCATTTGACAAAGTCGCAAGGGTTGTTGGTCTTGGATACCCAGGTGGTCCTAAGATTGATAAACTAGCAAAAGAGGGAATGCCTAATATTACTTTACCTAAAACTCATTTTGATAATTTAGATTTTAGTTTTAGTGGTATAAAGACTGCCATAATAAATTTGCACCACAAAAATCCTGATATAAATAAAGCAGATTTATGTGCTAGTTTTGAGGAAAATGTTACGCAGGTCTTGTTAGATAATGTATTAAGAGCCTCTAAAGAATTAGGAATTAATAAAATAGCTTTAGCTGGAGGCGTGTCAGCTAATACATATATTAGAGAAAAATTTTTGGAATTAGAGAAAACGTATAATATGAAGATATATTATCCAGAGCCAATATTGTGTACTGATAATGCAGCAATGATAGCATGTGCGGGGTATTACAATTACATAAATGGAAAAAAATCAGATTTATATTTGAACGCAATACCAAATTTAAAATTAGGAGAGGAATAAGTACATTAGAGACAGTAATCATAGATAGAATAGAAGGAGGAAAGGATATGTCCATATATGTTATTGCAGATTTACATTTATCTTTTCAACAAAACAAGCCTATGGATATTTTTGGCAATAACTGGGAAAAGCATGAAGAAAAAATAAAAAAAAGCTGGCTTGAAAGTGTAAAAGAAGAAGATACGGTTATTCTCCCTGGAGATTTTTCGTGGGCTACTTATATAGATGATGCTAGAATGGATTTTAATTATTTAAACAACTTACCAGGAAAGAAAATTTTACTAAAGGGAAATCATGATTATTGGTGGACAACATTAAAGAAAATGAGGGATTTTATAGAGGAGAATGGCTTCCATAATATTGATTTTTTATATAATAATTCTTATTTAGTAGAGGATAAAATTATAGTGGGAACTAGAGGTTGGGCATTCCAAGATACGGATGATGCAAGAAAGATGATAAAAAGGGAAAATGAAAGACTAAAATTATCTTTTGCAAATGCAATAAAAAATTATGGTACAGATAAAGAAATTATAGTATTTATGCACTATCCACCCATTCCTACTAAGGAACTATTGGGAAGTGAGTATTTAGATTTTTATAAAACTATGAAACTGTATAATGTACAAGAGTGTTATTATGGGCATTTACATGGCAACTCACATAAGGAGGCGATAGAAGGCAATGTTGGGGGAATAAATTTTCACTTAATAAGTGCAGATTATTTGAATTTTAAGTTGAAAAAAATTCTATAGATTGTTCTTGCTTGCATGCTTCAACTCAGGTTTTTCTCTTTACATTTTTTGTTTTAGTATTAAATAAATCATTCGTTTTGCCACTATAACTGATTTTTATATATTCATGTATGCGTGGGTAATTATTTGTTTATAACATTATAAGGGGATTTTACCATAAGTTAAATATAAGATTTTACAGGGTAATTTCATAAAATATCACAATTTTGTTGTATTTTATGAAATTACCCTGTTGAAAAACTTGACTTTATTTACATAATATAGTACAATATAGACGAAAACATTTTATAATCCTGTATGTGTTTTCATCATTCGTATAAACCCACAAAATAATTTTTTCAGGAGGAAATGAAAATGAAGAAAAAAATTGCAATAATCGCTGTGTTGCTGGCACAAATCGTGGCTTGTAACTGTAATTCTGTAATTGCTCAGGCAGAGGACGATGTAATGATAACTACCACCAGCTACACAGAGACCAGTGAAAATGCTGAAGAGAAATACCTTTCTATGCTGGATAATGCACTAGAACGCAGAAAAAAATCGGGGAATTCTTCGAACATCTCTATTGGAGGCATCAAGCGTCAAGAAGGAATAAATCCAATGAGTTTATGGGTAAATGCTGAGAAGAAACTGGCGAAACTTGGTGAACCTCATATATGTAGGATAAAATTCCTAAATGAACATTACATCCAATTGGATGTAATATTTACCAAATAAAAAAGAGAAGGAACACAGTATTTGCTGGGTTCCTTCTCTTTTTTTATATAATAGGAAAGTAATCTCAATTCGTAGCGGAGTATTAAAGCACTCTATTCATTAAAATTTGGTATTAAATACTTATATTTTATAATATATCTTTGTGGAGAAGCACTTAAGTATCCCTCTATGAAAATTATACCACCTAAACTGTAACAAAGAGTAACCGATAGATATTAAAAAAGAAAAAAACTATTGCAAAAATGGAAAAATGTGGTATAATAAGAAAGCTAGTTACTTTTCTTAAGGTAACGTAAAAGAGATATTTTGAAAGGATGTATGTAAAAAATGAGTATGAAGGTAGAAAAAACAGAAAATGCAAATGAATTAAAATTAACATTCAATGTGCCAGCAGAAACTTTTGATTCAGGAATGAAGAAAGTATATGAAAAAACAGCAAAATACTTCAATATACCAGGGTTTAGAAAAGGAAAAGCTCCAATGGCTTTAGTAGAAAGAACATATGGTTCAGAAATATTCTATGAAGATACTTTTAATGAAATAGTCCCTGAAATTTTTGATAAAGAGGTTAAAGAAAATAAATTAGAGATTGTTAGTAAACCTAAAATAGATATAGAACAAATAGGAAAAGGAAAAGAATTGATTTTTACTGCTATAGTACAAACAAAACCAGAAGTAAAATTAGGTAAATATAAAGGCATTGAATTAGCAAAAACTGAACGTAGAATAATGGCTGAAGATGTTAATAAAGAATTAGCTCGTATGGCTGAAAAAAATGCGAGACTAGTTACTATAGAAAATAAGGCTGTTGCTAATAAAGATATAGTTACTATAGATTTTGAAGGATTTGTAGATGGTGTTGCTTTCGAAGGTGGAAAAGCTGAAAATCATGAGTTAGAAATAGGAAGTAAAACATTTATACCAGGATTTGAAGACCAAATTATTGGAATGAGAATTAACCAAGAAAGAGAAATAAATGTAAAATTCCCAGATGAATATTTCTCAAAGGATTTAGCCGGAAAAGATGCGGTATTTAAGGTAAAACTACATGAAATAAAAAGAAAAGAATTACCAAAAATAGACGATGAATTTGCAAAAGATGTTAGTGAATTTGACACAATAAAGGAATTAAAGGCTAGTGTTAAAGAGAAACTAGTAAAAGAAAATGCAGAAAAGGCTAAATATGAATTAGAAGATAATGCTATAAAAGCTGTTTGTGATGCTACAGATATAGATATTCCATCAGGAATGGTAGAAACTGAAATTGACAATATGATGAAGGATATAGAAGCAAGATTATCTTATCAAGGTTTAAATATGAAACAATATCTTCAGATGGTAGGAAAAACTGAGAAAGATATGAGAAAAGAATATGAGGAACAAGCTAAAACATCAGTAAAGAGTAGACTAGTTTTAGAGGCTATTGTAGAGGCTGAAAAACTAGAAGCATCTGAAGAAGAAATTTCTGATAAGGTAAAAGAAATGGCAGAAAGCTATGGAAAGAAAGCAGAAGAATTAATGAAAAATGAGCAATTAGTAAATTACATTAAGGGTAATATGAAAGTAGAAAAAGCAATAAAATTCGTAGTTGATAATGCAAAAGTAAAATAAGAAAATGAATGATGAAAAGTTAGGAAAGTTTTTTTCCTAACTTTTTGCAAATATGACGGTCGAGTAATCCCCTTGTAGCGGAGCACTTTGTACTACGTTATTAATATATTGCTAGCTCTTACATAATTCTTATATTGGACTACTCAGAAAAAACGGCTGACCTGTAACCAATAATAACAATCCAACTAAAAAAAGTGTAAATAAGTATTGAAAAAAAGGTGAATATAGTATAAAATGCAGTTAATATTTTTAGTAAATATATTCACAAAATATATGTTTATTTATAAGATATAGAGAATAATTGTTATATAAAAGATTGATTTGTTAATAATTATAGTAGTATTATATATAAAATATATGGAACACATATAATTTGTATACAATTTTACATATAATTTTATATAAAAACAAATGGTTAAAAAATAGGAGGGTAATTATGTTAGAAAGAAATAGTTTAGTACCATATGTTATTGAACAAACATCAAAAGGAGAAAGATCTTATGATATTTTCTCAAGATTATTAAAAGACAGAATAATATTTTTAGGAGAGGATGTAAATCCTACTTCAGCAAGTTTGGTAATTGCGCAATTACTATTTTTAGAGTCTGAAGATCCAGACAAGGAGATTTCTTTATATATAAATAGTCCAGGAGGTTCAATAACAGATGGAATGGGAATAGTTGACACAATGAATTATATTAAATGTCCAGTTTCTACAATTTGTATAGGAATGGCTGCAAGTATGGGAGCAGTGCTTTTAGCTTCTGGAGAGAAAGGGAAGAGATTTGCAACTCCAAATGCGGAAATATTGATACATCAACCACTTATAGGTGGTGGAGGTCTTTCAGGTCAAACAACTGAAATTAAAATTCATGCAGACCACATGGTAAAAACACGTGAAAAATTAAACAAACTGTTAAGTGATAGAACAGGTCAACCACTAGATGTAATTAATAAAGATACAGAAAGAGACAACTACATGACAGCACAAGAAGCTTTAGAATATGGATTAATTGATGGAATTATGGAAAAGAGAGCATAATTTCTACAGATTTTAAGATATTGTATTCAGGCAAAGCGTGAAGAATGGTAAGAATACGTTTATATTAAAATAAATTAAGAAAGGAGTGTATGATATATTATATGAGCAAAAGATATATCATATAAAGTCAAGATGCCAAGTAAAGAACAAAATAAAACAATAAGATGCTCTTTTTGTGGTAAAACGCAGGAGATTGTACAAAGGATTATTGCAGGACCAGGGGTATATATCTGTAATGAGTGTATTAGTGTGTGTAATGATATAATTGAAGATGATTTATATGAAAATCCTGATGCAACTTATACTGTTGATGAATCTGAAAAATTGCCAACACCAGCACAAATAAAAAGTGTACTAGATGAGTATGTGATTGGACAGGAAGACGCTAAAAAGACGCTTTCTGTTGCTGTATATAATCATTATAAAAGGATTAATAATAATGAGTATATTATAGAGAAAAGTAACAATAGTAATACAATTGAAATTCAAAAAAGTAATATATTATTGTTAGGTCCAACAGGTTGTGGAAAAACTTTGTTAGCACAGACTTTGGCAAAAGTTTTAAATGTTCCTTTTGCAATTGCTGATGCAACAACTTTAACAGAAGCAGGATATGTTGGAGAGGATGTAGAAAATATTTTATTAAAGTTGATACAAGCAGCTGATTATGATGTTTCTAAGGCAGAGAGAGGAATTATATATATTGACGAAATTGATAAGATTACCAGAAAATCTGAAAATCCATCAATTACGAGGGATGTAAGTGGAGAAGGTGTCCAACAAGCACTATTAAAAATAGTAGAGGGTACAGTGGCTTCAGTTCCTCCTCAAGGTGGAAGAAAGCATCCTCATCAAGAATTTATACAAATAAATACTGAAAATATATTATTTATTTGTGGTGGCGCTTTTGAAGGTTTGGATAAGTTAATAAATGACAGAATAGGTAAAAAATCTATAGGCTTTGGTGCTAAAATAGAAAGTGCAAAAGAGATAGATAAAACAAAAGTATTTAGCGAATTATTACCACAAGATTTACTAAAGTTTGGATTAATTCCTGAATTTGTTGGAAGATTACCAATAGTTGCTACTTTGCAAGATTTAGATAGAGAGGCACTTATTGAAATTGTAACAAAACCTAGAAATGCATTAGTAAAGCAATATAAGAAGTTATTTGAACTAGATGGTGTTGAGCTAGAGTTTGAAAAAGAGGCACTAGAAGCTATAGTAGACAAAGCAATCGAAAGAAAAACAGGTGCTAGAGGCTTGCGTGCCATATTAGAAGATATTATGAGAGATGTAATGTTTGAAATTCCATCAAATCCAACAATAGAAAGGTGCGTAATTACTAGGGAAACTGTTGTAAATGGCGAAGAACCTAAGGTTTTTATTAATAGTAAAAGAGTTACTACTAGAAATTCAAAAAGAATTAGAACTAGTAAAAGTAATGATATAGAGACAGCATAAATTATTTGCATTTTAAAAAAAGTTATGCTACAATAAGCGAAGGAAAAATATATATGAATGGAGAGGGTAAAAATGACAGTATTAAGATATATAGTATTAGCAATTTATATAATAATTTGTATAGCACTAATAATAGTAGCTACAGTACAAACAAAAGATTCAAATGGTCTTTCAGAAGCAATAGTAGGTTCTTCAACAAATAATTTCTATGAAAAAAATAAAGGAAGAACTAAAGAAGGAAAAATTAAAAGATATACGGTTATATTAGGTGTTGCATTTATGATAAGCACAGTGATACTAAGTGTGCTATATGTAATGTAGTTGCTAATATCTATGCAAGTAGGCCTCAAAAGTTGTAATTGTTACAGATTTTGAGGTCTTTTCATAAGTCACAAAAACGTAGACTAAAATATATCGTACTCCACAAATACCTACAACACCAAAAAAACACAAGCTCTTGTAGCGGAACACTACTGTGCTCCACAAAAGAATTTTCATTTTCCAATAAAATAGAAAGGAGACTCAATGGAAGAAAATAGAAAAATAATTTTAGATTTCATGTCTAACGAGAAATATGTACCAATGAAAGCAAAAGAATTAGCGTTTATTCTAGGTGTCCCAAAGGAAAAATATACAGAGTTCCACCAAATTTTAAAAGAATTAGAAATTGAGTGTAAAGTAGAATTAACTAAAAAAGGAAAATACATGCTAGTAGACAGTAGTATATATAAAGTTGGAATATTAACACTAAATCAAAAAGGATTCGGCTTTGTAAAAGTAGAAGATTCCGTTGACGAAATATTTATTACTAGCAGTAATTTAAACAATGCGCTAAATGAAGATAAAGTACTAGTAAAAATAATTGAAGTAAACAATAATGAGTCACAGCATAAAGAGGGAAAAATACTAAAAATACTAGAACATAGCAAAAATATGGTGGTAGGAGTATTTAAAAATAGCAAGAATTTTGGATTTGTAATACCAGACGATAGAAAATTTGGAACAGACATTTTCATATCAAAAAAAGATTTCGCTAGAGCAAGAAATAATCAAAAAGTAGTAGTAAAAATAACAAAATTTGCTCAAAGAGGAAGAAAAGCTGAAGGAAAAATTGTAGAAGTACTAGGAAACAAGGATGAAGCCGGGGTAGATATGCTTTCTTTAATTAAGGAATACAACCTACCATACGAATTCCCAGAACCAGTATTAGAGGAAGCTAGAGCATTAAAAATGACTATTACAGAAGATGATTTAAAAAAGAGATTGGATTTACGAAATAAGGAAATGTTTACAATTGATGGTGAGGATGCTAAAGATCTGGATGACGCTGTATGTGTCGAAATAAATGATTCTGGAAATTTTGTATTAGGTGTGCATATAGCAGATGTGAGCAATTACGTTAAGGAAAATTCTCAATTAGACAGGGAAGCAATATTAAGAGGTACTAGCATATATATGATGGACAGAGTAATTCCAATGTTACCAAAAGAATTGTCTAATGGTATTTGTAGTTTAAATGAAGGGCAAGATAGATTTGCATTGTCTGTAATAATGGAGATAAATAGTAAGGGACAGGTTATATCTTCTGATATTCACAAAAGTATTATTAGAGTTACGAAGAGAATGAGTTATAATGGTGTTCATAAGATACTAGAATATCTTAAATTAAAAGAGAATTTAAGAAAAAAGGAAAAAGCAGAGAATGCTAGTAACTCCAAAAATTTTGCATACATTGAAAATATTGAAAAAAATAATAATGAAATGATGAAAGAAACTATTGATAGCGTAGAAATTAAAAACAGTGATGCAACTATTAAGTGTAAAGAAGAATTCAAGATAATTAAGGAATACGAGCAGTATTTTAATAGTCTTAAATTAATGTCCGACTTAGCTATGATTTTAAAGAAAAAGAGGGAAAAAGATGGAAGTTTAGACCTAGATATTCCAGAGAGTAAAATAATATTGGATGAAAATGGAGTCGCCATCGACGTTAAAAAATATGAAATAACCTTTGCTAATGAGATAATAGAGCAATTTATGCTTATTGCAAATGAAACTGTCGCTGAAAAATTTTTTTGGTTAGAAGCACCATTTATATATAGAGTGCATCCAGCACCAGATATGGAGAAAGTAAGAGAACTTAATACGTTTATATGGAATTTAGGATATAGGATAAAGGCTAATAAAGATAATATTCATCCTAAAGCATTTGCTGAAGTATTAGAAGAAGTTAAGGGAAAGCCTGAGGAAAGAGTGGTATCTAACTTGATATTAAGAACCCTAAAAGTTGCTCAATACGAGAGTGAAAATAGGGGACATTTTGGAATAGCTAGTAAATACTATTGTCACTTCACATCACCAATTAGAAGGTATCCAGATTTATTTATACACAGGATTATTTCTAGATATTTAGAAAAAGGATATAACATATCTGATGATGAATTAGAGAAATATTCGGATGAGGCAACTAAGTATGCGAGAACTTCATCTGAAAGAGAAAAGGTAGCTCAAAAGGTGGAAAGGGATAGTGTTGATATAAAGAAAGCTGAATATATGCAGTCTAAAGTTGGTGAAGAATACGAGGGGATTATTTCTAATATTACTTCTTTTGGTGTTTTTGTGGAGCTAGAAAGCACAGTTGAAGGTTTAATAAGATTTGAAAATCTTGGAGAAGAGTATTTTATCTATGATGAAGAACATAAACAATTAATTGGAGAAAACAGCGGGGAGTTATTTAATATTGGAGATAAGATGAGAATTAGAGTTATTGAAGCTAATAAGGAAATGAGAAGAGTGTCGTTTTGCAGAGTGGTTTAATTGGTTTTTGAAATTGGGGACGGGTTGAAATTGGGGACGGGGATTTGAAATCTCCGTCCCCAATTTCAAAAAAAATCCCCGTCCCCAATTTCAAACCGTCCACCATTTCAAAACTTAATAAAGAACAAAACTAGATTCAGAATAGTAATGCTTACAAAACTTAAACTACAAACGAAAAATGCACCAACGGTATTGCTATTATTCTTATATTCATAAATAGAATAAGAAATATTTTTTATAAAAGCTAAGATACCAAACAAACTAACTAATAATTTTAAAAACATAATTTAACTCCTTTTTAAAGATGGATATAATAAATACGTAGAAATACAATTAAGGCGATTTGTTAAATTCAGAACCCGAAAGGATACTTATATTAACATTTAAATCAAATACTGAATTTATATAATTGCCAGCCCAGTCAGCATTTTCCCAATCTTGCCAGGTATAGTATTTTGATAAAACATATTTTCCAAATCCGCAGATATCTGAATTAAACTCCTTGGAAGTCTTATATAAAAAGTTTTCAACTTGATTTTTAATATACAATTCTGCAGAGTCTTCTAACTGCTTAACATAGGAAATAGAGGTATAATCTACTGTTTCGTTCAAAGTAAGCCCTCGGGCTTCAATGAATAAGTCAATTGATATATGTGGAATACCATTTATTAAATTAACGTTAATTTTGGGACTTTTACTGCATGCTATAAATAAATCTATTCCAGAATCGGTTTTAAATGGACTAGGTACGGAAATTGTACAACTATTAATCTTATTAGAAACCAGCAGAAAACACAAGGTTTCAAGTCCTGTTAATTCACCAACCAATTTATCATCTTTAAAAACGGCAGTTCCAAATGTTTCAGTTTTATCGGAATCTTCAATGGGAGAAGAATTTGCAAGGTAGTTGGCATCAATTCCAACGTAATATTCTTCGGGCATCTTATTTTCACCAGAGTTAACTCCTCCTAAAATTGCGCTTCCTTGTATGAAAGAGTTTTTGACATCGTTTACAAAAGTAGCAAATTCAGTAGATGTAGTATAACCAGTATATTCGCTTGAGTGTAATGCAACTTCATAATATCGTGCAGTTATTGTTTCTATAGATGGAGTTGCATTTTCAATAAATTCTTGAGCGGTAGATCTGGTAATTATGACATTACAATCGGGTCTAATCTCTATGTTGTTAGAGAAGGTATTAAGGTAATCATTAAGTCCTAGGGTTGCAATTTCTTCTGAAAATACAAGAACTTTGCAGTGAGATAGATTTATTTGTTTGCTGATGTAGCTATTAACTAAACTAATTCCAGAGTCAATACTACTGCACTGTACGGTTGCATTTTTGGTTTTACTGGATTGGCTACTACCGGATTCTGAACTTGATTCTGGAACTGAAATTTGAAAAGTCATTGATAAAATACCATTTTCAGAAATGTCTAGACCAAGTGCTGTAACATAGGCTAGGTCTTCAATTCCACGTGCGTCATAGCAACCAGAAAGGCAAGTTAGAGGCATTATAAAAACTAATGAAATTAGTAAGGTCCTTTTTAAGACATTTTTCATTTTCTTAAATCTACTTGTTAATTTTAGCTTTAAATTTGCAAAAATCAATATAGGTATACTAATTGCAAAAAATAGTATTAGGAAAGAGTACTGTACAAATTTACCTAGTATATTAGCAAAAATGGCATATTCAATAGGAATAATGCATAAAGCTAAGATAAGTAAGTTAATAGAATAACTTATTGAGCTTGTATCAGATATATTAGTTAGCTTTTTAAATATATAAACACATAATGAAATTGGTAGGTTTATATATGAAATTATTGCTAAAATCCAAATTAAGATAAAGATGGCATCAACTCTTTGTATAAATCGACCATATTCCAAACTTCTTGTTAATACATACAATGAAAAAGATTCATCACTATGAAACGTAAAAGACAACGATAATAATAAGCAAGTTACACTTAAGAACAAATATACTGCAGATATTGTAATCGCAATTATAGACATTCTTTTCATTTTCTCAGGTTTATCAAGTAGTGGTGGTAAGAATAAAAGATATAACATTCCTGAAAAACTGAAGATATTGCTTAAACCAGAGAAAAATGTACTATCAACTCCATATCCTAAAATTGGAAAGATTCTTTGAGGCATAAAATTTTTAATGGAGGATAATAGGATAATAATAACACTTAGAAAAATTATAGGCGTTACTATTAAATTAGCCTTTGCAAAGACTTTGATAGGGTATTTGCTACAAATAATACTGCTTACTATAAAAAATAATACTATATATAAAATGGGCGAAGTCTTAAAGTAAATAATTTTTAGTGTTTCAGATAGATTTTTTATTACCAGCGTTGTCAATAATACAAGTAAAATCATATACGCAATTCCAATTATACCTTTTAGTGTTTTTCCGCCCAAGAATTCAGAAATGTCTAAAATGTCACGACCAGGAAATTTTTTTAAAAGATGGGTTATTATGCATGCAACTAATACAGAAATTAGTGATATATATAGTACGTTAAGCCAGGCTGAAGAACCAGTATTGGCTATAATATCTTTTGGGGTATTTAATATAATTTTATTTATCATTACAACGTTTATTAAAGCAATAGCTTCGGCATAACCAATTTTTTCAGTATACATAAATCCAATATCCTCCATAATTAACATATAATTTTAAAAATGCACTCAATTAAGATGTCTTTGTAGGCAACTACCATAATGTTTTATTTAATGATAATTTTTTGGCAGGCAATATAAAGATACGAGTGTGAAAATTATTAATAATTTGAATGCATTATCTGAGTAAAACTATTTGCGCATCCCTTTATTCTTCCAAACCATACTTATTTTTCCTTGAGAGTATTTTTTCTTAGGACTAACTATGTTAGAACGATTTTCTCGCTTCCAAATAGGTGGTAAAAAGTATGACGTTAAGCTTCTTTTAGCATTGTTAACTACAAAAGGTGTAAGATAAGGACACCCAAATGACTTTAAGTTGCACAATAAAATGGTTTGTATAAACATACCAACTGCAATTCCTAAAAATCCAGCCATATATCCAAGAAGAATATAAACAAATCGTAATATTCTTATGGTAAAGTTTAACGAAAAATCTGGAATACTAAATGAGCATATAGCTGTAATAGCTACAATTATAATAAGTATAGGACTTACCAAATTAGCGCTCACAGCAGATTCACCTAAAATAAGACCACCTACAATTCCAATAGTAGGTCCAATAGGTGAGGGAACACGAACACCAGCTTCTCTTATTAATTCAAATGAAATTTCCATCAATAATATTTCAAAAATGACGGGAAAAGGTACGGTTTCACGAGCAGCTTCAATTGTAAATAAAAGTTCAGTTGGTAATAATTCATGGTGGTAGGAAGTTACTGCCACATAAATTCCTGGTAAAAATAAGGCAAAAAAAACAGCAATTAATCTAATAATTTTTAGTAGATTAGAAAACTGGTATTTATAATTTGTATCTTCAGGGGAAGACATAAAATCTGAAAGTACACCAGGTGCTACTAATACATATGGAGTATCATTTACTATTATAGCTACTCTGCCTTCAAATAAATGTATTGAAACTTTATCGGGTCTTTCAGTTGCAATTAATTGTGGAAATACACTTAAACTACTGTCTTGAATATATTGTTCCAATTGCCCAGAAGAAGTTAAATAGTCTATATCTAGATTGTTTAATCTATATTTCACTTCTGCTACCAGGTCATTATTTGCTATGTCTTTTAAATAGCAGACTGCTATTTTTGTTTTACTTATTTTTCCAATCGAACAATTTTCTATAACTAGGTTTTCACTATTTATTATTCTTCTCAACATGGACGTATTAGTTCTTATATTTTCGACAAAAGCTTCTTGGGAGCCTCTTACGACAATCTCATTTTTAGGGGAGCTAACACTTCTTTGTTTAAATCCTTTAACGTCAAGGTTAAAACACACTGGTAGTGTATCAACTAGTAGTATACAATTTCCCATGTTTATGCTAGTCAATATTTCATCATATTGTTTTACTTTTTTTATATCATTTTGAGGAATTAGATGACTATAAATATAGTTTTCTACATTAAATTTTTTTATTTTCCTAATTATTACATCATTGTTATTAAATTCTGAAATAACTTCTTTTTCTTTTGATTGGTAGGTATTAGCTTTGTTTTTTAGCATAAGTGGACGTAGAATGGAGTCATTTACTATTTTTGTATCTACCATACCATCAATATAGATTATGGCAGAACTATATTCTTTGTTTTGTGCAGTTAATGAAAATTCTCTAATTACTATGTCGCTATTTATTAGACTATTGTATTTTACTTTTAAAAAATTCATGTTTTCTTGTAAATTTTGTGATATGTGTGTGGGCTCTAAGCTTTTAGTAGGTGATATTGGACTTTTTTCTATTTTTTTATAATTCTCTGTTGTAAGATAGAAGTTATATTCTGAGTTAGGTGTGTATTTTATGAATCTAGTATAGAATTGCTTAAATAAATTGTATCTTCTCATTATAGATATCCTTTCTGTTATGACTTGTTTGTAGTATTTACCAAAAAAGAGTAAATTATAACATCTTTGCATTTTTATCTAAAATATAGTATAATAGTTATAGAGATTATGTAAATTTAATATAGAGATATATGCTAAGGAGTGTGATTAAGATGAGTAATAAAAAAGTAAAGATTACGGTTATAGTAATAGTAGCTTTCTTAATAGTTATGATAGTTCTAGCTACAGTTTTTCTATGTAGTTATTCAAAGAGTGAGCAATTGGTATATGACTATTTAAAAAGTGATAGAGATATTACTGTAACCAAAATAGATAGGGGATATTTCTTTGATGGATATGGTGAAGAAAATGCAATTATTTTTTATCCAGGAGCCAAGGTAGATACAACAGCATATGCACCTTTGCTATATCATTTAGCAGAGCAGGGGCAGGATTGTTTTGTGATAGAGATGCCATTTCATTTAGCATTCTTTGGGAAAAACAGAGCCGATGAGATAATAGATAAATACAACTATAAAAATTGGTATCTTTCTGGACACTCTCTTGGAGGGGCAGTTGCTTCAATGTATACTTCAGAAAATATAGATAAGATAGATGGATTAATTTTATTAGCAGCATATCCAACTAAGGAATTATCTAGTGATATGAAGATATTATCTATATATGGAGATAAAGACGGAGTTTTAAATATGGTTAAATATAATGAGGGAAAACAGTTTTGGAACGAAAATACAACAGAAGTATGCATAAATGGTGGAAATCATGCACAGTTTGGTAACTATGGAAAACAGTCAAAGGATAATAATGCAAATATTAGTTGGGAAGAACAACAAAGAAAGACTATTGAGGCTATTTTAGAATTTGTAAAGTAGGTTTTGATATTATAGATTTTGAAAGTTGTAAGTTTTTCATTATGTAAAATATAAAAAGCATAATTATAGTAGTAAAATCTAATTAGGCAAAAAATAACTATAAATTGATTTAGAGGAGTAATTAATAAAAATTCTTGAAAACGCTGTATTAGGGTTCAAGAATTTTTATTGATTTTTTTCGTATAATAGGAAAGTTCTAGTATGGAGTAAAAATTAATTTATAGAGCTTTCCTAATGTCCGCTATTGTTATATAAACTATATTTTATAATATAATACAAATCAATCCGCCACTACCTTCATTAACAATACGTTCCAAAGTTTCTTGCAATTTGCCCTGTGCATCTTCAGGCATCCTTGAAAGCTTATTTTGCAATCCTTCATTAACCAATTCATGCAGACTTTTTCCAAATATATTAGATTCCCAAATTTTCTTAGGATCACTTTCAAATTCAGAAAGCAAATAGTTAACAAGTTCTTCAGATTGTTTTTCGCTTCCTACAATAGGTGAAACCTCTGTCTCAATGTCAGCTTTGATAAGGTGTATTGAAGGAGCAGTTGCCTTTAATTTAACACCGTATCTAGAACCTTGTTTTACCATTTCGGGTTCATCTAAAATTAATTCATCCATAGAAGGTGTCACAATTCCATAACCTTTTGCATGTACTTCTTCTAGTGCATACGCAATTTTATCGTATTCTTTCTTAGCTTTGGAAAGCTCAGCAATTGTTGTAAATAAATCACCTTCATTAGAAATTTCCATGCCTGAGATTTCTGTAATTATTTTATAAAAAAGATTATCATTTAAATTTATAGTAACATTAACTTCACCAGTACCTAGTTTAATTTCATCTAAAACACTGGATGTAATTATTTCTGTTTTTTGCAGTTTGTTGATAGTATTGTATATATTTTTTAAAATTCTAACATTAGCACAAGCCTCTTTTATTTCGGAAAATAATTCTTTTTTCAACCAATGGTTTTCATTTAACCTGTCAGCCCATTTAGGGAATGAAATATTTATTCTTTCAATAGGAAATTCGTATAGGATTTTACTAAATATATTATTTATATCTTCTAGCTCTAAATTTGAACAATCTGTTGGAATTACTGTAGTTTCATATTTTTCTTCTAATTTTCTTGCTAAACTTTTTGTTGATTCAGAGTAAGGTGAATCACTATTAAGAAGAATTATAAAGGGTTTATTTAATTCCTTTAATTCATACACAACTCTTTCTTCTGCATTTATGTAGTCTTCTCTGGGAATGTCTGTTATACTACCATCAGTTGTTACAAGAATACCTATAGTTGAGTGCTCCTGTATAACTTTTTTTGTGCCTATTTCTGCAGCTCTTTCAAATGGAATTTCTTCATCAGACCACGGAGTTTTAACCATTCTAGGCATATCGTCCTCTAAATATCCAATTGCATTATTTACTAAGTACCCAACACAATCCACAAGTCTTGTTTTTAATGAGATATTGTTACCAATCGTTATTTCAATTGCCTCGTTTGGAATGAATTTTGGCTCGGTGGTCATTATTGTTCGACCTCCAGCACTTTGTGGCAATTCATCTCTGGCACGTTCTTGTTTGTACGAGTTATCTATATTCGGTATTACTAGTAAATCCATAAATCTTTTTATAAATGTAGATTTACCTGTTCGAACTGGACCAACTACTCCAACATAAATATCACCATCAGTACGTTTAGCAATATCCTCGTATAGTTTAAAATTATTTTCCATTTACAATTCCTCCTTAAATGTTTGTCTATGTAAACTTTATTAAAGTATATTGGGAATGAATTTAGTTTATGACTATTTTTGCTTTGAAGATATGAAACATTATCATTTAATAGGTTACAATTCAGGTAGCTATTAAAGTAGAGTAGTCAAAAATTAAAATTATGTAAGAGCTAGCAATATATT